>NZ_JBHXWI010000011.1:0-124586 GCF_042671975.1 Rhodococcus sp. NPDC127593 | reverse complement strand
GTCGAGGCCGAGACCGCCGACGAGGCCGAGACCGCCGACGAGGCCGAGACCGCCGACGAGGCCGAGACCGCCGACGAGGCCGAGACCGCCGACGAGGCCGAGACCGCCGACGAGGCTGTGGCTGCCGAAGAGCCCGAGGATCCCGTTGCGGAACTCAAGGCTGCTCTGCGTCGCGCACCCGGTGACTGGTACGTCATTCACTCGTACGCGGGCTACGAGAACAAGGTCAAGGCCAACCTCGAGACCCGCGTCCAGAACCTCGACGTCGGCGACTACATCTTCCAGGTGGAAGTTCCCACCGAAGAGGTCACCGAGATCAAGAACGGACAGCGCAAGCAGGTCAACCGCAAGGTTCTGCCCGGCTACATTCTGGTCCGCATGGATCTCAACGACGAGTCCTGGGGAGCTGTGCGCAACACGCCCGGCGTCACCGGGTTCGTCGGTGCGACGTCACGTCCGTCCCCGCTGACCCTCAACGAGGTGACCAAGTTCCTGCTCCCGCAGCAGGAGCAGAAGAAGCAGGCTGCCGCGGCGACCGTTGCGGCGGGGGAGACCGGCGGAGAGAGCTTCGCGAAGCCTCTCATCGAGGTCGACTTCGAGGTCGGCGAGTCGGTCACCGTCATGGACGGCCCGTTCGCCACGCTGCCCGCCAGCATCAGTGAGGTCAACGCCGAGCAGCAGAAGCTCAAGGTCCTGGTCTCGATCTTCGGTCGTGAGACCCCGGTCGAGTTGTCCTTCACGCAGGTCGCGAAGATCTAGCGGCACATACTTGCACTGCAGTAGCAAGAAACACACCCAGCAAGAATTAGGAAAACGAGATGCCCCCCAAGAAGAAGAAGCTCGCAGGGCTCATCAAGCTTCAGATCCAGGCCGGTCAGGCTAACCCTGCACCGCCCGTGGGTCCCGCGCTTGGTCAGCACGGCGTGAACATCATGGAGTTCTGCAAGGCCTACAACGCGGCGACTGAGTCCCAGCGCGGCAACGTGGTGCCGGTCGAGATCTCGGTCTACGAAGACCGGACCTTCGATTTCAAGCTGAAGACCCCTCCGGCTGCCAAGCTGCTGCTCAAGGCTGCAGGCGTGCAGAAGGGCTCCGGCGAGCCGCACAAGACCAAGGTTGCTTCCGTGACCATGGATCAGGTGCGCGAAATCGCGAAGACCAAGCAGGAAGACCTCAACGCGAACGACATCGAGCAGGCCGCGAAGATCATCGCCGGCACCGCACGCTCGATGGGTATCACGGTCAACGGCTGAGTCGGCCCTGATCGATCGACGGAATCACCGTCGCCGATCGACTGACGGCACCGCCGTCGAAGAAAGCGTGGGAGGGCCGGCCAGGCCCAGACCACTACTGAACCATTCACCACCGCAGACAAGACACACACTGCGGTGAGAAGTTAGGACAGAAGAAATGGCAAAGCGCAGCAAGGCGTATCTCGCCGCCGCTGAGAAGATCGACTTCGACAAGCTGTACAGCCCGCTGCAGGCTGCGAAGCTGGCGAAGGAGACGTCGTCGAGCAAGATGGACGCGACCGTCGAGGTTGCCGTCCGTCTGGGCGTCGACCCCCGCAAGGCGGACCAGATGGTCCGCGGCACGGTCAACCTGCCGCACGGCACCGGTAAGACCGCCCGCGTCATCGTGTTCGCAGTCGGAGAGAAGGCCGCCGAGGCCGAGGCAGCTGGAGCCGACGCCGTCGGCGCCGAGGACCTCATCGAGCGGATTCAGGGTGGATGGCTCGATTTCGACGCCGCCATCGCGACTCCCGATCAGATGGCCAAGGTCGGCCGCATCGCCCGCGTCCTCGGACCGCGTGGCCTGATGCCGAACCCGAAGACCGGCACCGTGACGGCTGACGTCACGAAGGCTGTCGCGGACATCAAGGGCGGAAAGATCAACTTCCGCGTCGACAAGCAGGCCAACCTGCACTTCGTGATCGGCAAGGCATCGTTCGACGACGCCAAGCTGGTGGAGAACTACGGCGCCGCGCTGGACGAGATCCTGCGTGCGAAGCCGTCCTCCGCGAAGGGCCGCTACGTCAAGAAGGTCACCGTTTCGACCACCACCGGCCCGGGCATCCCGGTGGACCCGAACCGCACCCGCAACCTTCTCGAGGATGCCGACGCGTAAGTCACGCTTCACACAGTTTGGCCGGTACGGAAATCTTCCGTACCGGCCGAACTGCTTTTCCGGGTTCAGTCTTCGTCGACGGTTCCCGGTTCGGTCTTCTTCCGCCACGCCAGCATCACGGAATCCGTGCGTGCCGGCGCCCAGGGCATGAAGATCGCGACGACGACCGCGCAGACCACCACGGCGCCCGCCGCGACGAGCGACGCAGTGTGCGACCCCTGCAGGACCGTCGTCTTCATCGTGAGGATGAGATTCTCACGCTGCTGTTCGAGGAACGGCGGGATCTCCCGCTTGCGGATCTCGAGCACACTCAGGACCGTCGCGCGTGCGAAGCCCTTCTCGTCGTCGTTCATCAACGCGGCCGGAATCCGGTCGAGCAGCGGACTCATCGTCGTCGCGTAGTACGACGCGACGATCGATCCGAGCACGGCGACACCGAGCGTTCCTCCGATTTCCCTGGTCGTGTCGTTCACGGCCGAGCCTGCTCCGGCCTCGTCGAGGGGCAGCGACGCCATGATCGACTCTGTCGCGGGCCCCTGCACGATGGCCAAGCCGAGCGCCATCGACACCATCGACGGGAGGACGTCCGTCAGATAGCTGCTGTCGACGGCCACCTGACCGCCGAGGTACAGGCCGACGCCGGTGAGGAGGAGGCCGAACACGATGACCGGGGTCGTCCCGATTCGCTGAGCCAGAAGCGTGGCGAATGGTGCGCCGACCGCTACCGACACCGCGAACGGCAGCGATGCGACACCGAACTCGAACGGCGTGTACTCCCGGACACCCTGGAAGTACTGCGTGATGAGGAACAGGAAGCCGAACATCGAGAAGTACCCGATGGCGATCGCGAGCGCGGGCAGGGAAAACCTGCGGTTGCGGAACAGCCGCAGGTCGAGGATCGGATGTTCGGTGCGCAGCTCCCAGTAGACGAATCCGATCACGACTGCGATCGAGAGGGCGGCGGCACCGACGGTGACCGACGACGTCCACCCGTGGTGGGGGGCTTCGATGATGGCCCACACGAGGACGGTGATTCCCGTGATCGAGGCGGCGATTCCGACGAGGTCCATGCGTCCGATGACGGAGGCACGCGATTCCGGCACCAGGAGCAGCGTCGCTGCTGCCGCGACCACCGCGATCGGTACGTTGATCCAGAAAACGGAGTGCCAGCTGAAGTGCTCGAGCAGCCACCCGCCGGCCATCGGCCCGATGGCGATTGCGAATCCGGCCATTGCAGTCCAGGCGGCGATGGCCAGCGCCCGTTCCCGCACGTCGGTGAATATGTTGATGACGAGGGCGAGGGTCGCGGGGAAGACGGCGGCCGCGAAGACACCCATCGCCGCGCGGGCCGCGATGACCTGCCCCAGACTTTCGGCGTTGGCGCCGGCGATCGACATGACGGCGACGCCGATCAGGCCGATGACCATGACGCGTCGACGGCCGTAGCGGTCGCCGAGGTTGCCGAACGCCAGGAGCAGGCCTGCGAACGTCAGTGTGTAGGCGTCGACGACCCACTGCAGGCCGCTGACACTGGTGCGGAGTTCGACACCGATCGACGGGAGAGCGACGTTGACGATGGTGTTGTCGAGCACGACCAGCAGTTCGGCCAGGCAGATCACGGCGAGCGCGAGGAAGCGGCGCGTCCGGGACCCGGCCACGACGGCTCGGGCTTCGAGGATTGTCATGAGGAAAAGCTAGCTCATATATGTAACGTCACGTAACAGATAATTGGCGCAGCTTCAGTCTGATGAACCACACTGCCGTGCGTGTAGTGACGCCGGTCACGTCATCGAGGTGGAGTCCGGCCGCGATTTGGCGGTTGTGCAGGCCATGCCGTAATCTGTCGTGCGGAGTTCAATGCAGTATTTGAGCTTCACCCCAAATCATGTTCTACCCAAGACCGTTGGTGATCGCTTCCGTGAGGGCGCGATTGAAAGTCCGGGAATGTCCGGCGGCCCACGCAGGAGGACGAGGTAGGGGGATGCGTTTCGGCTGTGGGCTCGCGCCCCGACCGTATCGTTTCCTTTCACGCCCCGTGTGCCCTGCACCGGGGCGTTTTGCATGTCGTGGATTGTGTGCTCCGGGATACCCGGCGGTGCGCAGCGGTTCCGAAGTGGGATAACGACTGTCATGAGAGGAGGCGAAGTATGGCAAAGCCTGAGAAGGTTTCCGCGGTTGCGGAGATCACCGAGCAGTTCAAGGGTTCGACCGCTGCTGTGATCACGGAATACCGTGGTCTGACGGTGGGCAACATCACGACACTGCGACGCGCTCTCGGAGAAGGTGCCACCTACTCCGTCGCCAAGAACACCCTGGTCAAGCGTGCCGCTGCTGAGGCGGGCGTTGAGGGCCTTGATGACCTTTTCGTCGGTCCGACCGCCATTGCATTCATCAAGGGCGAGCCCGTCGATGCTGCGAAGGCTCTGAAGAACTTCGCGAAGGACAACAAGGCGCTCATCATCAAGGGCGGCTACATGGACGGCGCTGCGCTGTCCGTGGACGAGGTCAACAAGATCGCGGACCTCGAGTCCCGCGAGATCCTGTTGGCCAAGCTTGCCGGCGCGATGAAGGGCAACTTGGCAAAGGCCGCAGGCCTGTTCAACGCTCCTGCTTCGCAGGTGGCCCGACTGGCTGCTGCTCTGCAGGAAAAGAAGGCCGCAGAAGGCGGAGCTGCCGAAGCTCCCGCCGAGGCTGCAGCCGAAAGCTGATCCGCACCCGCGCATCACTGCTATAACCCCGCCCGGTCGCGGATCAGCGACATGGGACTTACAGGAAGGACCGCCACAATGGCGAAGCTCAGCACCGAAGAGTTGTTGGACCAGTTCAAGGAGCTCACCCTCCTCGAGCTCTCGGAGTTCGTGAAGGCATTCGAGGAGACCTTCGAGGTCACCGCCGCTGCCCCGGTTGCCGTTGCCGCTGCAGGCGGAGCACCGGCTGCCGCTGAGGCTGCTGAGGAGCAGGACGAGTTCGACGTCGTTCTCGAGTCGGCCGGCGACAAGAAGATCCAGGTCATCAAGGTCGTCCGTGAGGTCGTTTCCGGCCTCGGCCTGAAGGAAGCCAAGGACCTCGTCGAGGGCGCTCCGAAGGCCATCCTGGAGAAGGTTGCCAAGGACGCGGCCGACGCCGCCAAGGAGAAGCTCGAGGCTGCCGGCGCGAAGATCACCGTCAAGTAAGACGGTCTCTCCCGCGCTGCTCGCCGAGCAGACGAAGAGGGCCACTCCCCATCCGTGGGGAGTGGCCCTCTTTTCGCGTCCGCAGACGGCTTCGGAGTGTCGAGATTCCTGGCCGAAAGCTGGACGCGCGACCAGAAATTTCGCTACCGTTATCCCAGTTCAGACGCATTGTTTTGCATAGTGGGACCCGCTGTTGGCATGCTTCCTTACTCATGAGTAGCATCCCTTGTCACAGGTAACACGTCGATGCGATACAGTGACGCAACCCACACGGGGTGAGTGCATCGAACGGTCGCGGAGGTAATGGTGGGAGTCGAGGTATCCGTCGAGGGACTGACCAAGTCGTTCGGCTCGCAGAGGATCTGGCAGGACGTCACGTTGACCCTCCCCGCCGGTGAGGTCAGTGCGTTGCTCGGGCCGTCGGGTACGGGTAAGTCGGTGTTCCTGAAGTCGCTGATCGGTCTGCTCCGCCCGGAGCAGGGCTCGATCGTGATCGACGGCACCAACATTCTCGAGTGCTCCAGCAAGGAGCTCTACGAGATCCGCAAGCTGTTCGGAGTGCTGTTCCAGGACGGTGCCCTGTTCGGCTCGATGAACCTGTTCGACAACGTGGCGTTCCCGCTGCGCGAGCACACCAAGAAGTCCGAGTCCGAAGTCCGCAAGATCGTGATGGAGAAGATGGAGCTCGTCGGCCTGCTCGGGGCCGAGGACAAGCTGCCGGGCGAGATCTCCGGTGGTATGCGCAAGCGTGCGGGCCTGGCCCGGGCCCTGGTGCTGGACCCGCAGATCATCCTCGTCGACGAACCGGACTCGGGTCTGGATCCGGTGCGTACCACCTACATCTCGCAGACGTTGATCGACATCAACGCCGAGATCGATGCGACGATCCTGATCGTCTCGCACAACATCAACCTCGCGCGGACGGTGCCGGACAACATCGGCATGCTGTTCCGCCGGCATCTGGTGATGTTCGGTCCGCGGGAGGTGCTGCTCACCAGTGAGGAGCCGGTCGTCAAGCAGTTCCTGAACGGCACGATGATCGGTCCGATCGGGATGTCGGAGGAGAAGGACGAGGCCACCATGGCGCAGGAGCAGGCGATGGTCGACGCCGGTCACCACGCCGGTGGTGTCGACGACGTCGAGGGCATCGTCCCGCAGATGAAGGCGACGCCGGGGATGCCGTTCCGGCAGGCCGTCGCCCGCCGCCAGGAACGCGTCCGGCACATCATGCACACCCTGCCGGAGAATGCCCAGATCGCCATCCAGGAAAGCCTCGACGAGACTTCCGGCGGAAACGGCGGCGGGGGCTACGACTACGCATACAGCCAGGAAGACACACAGGTCATCCCCGCATACCGGGGCGAAGGGTACGAAAACACCACTCACGGGCAAGGGTAGGCATATCGGATGGGGGTTACCCGCAGCTCGGTCTTGCGGCCGGTCAACGGTGCGCTGACGCAGGCCGGAAACATCGTCGAGCTCTTCGTCGACGTCGCACGAAACACGTTCAAACGGCCCTTTCAGTTCCGTGAGTTCATCGAACAGGCCTGGTTCATCGCCAGCGTCACGATCCTGCCGACGGCAATGGTCGCGATTCCGTTCGGCGCAGTGGTGTCACTGCAGACCGGATCGCTCATCAAGCAGCTCGGTGCGGAGTCGTTCACGGGAGCGGCCAGCGTGCTCGCCGTCATTCAGCAGGGTTCCCCGCTGGTGACGGCACTACTGGTGGCCGGGGCTGCGGGCTCGGCCGTCACGGCGGATCTCGGTGCGCGGACGATCCGCGAAGAGATCGACGCCATGGAGGTTCTCGGTATCAACCCGATTCAGCGCCTCGTCGTGCCTCGGGTGCTTGCCATGGTCCTCGTCGCGATCCTGCTCAACGGCCTCGTGTCCGTGGTCGGTATCGCGGGCGGGTACTTCTTCAACGTCATCCTCCAAGGGGGTAATCCCGGTGCGTACCTGGCATCGTTCTCGGCCTTCGCGCAGCTTCCCGACATCTGGGTCGGCGAGCTCAAGGCGGCCGTCTTCGGTGTCATCGCCGGTGTCATCGCCGCGTACAAGGGCCTCCATCCGAAGGGCGGACCCAAGGGCGTCGGTGACGCGGTGAACCAGTCTGTGGTGATCACGTTCCTGCTGTTGTTCTTCGCGAACCTGATCCTGACCATGGTGTACCTCCAGATCGTTCCGGCGAAGGGATCGTGACCCGATGACAATCGCCAAGGGACGCGGTGACCGGACGCTGATGGCGGCACGCCGAGTCGGTCGTGCGCCGCTCAACGTGCTCGACCGGGCCGGTGAGCAGATGTCGTTCTACGCCCGGGCAATCGCCTGGTCGCCCCACACTCTCGTGCACTACCGCAAGGAAGTGCTTCGGCTGCTCGCCGAGGTCACGTTCGGCAGCGGCGCGCTCGCCGTCATCGGCGGCACCATCGGCGTCATCGCGATGATGTCCGGCTTCACCGGCGTCGTCGTCGGACTGCAGGGTTTCGCCGCGCTCGAACAGCTGGGCAGCTCGGTTCTCACCGGCTTCCTGTCGGCCTACGTCAACACCCGTGAGATCGCGCCGATCGTTGCGGCACTCGCGCTCTCGGCCACCGTCGGTTGTGGTTTCACCGCGCAGCTCGGCGCCATGCGGATCTCGGAGGAGATCGACGCGCTGGAGGTGATGGCGGTACCGAGTGTGCCGTTCCTCGTCACCACCCGCATGATCGCGGGATTCGTCGCCGTCATCCCGCTGTACATCGTCGGTCTGCTTGCGGCCTATCTCGCGTCCCGCGTCATCAGTACCGTGTTCAACGGCCAGTCGACCGGGTCGTACGACCACTACTTCAACTTGTTCCTGCCACCGCAGGACGTCCTGTATTCGTTCGCGAAAGTGTTGATCTTCGCGTTCGTGCTGATCCTGATCCATTGCTACTACGGCTATCACGCCTCGGGTGGTCCCGCCGGTGTGGGTGTGGCCGTGGGTCGGGCGGTCCGCACCGCGATCGTCACCATCGCAGTTCTCGACTTCTTCCTGAGCCTCGCCATCTGGGGCACGACGACCACAGTGAGGGTGGCCGGATGAGCAACACGACATCTGTTGTGGGCCGACGGGTGCTGGGGCTGGTGTTCTTCCTCGTCCTCGCGTTGTTCCTGGCCTTCACCATCGGCATGTTCAACAAGACGTTCACCAAGGTCGTCAAGATCGACCTCCTCACCGATACCGCCGGAAATGCCCTGCCGCCCAATGCTGACGTGAAGGTCCGTGGCCTCATCGTCGGCGAGGTGCGCTCGGCGTCCTCCCAGGAGGGCGAGGTCACTCTGGCTCTCGCGATCCAGCCGGACAAGGCGCCGCTGATTCCGTCCAACGCGACGGCACGGTTGCTGCCCAAGACGCTGTTCGGTGAACGGTATGTGTCGCTGATCGTTCCGGAGGGCGACACCGCTCCGCCGATCCAGGCCGGCGACACGCTGCGTCAGGACAAGAGCGGCAACGCCGTCGAGGTCGGCGAGGTTCTGGACGGTCTGCTGCCGCTCCTGCAGGCGATTCCGCCGCAGGACCTGGCGAACACTCTCGGCGCGCTGTCCCAGGGTCTGAGCGGCCGCGGCGCCGAACTCGGCCTGACACTCGACCGCCTCGAGGAGATCTTCGGCGGGCTGAACACCGAACTACCTGCCATCCAGGAGGATCTGCGCGGTCTGGCGGACTTCTCGCAGACGTATTCCGAGGCGGCACCCGACCTGGTCAACGCCCTCGACAACCTGCGCACCACCGGAAACACCGTGGTGGAAAAGCAGGGCGAGATCTCCACGCTGCTCGCGTCGCTGACCGGAACCGCGTCATCCACCGCGGACCTCTTGCAGACGAACGCCGAATCGATCGTCAGTATCGCCGCCGATTCGCGTGAGGCACTGCAGATCCTCGGCCGCTACTCCCCGAGCTTCGAGTGCACGTTCGCGGGTTTCGCGAAGGCCGCACCGGTCGCCCGTGAACTGCTGGCACCGGACGATCCGTACCCGGGTGTGCGTGCCAGCGTGCAGTTCGTCAATCCGAAGGGTCGCTACGTGCCCAATCAGGACGAGCCGCGCCTGCTCGACAACCGCGGACCGGCTTGCTACGACCAGGTCACCGCACCGGGTGGAAAGTTCCCGCAGTACCCGGGCGGGTCGTCCTACAACGACGGTGCCTACCAGGTGCCCTCGCGCAATCCCGGCCCGTCGACCATCGACTTCTTCCCGGCGCCCGCCGGCGTCCCCGATCAGGTCCCGGGGTACGGAGCCCAGGTCACGCCGGCAAGTTACGCGGGTTCGAAGATGGAGCAGGACACCCTGGACGTCGTCTACGGCGAGGCCGGGGGCATGGCGCCGGAGGACGTGCCGAGCTGGACGACACTCGTCGGCGCGCCGACCATGAGGGGGACTGAGGTGAGCTTCAAGTGAGGGGCCTGACCGCACCATTGGTCAAGCTGATCGTGTTCGCCGTGGTCACCATCCTGGCGACCGGTCTGCTGGCCGCCACCATCGCCAACCTCGGTGGCGGCGGTGGCACCAAGTTCAACGCGATCTTCTCGGACGTCACCTCGCTCAACGAGGGCGACGAGGTCCGCATCGCCGGTGTGCGCGTGGGTCAGGTCGAGAAGATCGCGATCCACGACGACCGCGAGGCAGAGGTCCAATTCACGGTGGCGGAACGGGACTGGCTGCCCGCCAGCACTACCGCGACCATCCGCTTCCGGAACCTCGTGGGGCAGCGCTACATCGCGCTCGAGCAGGGGGAGGGCCAGCAGGGGATGAAGATGAGCGGCGGCGACACCATTCCGATGGAGCGGACCAAGCCTGCCGTCAACCTCACCACGCTGTTCGACGGGTTCCGTCCGCTGTTCCAGACCCTCAGCGCCGATGACGTGAACAAGTTGTCGTACCAGATCATCCAGGTGTTCCAGGGTGAGTCGGGGACCATCACGGAACTCGTCAAGAACACGGCAAGCCTCACCAACACCGTCGCCGACAAGGACCGGGTGATCGGTGCGGTGATCAACAACCTCAACGATGTGCTGGCCACGGTGAATCAGCGTGACGATCAACTCGATTCGCTGATCGTCAACACCCAGCAACTCGTCACGGGCCTGGCGAACGAGCGGGGAACCGTCGGTTCGGCGGTGACGTCCCTCGCGGGACTCACCGACGCCACGGCCGACCTGCTCGAACCCACCCGACCGTCCATCCAGGAATCCATCACGTCGCTGAACACGCTGGCGACGACGTTGAACCGTAACTCCGACACGGTCAACAGCGTTCTCCAGACGCTTCCGGTGAAGCTCGAGAAGCTCGGCCGGGCAGCCAGTTACGGATCCTGGTTCCAGTTCTACCTCTGTGGAGTCGACATCGTCGCAGGACCAGGTACCGCGCCCCAACTGAACCTGCCCACGGGCTTGCCCACCGTCAACCAGCCGCTGTACACGAACTCGGCGAAACGGTGCACGCAGGACGGCCTACAGGAGTTGCAGACACGATGAGCAGACGTCGCAGCCCGGCAGTGGCTGGTGCCCTCGGCATTCTCGTGGTGCTGTTGGCCACCCTGTCGGCCTTCTTCCTCGATTCGCTGCCGTTCATCGGCGCCGGATCGACCTATCACGCCGAATTCACCGAGGCGGCGGGGCTCAAGCCCTCCAACGAGGTCCGGATCGCCGGCGTCAAGGTCGGCAAGGTCACGTCCGTCGAACTCGACGGCGACCATGTGGACGTCGCCTTCAAGGTGTCGGACGCGTGGGTCGGCAACGAGACGTCCGCGTCCATCCAGATCAAGACGATCCTGGGCCAGAAGTACCTGGCCCTCGACCCCCGCGGCTCGGACACGTTGAACCCGAGCGACGTGATCCCGTTGGACCGCACCACGTCTCCGTACGACGTGATCGAGGCGTTCTCGGCCGCCGCACAGACGGTGGGTGACATCGACTCCGATCAGCTCGCACAGAGCATGGTGACGCTGTCGCAGGCGTTCGAGGGAACTCCCACGGAGATCCGCGCCTCTCTGGACGGTGTCAGCAGGCTGTCGCAGACCATCGCCAGCCGTGATCAGGAACTGCAGAAATTGTTCGACGCGACCGGCAAGACCACCAAGGTCCTCGCCGACCGCAATTCCGAATTCAACCGGTTGATCAGCGACGCCGGTCTGCTGCTCGGTGAGCTCAACAGCCGTCAGCAGTCGATTTCCCAGCTGCTCACCGGAACTCAGCGGCTGTCGCAGCAATTGACCGGACTCGTGCGCGACAACGAGGCCGCCATCGGCCCCGCGCTCGAACAGCTCGACGGTGTCGTCGAGATCCTCAAGGCCAATAACGAGAACCTGGACAAGGCGATGAAACTGTACGAGCCGTTCGTCCGCCTGTACACGAACGTGGTCGGTAACGGTCGCTGGTTCGACCAGGTCGTGGTGAACCTCCTGCCGCCGGGTCTGCCCGACATTCCCGGTCCGCGCGATCCCGTCCGCACGTTGGGGGGTAACTGATGGCAGACGTCGAGAACGGAGCCGAGCGCGGAGGACGCGGCGGGGTCGCCCTCATCGTGGGAATCGTCATTGTCGCGCTGGTGATCGCCGGCGCCCTGTGGTGGGTGTTCACCCGCGCGGGCACCACGAAGATCACCGCGTACTTCGACAAGTCGGTAGGCATCTACGAGGGTTCCGACGTGCGGATCCTCGGTGTGAAGGTCGGATCCGTCGACGGTGTCGAGCCGCAGGGCGATCAGGTGAAGGTCGACATGCGCGTCGATCGTGGCGTCGACATTCCCGCCGACGCGAAGGCCGCACAGGTCACGCCGTCCGTGGTGTCCGACCGGTACATCCAGCTCGCGCCTGCCTACACGGGTGGCGACAAGATGCAGAGCGGTGCCGTGATCTCGCGTGACCGCACGGCCACTCCCGTCGAGGTAGATGAGCTGTACGCGAGCATCGAGAAGCTTTCCACCGCTCTCGGCCCTGACGGGGCGAACAAGGAAGGCGCGCTGTCACAGTTCGTGGAGACCGGCGCGGCCAACCTCGACGGCAACGGGGAGGCGCTGGGGCAGAGCATCAATCAGCTGTCCGACGCCGCCCGCACGCTCAACGAGAGCCGCGGTGACCTGTTCGACACCGTGAAGAACCTCCAGGTGTTCGTGGGTGCGTTGGCGGCCAACGATCAGCAGGTCCGTGATTTCAATTCGCAGCTCTCCGACCTGTCCGGATTTCTTGCGGGGGAGCGGGAGAACCTCGGTGCCGCCCTGAACCAGCTGGCGATCGCCCTCGGCGACGTCTCGAAATTCGTGGCCGACAACCGGGAGATCCTTGCCGAGAACGTCGACGATCTGGTTCCGGTGACGCAGACCCTCGCGGACAACCGCGAGTCGCTGGTCAATTCGCTGACCCTGCTTCCGCTGGCGATCAGCAACCTGGCCAACTCCTACGACGCGGAGTCCGGCACCCTGGCCTCGCGCCTGGCGTTCCCGGATCTGCAGGATCCGGCCGGCGTCGCGTGCAAGTTGATCGACCTCGGCAAGCTGGTTCCCGGCGATCCGCGCTTCGAGCAACTCGGGCGTCAGATGCAGCCGCTGATCGACAACTGCGCCAACGTCACGTCGCAGATCACGCAATCGGCGAAGACGCCGTCGCTCGTGCTTCCCTTCGGGATCATGAGTGCCGACAACATTCAGCGGACGGTCACGCCCGGCACGGTGCCGGGTGTCGTGTCGCCGCGATTCGAAAGCGCAACGGGTGGTGAGGGCGAATGAAGCGGTCGGTAATCCTCGGCGCCGGTGCGTGCGCCGTCGCCATCGCAGTGACGTCCTGCTCGTCGGAGGGAATCTACGGGGTTCCGCTGCCGGGCGGTCCGGATGTCGGTGACCACCCGATGCACCTGACGATCCAGTTCGACGACGTCCTCGACCTCGTCCCGCAGTCCGCCGTCAAGGTCGACGGTGTTCCGGTGGGCCGGGTCGAGTCGATCAAGGTGGCGCCGGACGGCTGGACGGCGGACGTGGAGGTCGTCCTCGACTCGTCCGTCGACCTCGCTGCCAACGCGGTCGCCGCCATCGAGCAGACCAACCTGCTCGGCGAGAAGTTCGTCCAGCTGTCCGAACCGCCGGAAGACAAGGATCCCGCACGGCTCGAGGACGGCGACACGATCTCTCTCGATCGCACCCGGCACGCCACGGAGATCGAGCAGGTACTCGGCGCGTTGTCGCTGCTGCTCAACGGCGGCGGTGTCGGCCAGTTGCAGCCGATCGTGCACGAACTGACCACCGCACTCGACGGGCGTGAGGATCGTGTCCGGGGACTTCTCGAGCAGACGAACACGCTCATCGACGGTCTCAACCAGCAGCGCGACGACATCACCCGCGCACTGGACGGACTCGACGCCCTGACCACGCGAGTGGACGAACAGAACGAGAAGATCGGGCTGATCCTCGACCAGCTCCCGATCGCCGCCGAAGTGCTCAACGAGCAGCGCCCGCAGCTCACCCAGATGCTCACGCAACTGGACCGGCTCGGTACCGTCGGCACGGACGTGATCAACCGGTCGAAGAACGATCTGATCGCGGATCTCCTCGCGCTGCGGCCGACGCTGAAGGCGCTCGCCGACTCGGGCGACAACCTGCCCAATTCGCTCGCGTTCATCCCGACCGTCCCGTTCCCGGACGGCGTCGAGAAGATCGCGCTCGGCGGATCGGTCAACCTGTTCCTCACGGTCGACCTGCAGATCGGCGACGCGCTGAGCGCGCTCGGCGTCGGTCAGGGCGACCCGGTGTACGTGCCGCCGAAATTCGGTGAGCCCAAGCCGATCGTCGATCCGTCGAATCCGTACTACAACGGCAACGGACCGAAGCCGGGATGGCCGACGGTGTCGCTACTGCCGATTCCCCCGATCATTCCCGCCCCGACGGGCCTGCGGATCCCGGGTCTCCCCGGAACCGCACCCGCGGCCGGCAACGGTGGCGCAGAGAACGGCACGACGGACGGCGCAGCGCCGTCGCCGCAGAACCCGCTCGGGGGACTGCTGGAGCAGTTCGGAATCGGGGGTGGACAGTGAGGTCACGACTGGTCAGGATCCAGCTCGTCGCGTTCGCCATCGTGGCAATGCTCGGGCTGGTCTACGTCGGCGCCAAGTACGTCCGCCTCGACAACCTGCTCGGGTTCGGTGAGTTCGACGTGAACGCGCAGTTCAAGGACTCCGGCGGCATCTTCACCAACGCCGAGGTCACATACCGCGGGGTTCCCGTCGGCCGCGTCGGCGATCTGTCCCTCACCGCGGACGGCATCAACGTCGAGTTGAAGATCTCCTCGGGTGGGCCGGACATCCCGGCGTCGGCCAAGGCCGTCGTCGCCAACCGATCCGCGATCGGTGAGCAGTACGTGGACCTTCAGCCCGACAGCGACCAGGGGCCGTTCCTCGAACAGGGTTCGGTGATCACGGAGGCCGACACGTCGACACCCGTTCCGGTCGAGCAGGTGCTGATGGCCACCGACGGTCTGGTCAGGTCGGTTCCGGTCGACTCGCTGCGCACGGTCGTCACCCAGCTGGGAACGGCATTCAACGGCAAGGGCGAGGATCTGCAGACACTCGCGGATTCTCTGTCGACGCTGACGAAGGACGGACTCGACGTCCTCCCGCAGACGCTGGCCCTCATCAGGGACAGCCAGACGGTGCTGGCGACGCAGTCCGATCAGTCCTCCGCGATCGTCCAGTTCAGTTCGGACCTCGACGCGGTTGCGGCGCAGCTGCGGACCAGCGACCCCGATCTCCGCGCGATCATCGACAAGGGAATTCCGGCAAGCGACGAGATCGGTCTGCTGGTGAACGAGACCGGTCCGAGTCTCACCACCGACCTGACGAACCTCGCCGCGGTCGGCGACAAGCTGGCACCGCAGGCGATCGCGCTGCGGCCGATCCTGATGTTCCTGCCCGCCATCGCGGCGTCCGCGTCGACCGTGGCTCCCGGCGACGGCACGGTGCACCAGGGCATCGTCCTGGAAACCAACAATCCGCCGTCGTGCACACTCGGTTACGAAGGGACGCAGGAGACCCTGGCCGAGATGAAGCGGCAGGACCCGAACTTCGACGACACCCAGCAGGACTTCCCGTTCAACACGAAGGCCAACTGCGACGCTCCTCAGGGAAGCGTGACGGGTGTGCGAAGTGCAGATCGCATCGTGTTCGCCGATCCGGACACGATCCAGCCATGGGATTTCAAGCCGAAGGTCATGCCTGACACTCTCAACTTGAATCCCATCGCAACGCAGCTCGCGCCGCTCCTCGGGGTTACTCCCAAGTAGCATTCGGTCCCGACCGACGGCGAGTAGAAGAAAACAATCAGTAGGGTATTGGTGTGACGCGAATTACCACGCCCCCGGAGGCGGGACAACCGGCTCCGGGGAAGGACAGAATTCTGAAGGCCTCGTTTGCTGCGGTGACCGCACTGGTGGTGGTCGCGGTTGTCGCAGCCGGTTGGTTTGGCTTCGGGTGGGCGCGCGCTCTCTTCGTGGAGAAGCCGATCGCCGATGCACGCGATTCTGCGTTGACAGGCGCCCAGCAGGCCGCGATCAACCTCAACTCGGTCGATTCCCAAGACCTCGACGCATCTTTCGAGAACATGAAGTCGTCGATCACGGGCGACAAGATGAACCAGGATCTCCAGGCGACGATGGACGGGTTCACGGACCAGATGCGTCAATCGGGTGCGGCGAGTAAGGCCGAGCTGATCCAGGGCACACTCACGGAACTGAACACCGACGACGGCACCGCGAAGGCGCTGGTCGTCGTGGCAGTCACCACCACGTGGCCCGACCGCTTCGACAAGGCCAAGGTAACGATGCGGATGGACGTCCAGGACGTGGACGGGGTCTGGAAGGCCTCGTCGGTCGAACCGGTGGGCGGACGTATTCCGCTCGAGAGCGGTCCGGTGCCCGCCGACGGCGCGGCTCCTGCCCCGGCCCCCACCGAACCGGCCCCCGCCGAGCAGGCGCCGGCCGAACAGGCGCCCGAAGGCGACAGCGGCGGTCAGTAGTCCTGATGTGCCGCGGCGGCGTGTCGCTGCGGTGTCCACGTCGACGACAGCTCGTCGTGTAATGAGAAAGTGGTGAACTATGCCCCCCAAGCGCCGAAACAACGTGCCGGACAGCGCTGCAAAGGGCAGGCGTCCGCGCGTGGCGGGGACCCGTCAGACAACGCCGAAGCCTCCTCGATCGGAAACCCCGGTCACTGAGGCGGAGCCCGTCACGAAGCCGGAACCTGCGAAGAAGCCGGAACCGGTCGAGAAGTCGGAACCGGTCGTGAAGTCGGCCCCGGTGGCGAAGGCCGAGGCCGCGACGACCGCAGCAGCGGCCGCCGAGGCCACCACGAGCACGTCCGCCGAGACGGCGAAGGCGGTGACGACGGCAAAGGCCGCGTCCGCGGGGAAGACGAAGGTGCCCAACCTTCAACCGCGCATCAGTAAGCAGCAGGCCCCCACCGCCGCCGAGACCGCGGCCGTCGGCAACGGGTCCAGCAGGATCACCTGGAAGCTCGTCGGGATCCTCGGAGCTGTGGCGGTGGTGCTCGGGGTGTTCGCGGTCGTCGCGGCATTCAAGCCCGGCGCAGACATCACGAACACCGCCTGGGTCGACGAAGGCGCCACCGCCGAGGTGACCAAGGCGGGAACCGAGGCGATCGAGACGCTGTACACGTACAGCTACGAAACCATCGATCAGGACTTCGACAAGGCGCGCGGCTACCTCGACGACGCCAAGCGGGAAGAGTTCGACTCGACAGCCGACACCACCAAGCAGGCCGCCATCCAGACCAAGACGGCCACCCAGGCCTCCGTCACCGACATCGGGGTCACGGTGCTCGACGGCGACCGCGCCGAGCTGCTCGCGCACATGAACGTCAGCGCCACTGGTGACGCCGTGGCTCAGGGCAGTGCCGCGACCCCGTTGTCGATCAAGATGGAGAAGATCGACGGCAAGTGGGTGCTGTCCGACATCTCCGACAGTGAGGGCTGATCCTCCCGACCGGAAAGAATTGAGCCGGAACAGGAGTCGTGCACCCTCGGCGGGTGGGTGCTGAATTGCCCTCTCCGGCAAAGCGAACCGATTCCCATCTAATCGTCTTCACGATTGGATGGGAATCTGTTGCTGCGGTGTCGGTTTCGGATCCTCGGGTGAACCGGGAGCAGGTGTCTTCCGCGCCAGGAATCCCGGCGCCCACCAGTTGGCCTCACCCATCAGCTTCACCAGGGCGGGCACGAGCATCATGCGGATGACGGTGGCGTCGATGAGCAGCGCAACGATCATGCCGAGCCCGATGAATCGCATCATCGTCAGTTCCGAGAGCGTGAACGCGCCGGTGACGACGATCAGCAGCGCCGCGGCCGCCGTCACGATGCGCCCCGTATGTGCCGTGCCGATCCGCACGGCCTCCTCGGTCGACGCGCCCTTGTCGTGGGCCTCGACCATCCGTGACATCAGGAAGATCTCGTAGTCGGTGGAGAGCCCGAACACCACCGCGATGATGAGAACGACCATCGTCGCGGGCAGCGGCCCCGGCGTCACGCCGAGGAAGTCGGCACCGTGACCGTCCTCGAAGATCCACGTGAGCACGCCGAACGAGGCGGCGAGGCTCAGGGTGGCCATCGCGATCGCCTTCAGGGGCAGCACCACGGACCGGAACGCCAGCAGCATCAGCACGAAGGTGACGGCCACCATGATCCCGATCATCCACGGCAGTCGCGCGGCCATCGCGTCCAGTCCGTCGGCGGTCAGGGCGTTCAAACCGCCCAGCATCTTCTCGGTGCCTTCCGGGGGCGGGAGGTCGCGCAGCGCTGCGGCCGTCTCCATGGCCCCCGTCGTCCGGTCGGCGTCGTCGAAGATCGCCCGGATCGCGACGAACGTGTCGGTGGCGCCGACCGGGACGACCCGCTGGACGCCGTCGACCGCGGCTGTCGCCCGGAAGAACTCTGCGGTGGCGGCCGGGGGCGGGGCCTTGCCGCCGCTGCCCTGCAGGATCAGCGTCGCGCCGTTGTTGGCGAGCGGAAAGTCGGCGGCGAGATCTTCGACGGCGAGCCGAAGCGGGTGAGCAGCGGGCAGTCCGGTGTGATCGAGATCACCCAATGACGCGCCTGCAAGGGGCGCGGCGAGCACGAGCAGCCCCGCGACGATGGTCGTCGCGATCGCGACGGGCCGCCGCATCACCCGGGCGGCGACGCCGCCCCAGAACCGGTGCGCGCGGTCTTCGCCGCGTTCGACCACACCCGGTCGCCACGTCAGCGAGTTGATGCGAGGCCCGAGCAGCGCGAGCGCCGCGGGCAGTGCCGACAGCGACAGCACGGCGGCGATCCCGATGGCCGCCATCCCGCCGTAGGCGAAGGACCGCACGATGGCCTGGGGAAACACGAGCATGCCCACGAAACCACACACCAGGAGGAGGGCGGAGAACCCCACGGTCCGGCCGGCCGTGGCGAGCGTCCGGCGCACGGCGTCGTCGGTGCGGGCGCCTGACCGCAGCTCCTCGCGGAACCGGGTCACGACGAACAATCCGTAGTCGATGGACATGCCGAGCCCGACGAGGCTCGCGATGTTCACCGAGAATGCGCTGACTTCGGTGAAGTACGAGATCACGCGCAGGGCGCCGAGGGCGCCGAGGATCGCGAGACCGCCGACGCACAGCGGGACGGCCGCGCCGACGAGGCCGCCGAAGATGACGAGCAGAAGGAGCAGCAGAAGCGGGAACGACACCGCCTCGGCTCGCAGCAGATCACTCTCGGACACCTCGTTGAAGGCGTTGGCGGCCGCGCTGAAGCCGCTGAACTCCGCGTCCGTGCCGTCGATGACCAGTACGGATTCGAGATCGTGGTACGCGGCGATCCGAGTGTTCTCGTCGCCGTTCAACGACAGCACCACCAGCCCCTCGGTTCCGTCGGTGGACCGCAGGAACTCCTTCGCCTGCGGCGGCGCGGACCAGTACGACAGGGGGGTGTTGGCGAGCGCTCCGGGGGCGATCCGCGCGAGGTGGGCGGCCACCTCGGGCCCGAGGTCGTCGATCGTCGAACCCGGACGTGCGTGATAGGTGACCGCCAGATCGGGGGTCTGCCGTCCGAACGTCCCCTCGATCAGGCTCTCGACGCCCGCGGACTCGCTGCCTGGATCGGTGTACCCGCCGAGGCTCAGCCGGTCGAACACTCCCGAACCCCACGCCCCACCGAGCAGCACCAGCAGCACCGTGGCGGCGAGGACCAGCGTCGGACGGGCGACGACGAACGAACTCCAGCGCGTCACGGCTCTGCTTCCCTCGAGAAATCGACGGCGATCGCGTGCGCATATTGTTCACCGCCCGTCGGCAGCTGGGAAGGGGCGGCGGGAACGCGCCGTGGGCCTGCCGAAACGACGCGACACGCCCCCTAACTCTTGACGCCGCGATGATCACGCGTCACTCTGATGCGTGAACATGCGCAGTGACGCGTGGCCAAGCGCCCGGCTGGGTGCTGTTTCGGGTGCCCGACTCGACATCTACCGAGTTTGGGTGTACTTTTGGACGTTGCGCTGGCTGCCTCCTGTCCACCCCTCGTCCGTACCGCTGCGAAGTGATTCACTCTTCAGCAACTGTGGCGAGTTTCGTTCGGGTCGTGACCAGCGAAATTCGAAGCAGATACAGCGGCGGTCGCAACAGCACAGAGCGGCCCGCGTGAGGTGCTGGAAGGACGCATCTTGGCAGTCTCTAGCCAGACCAAGGCAGTTTCCGGAATCCCCGGAGCCCCGAAGAGGGTTTCTTTCGCGAAGATTCGCGAACCCCTCGAAGTTCCCGGGCTTCTTGATGTACAAACCGATTCGTTCGAGTGGTTGATCGGTGCGCAGAGCTGGCGCGAACGCGCCGCCGCTCGTGGCGACAGCGCAATCTCCGGCGGTCTCGAGGACATTCTCGCGGAGCTTTCCCCGATCGAGGATTTCTCGGGCTCGATGTCTCTGTCCTTCTCGGACCCGCGCTTCGACGAGGTGAAGGCCTCGACGGACGAGTGCAAAGACAAAGACATGACCTACGCGGCGCCGTTGTTCGTCACCGCGGAGTTCATCAACAACAACACCGGTGAGATCAAGAGCCAGACGGTCTTCATGGGCGACTTCCCGATGATGACCGACAAGGGCACGTTCATCATCAACGGCACCGAGCGTGTCGTGGTCTCGCAGCTGGTGCGTTCCCCCGGCGTCTACTTCGACC
This sequence comes from Rhodococcus sp. NPDC127593, assembly GCF_042671975.1. Taxonomy (NCBI): domain Bacteria; kingdom Bacillati; phylum Actinomycetota; class Actinomycetes; order Mycobacteriales; family Nocardiaceae; genus Rhodococcus; species Rhodococcus sp. NPDC127593. Next base: position 104,083 of record NZ_JBHXWI010000011.1, on the reverse strand, counting down.
ACTCCGTCGACAAGGGCACCGAGAAGGACCTGCACAGCGTCAAGGTCATTCCGGGCCGTGGTGCATGGCTCGAGTTCGACGTGGACAAGCGCGACACGGTCGGCGTCCGCATCGACCGCAAGCGCCGCCAGCCCGTCACCGTGCTGCTGAAGGCCCTCGGCTGGACCACCGAGCAGATCACCGAGCGTTTCGGCTTCTCGGAGATCCTCATGGCGACGCTCGAGAAGGACAACACCGCCGGCACCGACGAGGCGCTGCTCGACATCTACCGCAAGCTGCGTCCGGGCGAGCCGCCGACCAAGGAGAGCGCGCAGACGCTCCTGGAGAACCTGTTCTTCAAGGACAAGCGCTACGACCTGGCTCGCGTGGGTCGCTACAAGATCAACAAGAAGTTGGGCCTGAACCTCGGACAGCCGATCGTCGCGTCGACCCTCACCGAGGAAGACATCGTCGCCACCATCGAGTACCTGGTGCGCCTGCACGCCGGTGACACCGAGATGACCGCCCCCGGCGGCGCTCCGGTGCCCGTCGAGGTCGACGACATCGACCACTTCGGTAACCGTCGTCTGCGCACGGTCGGCGAGCTCATCCAGAACCAGATCCGCGTGGGCCTGTCCCGCATGGAGCGCGTGGTTCGTGAGCGCATGACCACCCAGGACGTCGAGGCGATCACGCCGCAGACGCTGATCAACATCCGGCCCGTCGTGGCTGCGATCAAGGAGTTCTTCGGAACCTCCCAGCTGTCGCAGTTCATGGACCAGAACAACCCGCTGTCGGGGCTGACGCACAAGCGTCGTCTGTCCGCCCTCGGCCCGGGTGGTCTGTCCCGTGAGCGCGCCGGCCTGGAGGTGCGAGACGTTCACCCGTCGCACTACGGCCGCATGTGCCCGATCGAGACCCCTGAGGGTCCGAACATCGGTCTGATCGGTTCGCTGTCGGTGTACGCACGGGTCAACCCGTTCGGGTTCATCGAGACGCCGTACCGCAAGGTCGAGAACGGCCAGGTCACCGACCAGGTCGACTACCTGACCGCGGATGAAGAGGACCGCCACGTCGTCGCCCAGGCCAACTCGGCCCTCGACGCCAACGGTCACTTCACGGACGATCGCATTCTGGTCCGTCGTAAGGGTGGCGAGGTCGAGTTCGTCTCGTCCGCCGAGATCGACTACATGGACGTCTCGCCGCGACAGATGGTGTCCGTCGCGACCGCGATGATTCCGTTCCTCGAGCACGACGACGCCAACCGTGCCCTGATGGGTGCGAACATGCAGCGTCAGGCGGTGCCGCTCGTTCGCAGTGAGGCTCCGCTGGTCGGTACCGGCATGGAACTGCGTGCCGCCGTCGACGCGGGCGACGTCATCGTCACCGAGAAGACCGGTGTCGTGGAAGAGGTCTCCGCCGACTACGTCACGGTCATGGCCGACGACGGAAGCCGCAAGACCTACCGGATGCGCAAGTTCGCGCGTTCGAACCAGGGCACCTGCGCCAACCAGCGTCCGATCGTGGACGAGGGACAGCGTGTCGAGTTCGGACAGGTCCTCGCCGACGGCCCCTGCACCGAGAACGGTGAGATGGCGCTCGGCAAGAACCTGCTCGTCGCGATCATGCCGTGGGAAGGCCACAACTACGAGGACGCGATCATTCTGTCGCAGCGCCTCGTGGAAGAGGACGTCCTGACCTCGATCCACATCGAGGAGCACGAGATCGATGCCCGCGACACCAAGCTCGGTGCCGAGGAAATCACTCGCGACATCCCGAACGTCTCCGACGAGGTCCTCGCCGACCTCGACGAGCGCGGCATCATCCGTATCGGTGCCGAGGTTCGTGACGGCGACGTGCTGGTCGGAAAGGTCACGCCGAAGGGCGAGACCGAGCTGACCCCCGAGGAGCGCCTGCTGCGCGCAATCTTCGGTGAGAAGGCTCGCGAGGTTCGCGACACGTCGCTGAAGGTTCCTCACGGTGAGACCGGCAAGGTCATCGGCATCCGGGTGTTCTCGCGCGACGACGACGACGATCTGCCCCCCGGTGTCAACGAGCTGGTCCGCGTCTACGTGGCACAGAAGCGCAAGATCCAGGACGGCGACAAGCTCGCCGGCCGCCACGGCAACAAGGGTGTCATCGGCAAGATCCTCCCGCAGGAGGACATGCCGTTCCTGCCCGACGGCACTCCGGTCGACATCATCCTGAACACCCACGGTGTTCCGCGTCGTATGAACATCGGTCAGATCTTGGAGACCCACCTCGGGTGGATCGGCAAGACCGGCTGGAACGTTCAGGTCGCCGGCGACGGCTCCCGTCCCGATTGGGCGGAGCAGCTGCCGGAGGAGATGCTGTCTGCACCTGCCGACTCCAACATCGCCACCCCGGTGTTCGACGGCGCCAAGGAAGACGAGCTCACCGGTCTCCTCGGTTCGACGCTGCCGAACCGCGACGGCGAGGTCATGGTCGCGTCCGACGGAAAGGCCACGTTGTTCGACGGCCGTTCCGGCGAGCCGTTCCCGTACCCGGTCTCGGTCGGCTACATGTACATCATCAAGCTGCACCACCTGGTCGACGACAAGATCCACGCTCGTTCGACCGGTCCGTACTCGATGATCACCCAGCAGCCGCTCGGCGGTAAGGCCCAGTTCGGTGGCCAGCGCTTCGGTGAGATGGAGTGCTGGGCGATGCAGGCCTACGGCGCGGCATACACGCTGCAGGAGCTGCTCACCATCAAGTCGGACGACGTGGTGGGTCGAGTCAAGGTGTACGAGGCCATCGTCAAGGGCGAGAACATCCCCGAGCCGGGCATCCCCGAGTCGTTCAAGGTGCTCCTGAAGGAGCTCCAGTCGCTCTGCCTCAACGTGGAGGTGCTGTCCTCGGACGGCGCGGCCATCGCGATGGCCGACGGTGACGACGAGGACCTGGAGCGGGCCGCAGCGAACCTGGGCATCAACTTGTCCCGGAACGAAGCGGCGACGGTCGACGACCTCGCGAACTAGATTTCGGTCCCCGGGTCCTGAGAAATCAGGGTCCGGGGGCGTAGTTCACATTTGAATTGGCAGTCAGGTATCGGCGGCCACCGCTGATCCACAATCCCTCTGGGGAAAGGAAGTTACGTGCTCGACGTCAACTTCTTCGATGAACTCCGCATTGGCCTCGCCAGTGCAGAGGACATCCGCAATTGGTCCTACGGCGAGGTCAAGAAGCCGGAGACCATCAACTACCGCACGCTCAAGCCCGAGAAGGACGGCCTCTTCTGCGAGAAGATCTTCGGCCCCACCCGGGACTGGGAGTGCTACTGCGGTAAGTACAAGCGTGTCCGCTTCAAGGGCATCATCTGTGAGCGCTGCGGTGTCGAGGTGACCCGCGCCAAGGTTCGGCGTGAGCGCATGGGACACATCGAACTGGCTGCCCCGGTCACCCACATCTGGTATTTCAAGGGCGTGCCCAGCCGTCTCGGCTACCTGCTCGACCTGGCGCCGAAGGATCTCGAAAAGATCATCTACTTCGCCGCGTACGTCATCGTCGGTGTCGACGAGGAACTGCGTCACAACGAGCTGTCCACTCTCGAAGCCGAGATGCAGGTCGAGAAGAAGTCCGTCGCGGATCAGCGTGACGCCGACCTCGAGGCCCGCGCGCAGAAACTCGAAGCCGACATCGCCGAGCTGGAGGCGGAGGGCGCGAAGTCCGACGTCCGCCGCAAGGTCAAGGACGGCGGCGAGCGCGAGATGCGTCAGCTCCGTGACCGCGCGCAGCGTGAGCTGGACCGTCTCGACGAGATCTGGACCACCTTCACCAAGCTGAGTGTCAAGCAGCTCATCGTCGACGAGCTGCTGTACCGCGAGCTGGTCGACCGCTACGGCGAATACTTCACCGGTGCCATGGGCGCCGAGTCGATCCAGAAGCTCATGGAGACCTTCGACATCGACGCCGAAGCCGAGAACCTCCGCGAGACCATCCGCAGCGGCAAGGGGCAGAAGAAGCTCCGCGCCCTGAAGCGTCTCAAGGTCGTGGCAGCGTTCCAGACGAACCGGAACTCGCCGATGGGCATGGTTCTCAACGCCGTCCCGGTGATCCCGCCGGAGCTGCGTCCGATGGTTCAGCTCGACGGTGGCCGCTTCGCCACCTCCGACCTGAACGACCTGTACCGCCGCGTGATCAACCGCAACAACCGCCTCAAGCGACTGATCGACCTCGGTGCCCCCGAGATCATCGTCAACAACGAGAAGCGGATGCTGCAGGAGTCCGTGGACGCGCTGTTCGACAACGGCCGTCGTGGCCGTCCGGTCACCGGTCCCGGTAACCGTCCGCTGAAGTCCCTGAGCGATCTGCTCAAGGGCAAGCAGGGTCGATTCCGGCAGAACCTGCTCGGCAAGCGCGTCGACTACTCGGGTCGTTCCGTCATCGTCGTCGGCCCGCAGCTCAAGCTGCACCAGTGCGGTCTGCCGAAGCTGATGGCTCTCGAGCTGTTCAAGCCGTTCGTGATGAAGCGCCTGGTCGACCTGAACCACGCGCAGAACATCAAGTCCGCCAAGCGCATGGTGGAACGTCAGCGCGCACAGGTGTGGGACGTCCTCGAAGAGGTCATCGCCGAGCACCCCGTGCTGCTGAACCGTGCACCGACGCTGCACCGCCTGGGCATCCAGGCCTTCGAGCCGCAGCTGGTCGAGGGTAAGGCCATTCAGCTCCACCCGCTGGTGTGTGAGGCCTTCAACGCCGACTTCGACGGTGACCAGATGGCTGTGCACCTTCCGCTGTCCGCGGAGGCGCAGGCCGAGGCTCGCATCCTGATGCTGTCGTCGAACAACATCCTGTCGCCCGCGTCGGGTCGACCGCTCGCCATGCCCCGTCTGGACATGGTCACCGGTCTGTACCACCTGACACGTCTGGACGAGGGTGTTATCGGTGAGCTCGTTGCTGCCGGCCACGACCAGGCAGAGCAGGGCGTGTACTCCTCGCCCGCCGAGGCGCAGATGGCGGTCGACCGTGGCGCTCTCACCGTGCAGTCCCTGATCAAGGTGCGTCTGACGACTCAGCGTCCGCCGCGTGACTTGGAAACAGAGCTGTTCCCCGAGGGTTGGAACTACGGTGACGGCTGGACCGCAAAGACAACGCTGGGTCGCGTGCTCTTCAACGAGCTGCTCCCCGCGGACTACCCATTCGTCAACGAGCAGATGCCGAAGAAGCGTCAGGCGACGATCATCAACGATCTCGCCGAGCGGTACCCCATGATCGTGGTCGCGCAGACCGTCGACAAGCTGAAGGACGCAGGGTTCTACTGGGCCACGCGTTCGGGTGTCACCATCTCCATCTCCGACGTCCTCGTGCCGCCGGAGAAGGCTCAGATCATGGAGTCCTTCGAGGCTCAGGCCGATCAGATCGAGAAGAAGTACCAGCGTGGTGCTCTGAACAAGACCGAGCGCAACAGCGCACTGGTCAAGATCTGGTCCCAGGCCACCGACGAGGTCGGTAAGGCCATGGAGGCGCACTTTCCCGACGACAACCCGATCCCGATGATCGTGAAGTCCGGCGCCGCCGGCAACATGACTCAGGTTCGTTCGCTCGCCGGTATGAAGGGTCTGGTGACCAACCCGAAGGGTGAGTTCATCCCGCGTCCGATCAAGTCTTCCTTCAAGGAAGGCCTGACCGTTCTCGAGTACTTCATCAACACGCACGGTGCTCGTAAGGGTCTGGCAGATACCGCACTCCGTACCGCCGACTCGGGTTACCTGACCCGTCGTCTGGTGGACGTCTCGCAGGACGTCATCGTCCGCGAGGAGGATTGTGGAACCGAGCGGGGCATCATCACCACGATCGCGGAGAAGCAGGCCGACGGCTCGATGATCCGCGACGCTCACGTGGAGACGAGCACCTACGCTCGTACCCTGTCAGCCGATGCGGTGGACGAGAACGGCAACGTCGTCGTCCAGCGCGGACACGACCTGGGCGACCCGGCAATCGACGCACTGCTCGAGGCGGGCATCACGAAGGTCAAGGTCCGTTCGGTGCTCACCTGCACCACGGGAACCGGCGTCTGCGCCACCTGCTACGGCCGTTCGATGGCCACCGGCAAGCTGGTCGACATCGGTGAGGCCGTCGGTATCGTCGCCGCCCAGTCCATCGGTGAGCCCGGTACCCAGCTGACCATGCGTACCTTCCACCAGGGTGGTGTCGCCGGAGAAGACATCACCGGTGGTCTGCCGCGTGTCCAGGAGCTGTTCGAGGCCCGCGTCCCCAAGGGCAAGGCCCCGATCGCCGACGTCACCGGACGCGTGCAGCTCGAGGACGGCGACCGCTTCTACAAGATCACCATCGTCCCGGACGACGGTGGCGAAGAGGTTGTCTACGACAAGCTCTCGAAGCGTCAGCGTCTGCGTGTCTTCAAGCACGACGACGGCACCGAACGCCTTCTGGCCGACGGTGACCACGTCGAGGTCGGTCAGCAGCTCATGGAAGGTGCTGCCGATCCGCACGAGGTGCTGCGTGTCATGGGCCCCCGTCAGGTGCAGATCCACCTCGTCAACGAGGTCCAGGAGGTGTACCGGAGCCAGGGTGTGTCGATTCACGACAAGCACATCGAGGTCATCGTGCGCCAGATGCTGCGTCGCGTGACGATCATCGACTCGGGCGCCACGGAGTTCCTGCCCGGTTCGCTGACCGAGCGTGCGGACTTCGAAGCGGCGAACCGTCGCGTCGTCGCCGAGGGTGGCGAGCCGGCAGCCGGACGTCCGGTGCTGATGGGTATCACCAAGGCATCGCTGGCGACCGACTCGTGGCTGTCCGCGGCGTCGTTCCAGGAGACCACTCGCGTCTTGACCGATGCGGCGATCAACTGCCGCTCGGACAAGCTGATCGGTCTGAAGGAAAACGTGATCATCGGAAAGCTGATCCCCGCCGGTACCGGTATCAACCGTTACCGCAACATCCAGGTTCAGCCGACCGAAGAGGCCCGCGCTGCTGCGTACGCGGTTCCGTCCTACGACGACCAGTACTACAGCCCGGACGGCTTCGGCCAGAACACCGGTGCCGCGGTGCCGCTGGACGATTACGGTTTCAGCAACGATTACCGGTAGGCGCTCCGCGCCCGTGAGTGGTTGACGAGTCCCAGGACTCGCCGAGCACTCACCAAGGACGAAGGCCCCACCCCTCTCTCTTCGGGGGTGGGGCCTTCATCTGTCTCCATGCCTTGTCGCCTGATGTTCGCCGTTGCTAGCGTCGGATGATGGCCCGGTCGAGGTTCGCCATCGCACTCCTACTGGCCGTCGTCGTGGGAGCCGCGACTTCCTGCACCGCCTCGGACACCCAGCAGAGCGAGGCGACGTCGTCGGCGGCGCCGGCCACGTCCGCCGGTCCCGCGGTGCTCACGCCGGTGGTCGCGGACGTGGTGGCCGCACCGATCCCGGTGACGGGCAGCGACGGTCGCGTGCACCTGGCCTACGAACTGCGGCTGACGAACACCGGTTCGCAGCCGGCGACGATCACGTCGCTGCAGGTGAAGGGTGACGGCCGCACACTGGTGAACCTGAGCGGTGATGCGCTGACGCCGTGGTTCCAGGCCCTCGGCGGAGGTCCGAAGACCGGCACCGTCCTCGCCCCCGGACAGCAGGGACTCGTGTGGATCGACGCGACACTGAACAGTCCCGACGACGTGCCCGGCAGCCTCGGCCATGTCGTGAACGTCGACTTCCCGCAGGCGACGTCGCTCGTGCCGTCGCAGCTCGCCGAGAACGTGGCCGACACGGAAGTCGACACCCGCGACGCCGTCCGGATCCGCGCTCCCCTCGACGGTCCGCGGTGGCTCGACGGCACCGGCTGCTGCACGGTCACGTCTCACCGCGCGGCCGTGCTGCCGATCAACGGCCGGATGCTCGCCGCCGAGCGGTTCGCGATCGATTTCGTCCAGCTCGACGAGCAGGGACGCATCTACGTCGGCGACAAGACTCAGCTGTCGAGCTACGAGTACTACGGCGCACCGGTCCGCGCGGTGTCGGACGGCAAGGTGATCGCCGTCGTGGGCAATCTGTCGGAACAGGTTCCGGGTGCCAGTCCGCAGGGACTTCCCCTCGACCAGTACGGCGGGAACCACGTCGTCCAGGACATCGGGAACGGGCGGTACGCGTTCTACGCGCACCTGCAGCCCGGCAGTGTGGACGACATCAGCGTCGGGCAGGACCTGCGGGCGGGCGACCAGATCGGGTTGCTGGGCAACAGCGGAAACACCGACGCGCCGCATCTGCACTTCCATCTGATGGACGGGCCGGACTATCTGGCGTCGAACGGCATTCCGTTCGAGTTCGAGAACTTCGACCTCGACGGGCGGGTGACGGGAGAGAGCTTCGAGGCCGCTGCCACCGCCGGCGCCCCGGTGGTCGACGAGGCGGGGACGCCGACCGGGTCGCGCACCGACGAGATGCCGCTGTACCTCGACGTCGCGACGTTCCCGGGCAGTTAGCCGAGGATCCCGCGCTCGACGAACCGGGTGAGTGCGGCGATGCCGTCGAGCGGGTTCTCGTCCCGTGAAGACTATCCTCGACCACACCTGTCCGATATGCGTGGTTCGCTGAACGGAGACGAGATGTCCGAGAAGAAGATCGATCGCGTCAAGACCGAGTCGGCACTCGAAGTGCTGCGGGAAAGCCCCACGATCGCACTCATCACCGTGGCACCGGCACTGGTCGTCTTCGGGGTGGTCTGGTGGCTGTTCGGATTCTGGTCGGCCCTCGTGCTGGTCCTGATTCTGGGTGTCGTCGCCGTCGTCGGCCGGAAGCTGTTCTGAGGCCGCTACCGCGGAACGTGGAACGCGGCGAGTGACGCCGCGCTCGACGTGAGTTCGTTCCAGTCGCACGGTACCGTGAGGACGGCGAGCGCGGACGTCGGGAACTTCTCCCGCATCAGGTCGGCGTCCCCGGTGTCGGGGTTGCCCGCCAGATCCAGAGCCGTCGACGGCATGCCGGGAACATGCCCGACCACGAGCAGCGTGCGCACCGACGGTTCGACCCGCACGATCTCCATGAGCACCTCGGACGGGTACGCGCCGTAGAGCTCCGCGGCGAACCGGGCGGGAGCGCCGACCCGGGTCGCCTCCAACGTTTCCCGGGTGCGGCGAGCGGTCGAACACAGCACGGCGTCGATCGGCGGCTGGGTCGACCGCAGCCACTCACCGGCCAGACCGGCCTGCTTCCGTCCGCGCGGCGCCAACGGCCGCTCGTGATCTGCGACCCCCTCCGGGTACGCCGACTTGCCGTGGCGCATCAGGATCAGGGTGCGATTCCGCGACGAGCTGTGCGAGGCCATGGCTAGACGCTAGCGCCCCACGCCGGCGCGTTCACTGTCGAGCTGGGCCATTTGCGCGGGCGGGTAGCGGTCCCCGGCGACTGCGGTGTCGGGAACCGCTGCGGCGATGGCCGCGAGGTCACCGGCGCCGAGGTGGACGTCGAGTGCGCCGAGCGTCTCCTCGAGCCGGGCGACGGTGCGCGCTCCGACGACGGGCACGATGTCGTCGCCCTGGGCGAGAACCCACGCGATCGCCATCTGCGCGACGCTCACCCCGTGTTGCGCGGCCACGGCGGCGAGCGAGTCGACGAGGGTGAGGTTCTGCCGGAGGTTCTCGCCCTGGAACCGGGGGCTGTGCGCGCGGAAGTCGTCGGCCGCGAGGGTCTGATCGGTGCGCAGCGAGTCGCTGAGCAGGCCCCGGGAGAGCACGCCGTAGGCCGTCACGCCGATCCCGAGTTCCCGGCAGAGCGGGAGGATCTCGGCCTCGATACCCCGGGAGATGAGCGAGTACTCGATCTGAAGGTCCACGATCGGGTGCACCGCCGCCGCGCGGCGAAGGGTCTCGGGACCCACCTCGGACAGACCGATGTGGCGCACGTAGCCGGCCTCGACGAGTTCGCTGATCGTTCCGACGGTGTCCTCGATCGGCACGTCGGGGTCGAGACGAGCGGGGCGGTAGATGTCGATGTAGTCGACGCCGAGACGCTGCAGCGAGTACGCGAGGAAGTTCCGGATCGACTCGGGTCGCGTATCGACTCCGGCCCACGTGCCGCCGGGACCGCGCAGGCCGCCGAACTTGACGCTGAGGGTCACGTCCTCCCGTCGGCGGCCGGCGAGGGCCTTGCCGATCAGCGACTCGTTGTGGCCCGATCCGTAGAAGTCCCCGGTGTCGACGAGGTCGATTCCGGCGTCGAGCGCCTTGTGGATGGTGGCGACGGATTCCACGTCGTCCGTCCTGCCGTACATCCCGGACATGCCCATGGCGCCGAGGCCGAGCCGGCTGACGGTGGGACCGGTGGTTCCGAGTGCGGTGGTGCTGATCATGTTCTGCTCCGATGGTCTGTGTCTGTTCCGGACTGACACCAGCGTCGCCGTCGCCGGGGGCGGCAACCAGAGACCGTTCATCGGGGGACCGGCGATCCCTGGCAGCGTCCCGGTGGGTCCGGCACAGTTGATGCATGAACCGCTCCGAGTTGGCCGACTTCCTCCGCCGTCGCAGGGAACAGCTGGTTCCGGCCGACGTCGGGCTGCCACCGGGAGTCCGCCGTCGGACGCCGGGGCTCCGGCGCGACGAGGTGGCGATGCTCGCGGGAATGTCGACGGACTACTACACGCGACTCGAGCAGGCACGCGGCCCGCATCCGTCGACACAGGTCCTGGCGTCGATCGCGCGGGCGCTGCGGCTGACCGACGATCAGCGAGACCATCTCTACCTGTTGTCGGGTCAGGTTCCGCCGATGCGGGCCGCGGGCAACAAGCACGTCGGACCGGGGCTGCTGCATTTGCTCGACAAGCTCGACGACACCCCGGGCTGCGTGATCTCGGACCTCGGGGAAGTGCTGGTCCAGAACCGCATGCACGTGATCCTGTTCGGCGACGCGTCCCGGTATTCGGGTCTCGATCGTTACGTGCCGTGGCGGTGGTTCGCGCACCCCGGTGAGCGCGGGATGTTCCCCGAGGACGATCACGAGCGTCTCGCCGGAAATCACGTCGCGGATCTGCGGGCGACGGCTGCCCGGCGGGCCGGTGACGCCGACGTGACGGAACTGGTGCACCGCCTCTACGAGAGCAGCGCCGAATTCGCGGCGCTCTGGGACAGGCACGATGTGGCCGTCCGCCGGTCCGACACGAAGACCGTCCTCCACGACGAGGTCGGACGCATCGACCTCGTCTGCGAGACGCTGCTGACCCCGAGCGCCTACCAGCACCTGCTCGTGTACATGCCGCAGCCGGGCTCCGACGCGCGGGCCAGGCTCGACCTGTTGCGGGTGATCGGCACCCAGCAGATGGTCTGATCAGGCGGCGAGTGGCCCGACCCGGGCCACGGCACGCAGGGCGTCGTCGACCAGGAACCACACGGTCAGCGACGTGTCGTCCCGCCGCGACCGCAGGACGATCTCGTCGGTCGACACGATGGGCGAGAGGTACTCGAGCACGGCGCGATGGGGGTTGTCGACGAGGCGGCCGCCGCCCGGATGCTCGTGGTCGGCGAGCAATTCTTCGACGGCCTGCCAGTAGACGGCATTGTTGACGTGGTCGAACGGGTCGATGTCGGTGCGGCGCAGGACGAATTCGGTGTCCACGATGCCGTCCTCGTCGGCGGCCGGAGCGTTCTCGACGAGCCACCGCTTCCACTTGAGCCGGTGTTCCTCCGCGGACTCACCGAGGCGTTCGATGAATCCGTCGTCGATGCGGGTGGGCATTCCCGTTTCGCCGCTGATGTGGATCCAGAAACCTTCGGTCTCGATGAGGGCGCCCGCCTCACCCTCGATCTGAACCCGCATGTTCGTCCAGCGGGTCGACAGTGCGGAGCACCAGCGCCGGAGGTGTACCCGCTCGGGCCACACCGCCGGCCGTACGACGTCGATGACGGTCCGCCGGACGATCCATAGCGGGTGGCTGTCGGCGGCGTCGACCGCGTCGAGGTTGTCCAGGCCCGCGTCCTGCAGATAGCGGGCGATCCCGTCGAGGCGCAGGCGCTTGGCGGCATCGATGTCGCCGGTGCGGACCGGCCAGGACGTCTCGAAGAAGCGGCCGAGTGCGGGGGGAGCGGCGAGGGGTCGGTCGAGTGCCAAGATGCGGTTCCTTCGCTCGTGGGCGGAGCCCCGATTCTTCCATCCCGGCGCCGGTGCTTGTTTGCGGACGCGATTCTCAGTACAGTTCATATAACTGTTACTACGTGTAACACGAACGAGCTCGATGGTCCGGACAGGTATGAGGAAACCGCAATGGCATATGTCATCACCCAGGCGTGCTGCAACGACGCGAGCTGCGTCTCCGCATGCCCCGTGAACTGCATCCACCCGACGCCGGAGGAGCGGGAATTCGCGCAGACCGAGATGCTGCACATCGACCCGGAAACCTGCATCGACTGCGGGGCCTGCGTCGATGCCTGTCCGGTCGACGCGATATTCCCGGAAGACAAGCTCATCGGCTCGCTCACCCGCTACAAGGACATCAACGCCGAGTACTACACGACCAACCCCATGCCGACCGGGTGGATCCCCCTCACGCCCGCGACCCCGCCGCGCCGCGACCTCGGCAAGCTCCGGGTCGCCGTCGTCGGCGCCGGCCCCGCGGCCTGCTACGCCGCGGGTGAATTGCTCGAACGCTCGGACGTCGAGGTCGAGATGTTCGAGAAGCTCCCGACCCCGTGGGGGCTCGTTCGCGCGGGTGTCGCGCCCGACCACCCCGGCACCAAGGAGGTGACCCGGATGTTCGAGTGGAGCCTCGACCGGCCGAACTTCGAGTTCCACCTCAACGTGGAGGTCGGCAGGCACGTCACCCACGACGAGCTGCTGGAGAATCACCACGCCGTCATCTACGCCGTCGGGGCGTCGAGCGACCGGCGTCTGGGAATCCCGGGCGAGGATCTTCCCGGCGTTCACGCCGCCACCGAGTTCGTGGCCTGGTACAACGGCCACCCGGACTACGCGGAGCGCACGTTCGACCTGTCCGCGAAGCGCGCGGTGATCGTCGGCAACGGCAACGTCGCGCTCGACGTGGCCCGCATCCTCACGATGAACGTCGAGGAGCTGGAACGGACGGACATCGCCGATCACGCCCTCGCCGCGCTGCGTCGCAGCAACGTCGAGGAGGTCGTGCTCCTCGGCCGCCGCGGGCCCGCGCAGGCCGCCTACAGCAACCCCGAGTTCCTGGCGCTCGGCGACCTCGGGAACGTGGACGTCGTCATCGACGACGCCGACCTCGACCTCGACCCGGCCAGCGAGGCACTGCTGGGCGATCCGGCCACGGCGATGAAGGTCCGGCTGGCGCGGGAGTTCGCGCAGCGTGCCCCGCGGCCCGGTCACAAGCGCATCGTGTTCCGCTACCTGACGTCGCCGCTCGAGGTCGCCGGTTCCGGCAAGGCCGAGGCCCTGCGCTACGGACGCAACGAACTGGTGGTCGACGAGTCCGGCACGTTGTCCGCCCGGGCTCGGGGCGAGGAGGGCTCGCTGGACACCTCGCTCGTGCTGCGCTCCATCGGGTACCGCGGCAACCCCGTCGGCGGTGTCGCGTTCGACGAGAAGCGCGGCGTGATCCCCAACGAGCACGGCCGGGTCACCGACCGGGTGTACGTGACCGGATGGATCAAGCGCGGTCCCAGCGGCGTCATCGGCACCAACAAGGCGTGCGCCAGGGAGACGGTGTCGTCGCTGCTCGCGGATTTCGAGGCCGGAAAGCTCCTCGGCACGGTCGGCACCCGCAAGGACGTGAAGAAGGTCATCGAGCGGCGCCAGCCGGAACAGATCGGCTTCGCCGGCTGGCGTGCGATCGACAAGGCGGAGACCGGCCGGGCGGCGGGGTCCGGCCGGCCCCGCGTGAAGATGACCGACAAGGTCGAGCTGGTGTCGGTCGCCCGGAGGCGGAAGCGGCTCTTCGCTCGTTGACGCCTCTCGCCACCCCTGCGCGTCTACTGTTTCGAGCATGCGCGCAGTGGTGGTGACGGAGCTGTCGGGGCCGGGCGGCATGACGCTGCAGGACGTACCCGAACCGGCGTCCGAGGGACTCGTTCTGATCGACGTCAAGGCCAGCGGGGTGTGCTTCCCCGACCTGCTGATCAGCTACGGCAAATATCAGCTCGGCCCCGATTTGCCGTTCGTTCCCGGCGCCGAAGTCGCGGGTGTGGTGGTGTCGGCACCGGCCGACAGCGGATTCGAGCCCGGTCACCGTGTGCTCGCGGCGTCGCAGGTAGGCGGTTACGCCGAACGGGTCGCGGTGCCGCCGGCGCAGGTGCTGCACATCCCGGCGAACCTGGATTTCGAGGAAGCGGCGTCGCTGATCATCAACTACCAGACGATGGAATTCGCGCTGGAGCGCCGGGCTCGGCTGCGGGCGGGTGAAACTGTCGTCGTCCTCGGTGCGGCGGGTGGGGTGGGGACGTCGACCATCCAGCTGGCCAAGGCGCACGGCGCCCGCGTGATCGCGGTGGTGCGGCGGGACGGGGCCGACGACTTCCTACGCGAACTGGGGGCCGACGAGGTCGTCCGCCTCGGCGCCGGCTGGGGCGCCCGGGTCCGTGAGTTGACCGGCGGTCGGGGCGCGCAGATCGTGGTCGACCCGGTCGGCGGCGACGCCTTCGACGAGGCCGTTCGGGTGCTTGCCCCGGAAGGCCGGCTGGTCGTGATCGGTTTCGCGGGAGGGACGATTCCCGAGGTGAAGGTGAACCGGGTGCTGTTCCGCAACATCAGCATCGTGGGTGCGGCGTGGGGCGAGTTCATCCGGACCGAGCCGAATGCGCTGGAAGAGGTGCATGCCGCGCTGATCCGGCACGTGGAACGTGGATTGCGTCCCGTGGTCACGTCCCGGTATCCGCTCGAGGAGGCCGCGGACGCGCTGCGTGATCTCGAGGCCGGGCTCGTGCTGGGCAAAGCGGTGCTCGTCCAGGACTGAACCCGCAGGTCGAAGGTGCCGTCGGGGAATGTGATACCGGACACCATTTATTCGGTTGCGCCATAGTTGCCCTTGGGCAATAGTTGCATGAGCGCTAGCATTCGAGGGTGCCCGACAAATCTCCTGATCTTCTCTTCGAACTACTCAACGATTTCTTCACCCAACTGTTGAGTGCGGGGGAGTCGGAGTCGATGGACAACCTCATCGAGCTGGACCTCACGTTTTCGCAGGTGCGCATGCTCTTCGCGCTGGTTCAGCACGGTGAGCCACTTCCGATCAACGAGGTGGCCGAGCGGTTGCGGCTCTCGGTGGCCGCAGCGGGTCGGAACGTCGATCAACTCGTGAAACTGGGTTTGGTCGTTCGCCGGGAAGACGAACGCGACCGGCGGGTCAAGCGGGTCTCCTTGTCGGAGGCTGGACATAAGGTCGCTACCCAGCACCTCGAATGCAAGCGTGATCAGTTGCGACGGTTCGCATGGCGGGTTCCGGAGATCGAGCGGACTCGGCTGATCGAGGCACTACAACCGATCCTCGCGGGGGAGTCCCTGCGAGAACTCAACCAGGAGATATTCGGATGACATCGCCGACCGCCGCGAACGCGGCGCCCGACAAGCTCGACGGCACGGTCCTCAAGATCGCGTCCGTGGTGGTGCTCGGTGCCATCATGTCGATCCTCGACGTGACCGTGGTCAGCGTCGCGTTGCCGACGTTCGCCACGGAGTTCGACACCACCTACGCCACCGTCGCATGGACGATGACCGCGTACACACTCGCCCTGGCCACGGTCATCCCCGTCACCGGGTGGGCGGCCGACCGGTTCGGCACCAAGCGCCTCTACATGACGGCGCTCGTGCTGTTCGTCCTCGGCTCGGTGCTGTGTAGCTTCGCGTGGGACATCACCTCGCTCATCGGCTTCCGCGTCCTGCAGGGCCTCGGCGGCGGCATGTTGATGCCGCTCGGCATGACGATCATGACGAAGGCAGCAGGCCCCGACCGCGTCGGCCGGGTCATGGCGGTTCTCGGAATCCCCATGCTGCTCGGCCCCATCGGTGGCCCGATCCTCGGCGGCTGGCTGATCGAGGCGGCGAGCTGGCACTGGATCTTCCTGATCAACCTGCCCATCGGCATCATCGCACTGGCCGCTGCGTTCATCATCCTGCCGTCCGACAACGCGTCGCCCTCCGAGTCCTTCGACTTCCTCGGCATGCTGCTGCTCTCGCCGGGTCTGGCTCTGTTCCTGTTCGGTGTGTCGTCCATCCCGGAGGTGGGCACGGTCGCTTCGGCTCGCGTGCTCGTGTCCGGTGCGATCGGCCTGGCGCTGATCGTCGCGTTCGTCTTCCACGCACTCCGCAAGGATCACCCGCTGATCGACCTGCACCTGTTCAAGAACCGGCAGCTGTCGGTCGCGGTCATCACGACTTCGCTGTTCATCGTCGCGTTCATGGGTGCGGGTCTGCTGTTCCCCAGCTACTTCATCCAGGTCGGCGGGCACACCACGCTCGCGGCCGGTCTGCTGATGGCTCCGCAGGGTATCGGCGCGATGCTGACCATGCCGGTGGCCGGACGTCTGGTCGACAAGATCGGGCCCGGCAAGATCGTGCTATCGGGTCTGCCGCTGATCCTGATCGGTCTGGGTGTCTTCACGCAGGTGGCGTCGGACTCGCCGACCTGGCTGCTGATGGGTGCGCTGTTCGTGATGGGCATGGGCATGGGTTGCACGATGATGCCGCTGATGACGGCAGCGATCGTCACGCTGTCCAACGAGCAGGTCGCGCGCGGTTCGACACTGATGAACATCGTCCAGCAGACCGCCGGTTCGATCGGTACCGCCGTCATGTCGGTGGTCCTCACCAACCAGCTGCTCGATCGCGGTCTCGACAGTCAGACGGTCGCGATGCAGCACGTGCCCGAGGTCGCCGCACAGGAGCCTCCCGGAATGGTGGACCAGGTCCTGAGCCAGGCCGCCGATGCATTCGGCAACACGTTCCTGGTCGCTACCGTGCTGATCGCGTTGACGCTCATCCCGGCGTTCCTGCTGCCGCGGAAGAAGTCGGTCAACCCGCATCTCGAGGCCGAAGGTGCCCCGACGGTCATGATGCACTGATCGGGCTCGTTCGATCCGAACGTCGCCGAGGGCGGCAAGCGCATTGCGCTTGCCGCCCTCGGCCGTTTTCGGAATAGGACGAAGAGGTTGAATGTTGCAATAGGTTCATGCAAACGCATGGAGTTCTGGCGCGAGAGGAACAGCTATGCAGTTCGGAATCTTCACCGTCGGCGACGTGACCCCCGATCCCACCACCGGCCGCACCCCCACCGAGCATGAGCGCATCAAGGCGATGACGACCATCGCCAAGCACGCGGAGGACGTCGGGCTCGACGTGTTCGCCACCGGCGAGCACCACAACCCGCCGTTCGTGCCGTCGTCCCCGACCACGATGCTCGGCTACCTCGCGGCGCAGACCGAGAAGATCATCCTGTCGACGTCCACGACGCTGATCACCACCAACGACCCGGTGAAGATCGCCGAGGACTACGCGATGTTGCAGCACCTCGCGGACGGCCGGATGGATCTCATGATGGGCCGCGGAAACACGGCCCCCGTCTACCCGTGGTTCGGTCAGGACATCCGCCAGGGCATTCCGCTGGCGCTCGAGCACTACCGGCTGCTCCGCCGGCTGTGGGACGAGGACGTCGTGGACTGGCAGGGACAGTTCCGCACCCCGCTCCAGGGCTTCACGTCCACGCCGCGCCCGCTCGACGGCATCCCGCCCTTCGTGTGGCACGGCTCGATCCGCAGCCCGGAGATCGCCGAGATCGCGGCGTTCCACGGTGACGGCTTCTTCGCCAACAACATCTTCTGGCCCAAGGAGCACTACATCGCGCTGATCGACCTCTATCGCGAGCGGTACGAGCACTACGGTCACGGCCGCGCGGACCAGGCGATCGTCGGACTGGGCGGGCAGGTGTTCATGCGCCGGAACGCCAAGGACGCCGTCGACGAGTTCCGGCCCTACTTCGACAACGCACCGGTCTACGGCCACGGACCGAGTCTCGAGGACTTCACCGATCAGACCCCGCTGACCGTCGGCACACCGGAGCAGGTAATCGAGAAGACCCTGACATTCGCCGACTTCTTCGGCGACTACCAGCGGCAACTGTTCCTCGTCGACCATGCGGGACTACCCCTGAAGACGGTGCTCGAGCAGCTGGATCTGCTCGGCGGCGAGGTCGTGCCCGTGCTGCGCAAGGAGTTCGCTGCCCGGCGACCTGCCGGCGTGCCGGACAACCCGCCGACGCACGCGTCGATGAAGGCCGATCGCGAGCCGGTCGATGCCGCCCGTCAGTAGGACCGAACGAGCGGCCGAGGCGTGGGAGGCGCTCTTCCGCGCCCAGGTCGCGGTGATGCGCAACCTCGCCGCAGACGACGTGTGGGACGAGCTGAGCATGCGCGAATACGACGTGCTGTTCACCCTCGGCCGGGCACCCGGGCACAGACTGCGCCTGCATGATCTCAACCGGGAGATCCTGCTCAGCCAACCGTCGCTGAGCCGGCTCGTCGAGCGGCTGGCCGGCTCCGGATTCGTCACGCGGGAGTGCGATCCCGGCGACCGCCGCGGGACCGTCGTCGCCCTGACGGACGAGGGTGCGCGCGTTCAGAAGTCCGTCGGACGTCGGCACGCGGCGAGCATCCGGCGGCACGTCGGCCCGGCCCTGTCCGAGGCCGAACTCGACACGCTCTCCGAACTCTGCGCGAAACTGCGCGGCGCACAGGACTGACGGAAGGCACGATGGAACAGTGAGCAATCTGGAGACGAATTCGGTGGAAGAGCGGTGCGAGTCGCACCCCGACGGCGGGGGCATCCAGGTGCTCGGCGCGCGCGAGGTCCCGCTCGGCGGTCCCCGCGCGATGCCGGTCCGGCGGACCCTCCCGCAGCGGGAACGGTCGCTGATCGGAGCCTGGTGCTTCGCCGACCACTACGGACCGAACGACGTCGGGACGACGGGCGGGATGAACGTGCCGCCGCACCCGCACACGGGACTGCAGACGGTGAGCTGGCTGTTCACCGGCGAGATCGAACACCGCGACAGCATCGGTTCGCACGCGATGGTGCGTCCCGGTGAGCTCAACCTGATGACCGCGGGGCGGGGAATTGCGCACTCGGAGGTCTCGACACCGGAGACCCGCATCCTGCACGGCGCCCAGCTGTGGGTGGCGTTGCCGGCGTCGGCGCAGGACGCCGATCCGGCGTTCGAGACGTACGCACCCGATCCGGTCGAGCTGGACGGCGCCACCGTGCGGGTGTTCCTCGGGAGCACGGCGGGCTCGACGTCGCCGGTCCGCACGTTCACGCCGCTGCTCGGCGCCGAGATCCTTCTGGAGCCGGGTGCGGACGTCACCCTCGACATCGAGCGCGGCTTCGAGGTGGGGGTGCTCGTCGACGAGGGCGAGGTGCAGCTGCGCGGGACCACGGTGCGGTGGGCGGAACTCGGCTATCAGCCGCCCGGGGAGTCGCTGGTGGCGCTGCGGAACACGGGCGGGACCCGGGCCCGGCTGCTGCTGCTCGGCGGCGAGCCGTTAGGCGAGCAGGTGATCATGTGGTGGAACTTCCTCGGCCGCAGCCACGAGGACATCGTCGGCTACCGCCGTGACTGGCAGTCCGAGCTCCGGGGCGCGGCGCCCGCCGACCCCCGGTTCGGCACGGTCGAGGGTTACGACGGCGATCCGCTGCCCGCACCCGAACTGCCGAACAGCCGGCTGAAACCGCGCGGCTGAGACTTCGGCGGATCAGTAGCTGGTCAGCGACGTGTTGGCGCCGCAGAGCACCACGCAGAGCGGTTTGTCGTCGGCGGGGGCGAGCTGTCCGGTGACGATCGCGGCCAGCGCCGCGGCGGTGCCGTGCTCGACGACGATCCGGAACTCCTCCCACAGCAGCGTTCGCGCGTCGATCAGGGCGTCGTCGTCGACGATCAGGCTGGACACGGGCCGGGACCGGACGGTGTCCCAGGCGATGGAACCGATCTTGGTGGCGCCGAGGGAATCGCCGGCGATGCTGTCGATGTCGATGTCCACGGGTTGCCGGGCGGCGACCGCGGAGTGCAGCGTCGCCGCTCCGCTCGGTTCCACACCGCAGATGCTGTCGTCCTCGCCGCTGCCTGCGACGACACCGGAGAGCAGTCCGCCACCGCCGACGGCGATCACGTAGGACAGCGGCTCGGCGACGTCGTCCTGGATCTCGAGTGCGATGGTGCCCGCCCCGGCGACGATGTCGGGGAGATCGTAGGCGTGCAGGGCGAGGGCGTTCGCGGACGTCGCGAGTTCTTCCGCATACTCGGCTGCCTCGGCGTATCGAGCACCCACCTTGCGCACGTCCGCGCCGAGCGCGATCAGCTTGTCGATCTTGACGTCGGGTGCCGTGACGGGGACGACCACGGTGCACTTCACACCCCTGAGCCGCGACGCCCAGGCCGCTCCGATGGCGGCGTTCCCGCCGGACGCGATGACGACGCCCGCGTCGTCGAGTCGCCCGTCCTCCTCGGCGTGGAGCAGAGCGTTGAGGCTGCCCCGTACCTTGAACGAGCCACCGTACTGCAGGAACTCGAGTTTGAAGATCACCGGAACGGCGCCGTGCACGGTGGGGACGGTGGCACGGAACGTGGGAGTCCTGCGGATCAGGCCGGTGATGCGCTCACGCGCCCTGTCCACGGATGCGCGATCGACGGAGTGAGCCATGGTCCCATCGTTCCATCCCGTGCGGCCGCGACTACCGCGGCTGCTTGACCGTCGCCGTGCCCTGGGCGGCGGCGCACAGTACCTCGGAGCCGTCGTCCTGCACCGCGTAGATGTCGCACCGGCACAGCGCCTGGCGCCGGGTCGACGCGTCGGCTCGGGCGTCCGCCCGCAGCAGCACGCCCTGGGCGGGGCGGAGGTAGGTGATCGTGAAGCCCGCGGTCATGATGTTCGCGCCGAGCACGGTGCCCGCGGCGAACGTCAGAGCGTTGTCGGCGGCGTACGACAGGACACCGCCGTGCACGAAGCCGTTCTGTTGCCGCAGTTCGTCCCGGACGGGGATCTCGAGGGTGACGCCGCCCTCTCCGAACTGCGTCATGCGGGCGCCGACGAGCACGCTGAACGGCTGGGCCTCCAGCACGGCCTGTGCGGTGTCGGCGGTGAGTGCGACGTCGACTGTCATCCCTTACTCCTGATTCCGTAGCGAGTTCCACGCGGCGCGCGCCAGTTCGGGCGCCACCGCGGTGGGGTCGGTGGTCATGGCACCCGCGAGCCATTGGCGGGAGTACTCCTGAGCCGGGCCCAGCCACAGCGCGTACAGCACGTCGAAGTCGAATCGGCGGACCGTTCCGTAGTGTTCGTGGATTCGCCACCATTGGGTGACGTCGCGGAAGAACGCCGCGTTGGTGGAATCGGCTCGCTCGTCGATGCCCGGGGGCCGGGGCGCAGTGAGGATGACGGCCCGCTGCGGGTTGCCGGACACCCACTGCAGGTGGCGGACGACGGCGCCTTCCACCCCGGACCGCGCATCGGCGCATTCCGAGAGAGCGGCCCGGAATCCGTCCTGATAGTCGGCGAGCGCGCGTAACCAGACCTGGAGGTACAGCTCTTCCTTGTTCGGGAAGTGGTGGTAGACGGCTCCCACGCTGACACCGGCCTCGTGCCGGATGTCGGCGAGCCGCGTCGCGAGGACGCCGCGGCGGGCGAAATGGCCCTCCGCCGCATCCAGCAACAGACTTTGAATCGGCACATACCGAATATAGTTCGGTCGTGGTCGTGGGGGAAGGCGAGTTCGCAGGATTACGGCGAAGGGCGACGTTGTTCCTGGGACGATGAGGATGTGCGCATCCCGCGACAGCCCCGACGGATCACGCCCCGGACGGGACGTCTGGTGTCCCCGCCGCCTCGCCCGCTCCGACGCCCGGGTCCGCCACCCACACAACTCCACGAGTTCGAGGCCGCCGGCCTCCTCGACGGACTCAGCGGATCGGATCGCTCTGCGCGCATGGGGGTCCTGAACACCCTGATCGAGGACGGGGTGTCGATCGACGAACTCCGCGTCGCCTCGCGGGACGATCGCCTCGCGCACCTGCTGCTCGAGCACGCGCTGTCGCCGAAGGGCCGGTACAGCATCGACGAGATCTCCCAGAAGACCGGTGTCGCCGTGGAGGACGCCCGGCGGTGGTTCCGGGCGATCGGCCGGGGTGCGTCGGAGGACGGGACGTTCTACGACGACGGCGACCTCGACCTCGCGCGCGGACTCAAGCAGTACCGGGACCTGGGGCTCGACGAGAGCGGAATCTTCGCGGCCGCCCGGGTCCTCGGCCGCAACCTCTGGACGGTCGCCGACGCCGCGGACGCGCTCCTGCAGGAGCGACTCGAGGCGGCGCGCGATCACCCCGAGGTGGCTCTGCGATACGCGGTGGAGGTGCGTCGCATCGCGGATTTCGAGGCGCAGATCCTGGCTCACCTCATCGCTACCACTCTGCGCCACCAGTTGCGCTCCGATGCGGTGGGTATCGCCAGGGACTCGAACCTCCAGGTTCGGGGAGCGCAGGAGATCGGCGTCTGTTTCGCCGACCTCGTCGGATTCACGCTGCTCGGTGAGCAGGTGGCGCCCGCCGATCTGGGGCGGGTGGCCGAGCGGCTCGACGGGCTTGCCACCGATCTGGTGCTTCCGCCGGTGCGTCTGGTGAAGACGATCGGGGACGCCGTCATGATGATCTCGCCCGATCCCAACGCGTTGGCGTACACCGCGCTCGACCTCGTGCAGGCCGCACGCACCGAGGGGCTTCCGCCGTTGCGGGCCGGGATCGCCTGGGGCACGGCGGTGCCGAGCGCGGGCGACTGGTTCGGCAGGCCCGTCAACATGGCCAGTCGCGTCGTCGCGGTCGCACCGTCTCACGAGGTGGTCGTGACCGGCGAGTTCTACGACGAACTCGATACCGACGAATTCTGGGGCGAGCCGGCGGGCAGTCACCGGCTCAAGGGAATCGATGTCCCCCAAGAGCTCTTCGGGATCGGCCGCCGGTCCGTCGCCTGAACGGCGCTCCGAAAACGTGTCGTACCCTCGCGATACCGTGATGGCACAGCTCACAGAAGCACATCGAGTGAGGCGCATCATGACTGGCGATTCGGGCGCGGACTGGCATTTCTACGCGGTGGTCGAAACCGCGGTCGACGGCGGGCACACGCTCGCCGCGTTCGGGCCGCGGCCGACGGCGCTCGACGCCCTCCGGCTGGCCGTGCATTCTGTCAACCACACCGCGTATTCGGTTCTGGAACAGGGGATCGCGGGTGATCCGCGTGCCGAGGCGAGCGTCGTCGAGCGGTTTCCGATCACGTCGTTCACCATCAGGCGGCACCGCCGCAGCACGAGCGAGCTCGATGCCCGCTGGATGCTGAACGGCGGCAGGCATCACCGGTAGCGCTACCGCGGTTCCGTGGTGAGGTAGTACTCGAGCACGGGTCCGACCCAGCGCATCAGCTGTTCGTGCGTCATGTCCGCCACGGGCGGCACCCGGAGTATGTAGCGGGAGAAGGCGAGTCCGAGGACCTGCGACCCGACGAGGGCGGCGCGCTCGTCCGCGCGATCCGCCGTGACCACGGCGAGCGCGGGCGCCACCTGGCGGGCGAAGACCTGCAACATCGCGTCGGCGGCCCGCGGGCTGCTCGCCGCCGCCCGGAGCAGGGGGAGGAACGCGCCGTCGTTCTCCCACACCGCGAAGAAGCGCGGCATCAGCACGGTCGCGAGGTCCTTCGCGGGAACGTCGTGGAGATCGGGCAGGTGCAGATCGAACTCGGCGGCCTCGGCGAACAGCGATTCCTTGTTGCTGAAGTACCGGACCACCAGTGCGGGGTCGACGCCCACATCCGACGCGACGGCGCGCATCGTCGTGCGTTCGTAGCCGGCGGTGCCGAACCGGGCGCGGGCGGCGTCGAGTATCGCGGCGCGGGTGGCGACGGCGGAGCGGGCGCGGCGGTCAGGCATTTTCACAGTCTAAGTCAACGGCTGTTGACCTGACGCGCGGATGCGCCTACCGTCGAAGTCAACAGTTGTTGACTTGATGGGACACCTTTCGATCGGAGGCAACGTCATGAAGCACATCGACGTAGTGGTGATCGGCGCGGGACCCACCGGATGCATGCTCGCGGGCGAGTTGGCGACGGCGGGCCGATCGGTGACGGTGCTGGACAAGCGCGCCGCGCCTTCCACTCTCAGCCGCGCATTCGGCGTCCACGCCCGAACCCTCGAACTGCTCGACGCCCGCGGACTCGCCGACCGGCTCGTGGCCACCGGCGCCGCCTCACCAGGACTGAAGCTGTGGCGCGGTGCAGCACTCAACCTCGGGCGCCTGCGGTCCCGGTTCCCGTTCGTCCTCGTCACTCCCCAGCGGAACGTCGACGCCCTCCTGGAGGAGCGCGCTCGGGACCGCGGCGCCGACATCATCCGTGGTTTCACCGTGACCGGGGTGGAACAGGACCGGGACGGCGTCCGCGTTTCCGGCCACGACAGTTCGGGACGTGACAGCACATTCCACGCGACATATGCGGTCGGTGCGGACGGCGCGCACAGCGCGGTGCGGACGATGATCGGGCAGCCGTTCCCCGGCAAGGCCGTGCTGCGGTCGATCATGCTCGCCGACGTCGAACTCGAGAACCCACCGGACAATCTCGTGACCGTCAATGCCGTCCGCGACGGATTCGCGTTCATCGCACCGTACGGCGACAACCTGTTTCGGGTGATCGCCTGGAACCGGCGGCACCAGGTGGACGACACCGCGCCCGTCGACCGGGAGGAACTGCGCCGCACCATCGAAGTCGCGATGGGCACGGATCACGGACTCGGCGACGTGCGCTGGCAGTCGCGATTCCACAGCGACGAACGGCAGGTCCCGCAGTATCGGACTGGCCGGGTGTTTCTCGCGGGCGATGCAGCCCACGTGCATTCGCCTGCAGGCGGGCAGGGAATGAACACCGGTATTCAGGACGCCGTCAATCTCGGCTGGAAACTCGCGGCCGTCCTCGGCGGCGCGGACGACGCGGTGCTCGACACCTATCACTCCGAGCGGCACCCGGTGGGGCGGCTGGTTCTGCGGTCGAGCGGTGCCACGATGCGCATGATGATCGTCCGGCCGTGGATCCTGCGGAAGCTGCGGAACGGGGCAGTGGCGGCGCTTCTCGGCTTCCCGCCGGTCGGCGACGCGGTCGCCCGGATGTTCTCGGGTATCGGAATCGGGTACGGCCACGACGCCGGCGAGAGCACCCTGGTCGGCCGACGTGCCGAGGATCTGCCCACCGACGGCGGTCGGTTGTACGAGGTGATGCGCTCGGGCGGTTTCGTCCTGGTCACCGAGCCCGGGGCGCCTGTCCCCGGCTATGTCCACGCGGTGACCCGGACCGACGAGGGGCCCGCACTGCTCGTGCGTCCCGACGGCTACATCGCCTGGGCCGGCGACAGCACGTCCGGCCTGTGGCGGAGCGTCCTGGACCGGTGGACGGCCCGCACGTCGAACGGTGCCCGGCCGGTCAGCCGGTGACGTCCGACCGGCTGTTGAACGCCTGCGCTCGCAGGTCCCGGGCGAGATGATCCCGTTGCTCGAGCACCAGCCGACGCAACGCGGCGGGCGCATCGGCATTGGTGCCGAGCCATCCGTCCGCCGCGTCGAGTGCCGTCTCGGACGGGAACAGCCCGACCACGATCCGCCGCGCGATTTCGATACTGCGCTCCTCCCACACCGAGCGGATCGAGGCGAAGTAGCCGCCGGCGTACCCCCCGACGAGGTCGTGCCGGGCGCCTGCGCGGAACCCGGCGATGACCGCGCCGAGATGTTCGTTGGACAGTGTGCGGTCGTGGAAGATCGATTCCCAGGCCTTCGCCTTCACGTCCGGGTCCGGTCGCGAGAATGTTGCCCGCAGGTACGCGGTGCGGCCGGAGCCGGTGTCGTCGCGGCGCAGCTCACCGTCGAGGTCCGCGTCGTCGGCGTGCCCGGTGGCGGCGAGCGCGCCCCAGAATCCCCAGCGCAGATCCGGGTCGAGCGACAGCCCGGTCGGCGCCCGCCCGCCGGCCTCGAGAATCGACCGGATGCCGGCCGCGCGGCTGCCGTCCATCGCCGCCGCGGATGCCACCGCCCGTGCCCAGGCGAGCTGGCTTCCCGAACCCGGCGTGGCGTTCCACAACGCGCGCCAGGTGTGTTCGAGCCAGTCGAGACGGGCGGTGTCGCGCGCGGTCTCGGGGAGGAAGTGCTCGATCGCGTACGGGGCGTTGGCCAGCACCGACGTGAGGAGGGTCGGGTGCGCCTCCGTCGGTGAGAACCTCTGGGCCATCGACAGATACCGCGTGGCGCCCAGTTCGCTGTCGCGGGTCGCATTCCACAGCGACGACCAGATCAGGCCACGCGCCAGCGGGTCGCGCACCCGGTCGAGCGAGGTCTCGACGGTGGTCAGCGATCGGTCGTCGAGCCGCACCTTCGCGTACGTCAGGTCGGCGTCGTTGAGCAACACGAGCGGCGCGTCGGCGAGATCGACCGGGGTGTGGGCGTCGGTGAGGTCGACCTCGACCCGCTGCACGCACACGAGGTCGCCGGTGTCGTCGAAGTCGTAGCGCCCGACGCCGAGGCGGTGGGGACGCGGATCGGTCTGCACGATCGAGGCGCGTCCGTCGGCGTCCCGCTGCAGGCTCAGTGCGGACACGCCGGTTGTCTGCAACCAGGCGCGCGCCCAGCTCGTCAGGTCCCGGCCCGACGTCGCCGACAGTTCCGTCAGCAGATCCGTCAGGGTGGTGTTCCCGAAGGCGTGGGCGCGGAAGTAGCGGCGCGCCCCGTCGAAGAACGCGTCACGCCCGGCGTACGCGACGAGTTGTTTGAGGACACTGGCGCCCTTCGCGTACGTGATGCCGTCGAAGTTCAGTTTCGCGGCCTCGAGGTCGACGATGTCCGCGACGATCGGATGCGTCGTCGGCAACTGGTCCTGCAGGTACGCCCACGCCTTGCGGCGGTTGGCGAAGGCCACCCACGCGTCGGTCCACCGGGTGGCCTCCGCGTTGGCCAGTGCGCCCATGTAGTCGGCGAACGATTCCTTGAGCCACAGGTCGTCCCACCACACCATCGTGACGAGGTCGCCGAACCACATGTGAGCCATTTCGTGCAGGATCGTGTTCGCCCGGCCCTCGTACTGGGAGTCGGTGGCGGCGCCGCGGAACACGTACGCCTCGGTGAACGTCACGCAGCCGGGGTTCTCCATGGCGCCGAGGTTGTACTCGGGGACGAACACCTGGTCGTACTTGCCGAACGGGTAGGGGTAGTCGAAACCGTCCGTGAAGAACCCCAGCCCCTGCCGGGTGATCTCGAAGATCGTGTCGGCGTCGAGGTACTGCGCGAGGGAGGCCCGGCAGAGGACGCCCAGCGGGATCGTGCGGTCGCCGCCGCTCCACTCCGAGTCGACCCGGTGGTAGGGGCCGGCCACGACCGCGGTGATGTAGGTGGAGATCGGCAGGGTCGGCGTGAACGTGACGACCTGCCCGCCGGTGGTGTCCTCCCGCTCGGCGACCTGCTGGTTGGAGACCACCTCCCACTCCCGCGGCGCGGTGACGACGAACGTGAACGGCGACTTCAGGTCCGGCTGTTCGAAGCACGCGAACACTCGCCGCGCGTCCGCCGGTTCGTACTGCGTGTAGAGGTACGTCTGCCCGTCTGCCGGGTCGAGGAACCGGTGCAGACCCTCACCGGAGCGGCTGTACTCGCCGCGGGCGGCGACGGTCACGACGTTCGAATTCCGCAGTCCGGTCAACGCGATCCGGGCGCCGTCGTAGTCGACGGGCACGTCGGCGCCGTTGACCGTCACCGACTCCACACCGGCGCCGAGGAAGTCGAGCCACGTCGTGGACGTGCGGGCGGTGAACTCGACGGTGGTGGTGGTCGCGAACGTCCCGACCTCCGGGTCGACGGCGCCGAGTACGTCCAGTTCCACCCGATAGCCGAGAACCTCGATCGCGCGGGAACGTTCGGCGGTTTCGGCTCGGGTCAGGTTCGCGGTGCTCACGCGTCGATCCTGCCAGCCCGAACGGTCGGCCGTGCCGCTACCGGTTGCTCAGGACGGAGCCGACGCCGGCCGCGACGACGAGCGCGATCGCGGCCAGCGACTGCAGTCCGAGGACCTGCCCGAGCACGATCACCCCGGCGAGGGTCGCGGCCGCCGGCTCCAGCGCGATGAGCACGGCGAACACTTTCTTGCTCATCACCTGCAGCGCCCGCAGCTCGAGCGAGTACGGAATCACCGACGACAGCAGGGCCACCGCCGCGCCGACGGCCAGGATTCGGGGGTCGAACAGTGCGGTGCCGCCGGACACCGCGCCGAGCGGAAGCGTCAGGGCCGCCGCGACGATGCTCGCTCCGGCCAGGCCGTCCGCGCTGGGAACCGTCGCCGCGAGGTTCGAACCGGCGACGATGTAGCCGGCCCACGCCGCGCCGGCGGTGAGAGCGAATGCCACCCCCACGAGGTCGAGGGACTCGGCGCCCGAGTTCTCGCGCAGGCCGAGCATGACCACGCCGGTCA
This sequence comes from Rhodococcus sp. NPDC127593, assembly GCF_042671975.1. Taxonomy (NCBI): domain Bacteria; kingdom Bacillati; phylum Actinomycetota; class Actinomycetes; order Mycobacteriales; family Nocardiaceae; genus Rhodococcus; species Rhodococcus sp. NPDC127593. The sequence continues at coordinate 75,654 of NZ_JBHXWI010000011.1, read as the reverse complement.
GCGCCGCCAGCACCCACACCCCGTCCCGGGGTCTTCGCGACAGCACGGCGGCGAGGGTGAGCGGACCCAGGAACTCGATGGTGACGGCGGTGCCGAGCGGGAGCCGCGCGAGGGCCTCGTAGAACGCCGAATTCATCACGGCCAGCGCCACTCCGAGCGCGAGGACACCCTCCCGCTGCGTCCGGGTCCACCGTCGCCACCGCGGCCGCACGATCACCCCGAGGATGAGCGCCGCGATCGTCAGCCGCAGCGACACCGCACCGCCGGCGCCCACCGTCTCGAACAGGGTGCTCGCGAAGGCGGCGCCGAACTGGACGGACAGCACCGATCCGAGGGCCGAGACGACGGGAAGAAGCTGACTGCGCGGCTCGGCTGTCACCGGTGTGCGACGCCCGGGTTCACTGGCCGGTGAAGTTCGGGCTGCGGCGATCGAGCATCGCACCGACCGCCTCGTGATGGTCCGCGGTGTGATGGGCGAGCGACTGCATGGCCGCCGACAGTTCGAGAAGGCTCTCGAGGCTCTGGTGACGCCCTTCGCGCAGCAGCTTCTTGGTCATCCGCAGCACCTGCGGCGGGTTGACCGCCACCCGGTCGGCGAGCGCCCGCGCCGCGCCGAGGAGTTCCCCGGGTTCGGTGACCTGCGAGACGAGTCCCCACTCCAGGGCCTTCGCGGCGTCGATCGCGTCACCGGTGAACGCCATCTCGCTGGCCCGCGCCATCCCGACGGCCTGCGGCAGGAACCAGGCGCCGCCGTCGCCGGGGACGAGTCCGACCTTGACGAAGCTCTCGGCGAACACGGCGGCCGTGGACGCGATCCGCATGTCGCACATCAGCGTCAGGTCGCATCCGGCGCCGATTGCAGGTCCGTTGACGGCGGCGATGGTCGGCACCTCGCAGTGGTAGAGGGCCAACGGGATGCGCTGGATGCCGTGCCGGTAACCCTGCCGCAGGTCGGCGGGGGAGCCGCCGAACATTCCGGCGCGGTCGCGCATGTGCTTGACGTTGCCGCCGGAGGAGAACGCCGAACCGGCACCGGTGACGATCGCGACGCGCACGCTGGGATCACCGTTGACGTCGGCCACCGCATTCTCGAGCGCCTCGATCACGTCCGGCTCGGAGATGGGGTTGCGCGCCTCCGGACGGTTGAGGGTCCAGGTGACGATGTCGCCATCGCGGGTGGTGAGCACGGCGTCGGTCATGGACGACTCCCTCGGGTGTGAGCGCGGATTCGAGACCGTCCCAGTCTGTCATTGCGCTCAGATGCCGGTGCGCCGTACCAGTGCGTCGGTCGCGGACGGCGCGAACGTGCCGAGCAGCCGGAACAGTTCGGCGTAACTGGGGAGCAGTTCGATCGGCCGGGTGCGCACGGCGGTGACGAACCACTCCGCCGCCTGCTCGGGAGTCAGGGCCGCCATCGCGTCGTAATCCGTGGTGGGCGCGATCATCGGCGTCCGGACCAAGGGAAAGTCGAGGGTCGTCACCGAGATTCCGCGGTCGCGCAGTTCGGCGCCGAGGCTCCGGCCGAACGCGCCGACGGCCGCCTTGGACGCATGGTAGGCGGAGAACTTGGGCATGACACCGGCAGGCACGCCCCACGTCGCGACGTTGATGATGTGGCCCTCGCGGCGCTCGATCATCGACGGGAGCAACGCGAGGGTCAGCCGCGTCGAGCCGAAGTAGTTGACGGCCATGGTGCGTTCGAAGTCGTGGAAGCGGTCCAGCGAGTCCTCGACCGTCCGCCGGATCGACCGCCCGGCGTTGTTGACGAGAACGTCGACGGGGCCGATCTCCCCGAGCACCTGAGCGACGAGGGCATCGACGGACTCCGGGTCCGTGAGGTCGCAGGGGACGGCGTGCGCGTCGCTACCGGACCGCAGGATGTCGTCGCGCACGGACTCGAGGGCGTCGGAGCCGCGGGCCACGAGGACGACCTCCGCGCCGAGGGCGGCGAGCCGGCGTGCGGCCGCTTCACCGACTCCCGAGGAACCACCGGTGACGAGGATCCGCTTCCCGGCGATGCGGTGGCCGAATCCCGGTACGACTCGGGCGGCCAGCGTGCGCGGGGAGGGGAGTGGGTTGAGCGCGGCATGGGTGAGCAACTGTCGTATCACGTGACCAGCGTGGCAGCTCGCGGGACGATCCGCAGCCAAATAACAATCAATCGTGCTTGCTTTTTTATTGGGTCGGTGTGATGCTGGTCGCATGGCTGAACTGCAGAGGTTCATCGATGACTTGTGCGCCGAGAGCGATTCACTGGACGCCTTGGTCGCCGACCTCCCCGACTCCCGCTGGGCCGATCCGACACCGGCCGAGGGGTGGACCGTCGCCCACCAGATCGGACATCTGCTGTGGACCGACGAGGCCGCCCTCCTGGCGATCACCGACCCCGACGGCTTCGCCGAGCAACTGACGGTGGCCGCCTCGAACCCCGCCGGCTTCGTCGATGCCGGCGCCGAGGAGCACGCCCGTCGGGAACCCGCGGAACTGCTCGCCGCCTGGCGCTCCGCCCGGGCTCGACTGGCGGAGGCTCTCCTGGCGGTGCCGTCGGGACAGAAGATCCTCTGGTACGGCCCGCCGATGAAGGCGGCCTCGATGGCCACCGCCCGGTTGATGGAGACGTGGGCGCACGGCCAGGACGTCGCCGACGCGCTCTCGGTGCCGCGCAAGCCCACCGAGCGGTTGAAGAGCATCGCCCACCTCGGGGTCCGCACCCGCGACTTCGCCTACGCCGTCAACGAACTCGCCCCACCCGCGGAGGAGTTCCGCGTCGAACTCACCGCCCCCGACGGAGTGTCCGTCTGGACGTGGGGCCCCGAGGACGCCGCGCAGAAGGTCGCCGGACCCGCCGACGACTTCTGCCTGCTCGTCACCCAGCGCGCGAACCGGGCGGATCTCGCCCTCGAGGCCACCGGCGCCGACGCGGACGCGTGGCTGAACATCGCCCAGGCCTTCGCGGGCCCCGCGGGCGGCGGCCGCGAGGCGGGAACCCGATGACCGTGCGGATCGGCAACTGCTCCGGCTTCTACGGCGACCGTCTGTCGGCGATGCGCGAGATGCTCGAAGGCGGCGAGCTCGACTATCTGACCGGCGACTACCTCGCCGAACTCACCATGCTGATCCTCGGACGCGACCGCATGAAGGACCCGAACCGCGGCTACGCCAAGACGTTCCTCCGTCAGGCGGAGGACTGCCTCGGGCCGGCCCTCGACCAGGGTGTCCGCATCGTCGCGAACGCCGGCGGGCTCAACCCGGCCGGTCTCGCGGACGCATTGCGGGAGGTGAACGACAAGCTGGGGCTGCGGGCGAAGATCGCCCACGTCGAAGGCGACGACCTGATCGGTCGGTCCGCCGAACTGGGTCTGGGCAGCCCGCTGACTGCCAACGCCTACCTCGGAGCGTGGGGCATCGTCGAATGCCTGAACGCCGGCGCCGACGTCGTCGTCACCGGGCGTGTCACCGACGCGTCCGTGATCGTGGGTCCGGCGGCCGCCCACTTCGGCTGGCAGCGAGACGCTTTCGACCAGCTCGCCGGCGCCGTGGTGGCCGGGCACGTCATCGAGTGCGGCACCCAGGCGACGGGCGGCAACTACGCGTTCTTCACCGAGATCGACGACCTCGACCGACCCGGATTCCCGATCGCCGAGATCGACTCGGACGGATCGTCCGTCATCACCAAGCACCCCGGGACCGGTGGCGCCGTGAACGTCGGCACCGTCACCGCGCAGTTGCTGTACGAGATCACGGGTGGCCGCTACGCCGGCCCCGACGTGACGGCGCGGATCGACTCCGTCGCAGTGTCGCAGGACGGTCCCGACCGCGTGCGCATCAGTGGCGTCGTCGGGGAGGCGCCGCCGCCGCAGCTCAAGGTGTCGCTGAACACGCTCGCGGGATTCCGCAACGAGGCCGTGTTCGTCCTCACCGGCCTCGACATCGAGGCCAAGGCGGCCCTGGTGAAGCGGCAGCTCGAGGGGTGGCTTCCCACCCGGCCGGCCGAACTCGACTGGTCGCTCGCCCGCACCGATCACCCGGACGCCGACACCGAGGAGGCCGCGAGCGCGCTGCTGCGCTGCGTGGTCCGGGATTCCGACGCCAACGCGGTCGGGCGCGGATTCTCCTCCGTCGCAGTCGAAATGGCGCTGGCGAGTTATCCCGGCTTCACGCTGACGGCGCCGCCCGGGCAAGGGCAGCCCTACGGTGTGTTCACCCCGGGATACGTGTACGCCAAGGAGGTGCCACACGTCGCGGTGCTGCCGGACGGAACGCGCGTCGACATCGAACCCGCCACCGATGTCCGGGAACTCGAAGATGTCGGCGAGCCCGCGCTCCCGGAGCCGCGGGGCGCCGAACCCACGGTCCGGGTGGCGCTCGGCACCATCGCCGGAGCGCGCAGCGGAGACAAGGGCGGCAACGCGAACGTCGGCGTGTGGGTGCGCACCGACGAGCAGTGGCAGTGGCTGGCCCACGCACTGACCGTCGACGAGCTGAAGCTCCTCCTCCCGGAGGCTGCCGACCTCACCGTCACGAGGTATGTGCTGCCGAAACTGCGCGCTGTCAACTTCGTGATCGAGGGAATCCTCGGGCAGGGCGTCGCGTCCCAGGCCCGGTTCGACCCGCAGGCCAAGGGTCTCGGCGAATGGCTGAGATCCCGGCATCTCGACATACCGGAAGCACTCCTCCCCGAAGGGACGACGTTGTGAGCGTGTGGGACACACCCGAGCGGCAGGAACTGCGCAAGACGGTGCGCAGCTTCGTCGAACGGCAGGTACTGCCGCACCTGGACGACTGGGAACGCGACGGCGAACTGCCCCGCACACTGCATCGGGAGGCTGCCGAACTCGGACTCCTCGGCGCCGGCTTCCCCGCATCCGTCGGGGGCGAGGGCGGCGACCTCGTCGACGCGGTGCTGATCTGCGAGGAATTCCACCAGGCGGGTGCATCGGGTGGCGCGTTCGCTTCACTGTTCACGTCGGGAATCGCGCTGCCGCACCTCGCCGCGGCCGGTGACCCGGAGCAGATCGAGAAGTGGGTCCGCCCAACCCTGCGCGGCGAGCTCATCGGCTCGCTCGCCATCACCGAACCCGGCGGCGGTTCCGACGTCGGGCATCTGCGGACCACCGCGGTCCGCGACGGCGACCACTTCGTCGTCAACGGGTCCAAGACGTTCATCACGTCCGCCGTCAGGGCCGACTTCGTGGTCACCGCCGTCCGCACCGGCGGTCCCGGCGCGTCCGGGGTCTCCCTGCTCGTGATCGAGAAGGGCACACCGGGATTCGAGGTGGCACGCAAGCTCGACAAGATGGGCTGGCGTGCATCGGACACGGCCGAGTTGTCGTTCGTCGACGCACGGGTCCCCGCCGCCAACCTGGTCGGCGAGGAGAACAGCGGGTTCGCGCAGATCGCCCAGGCGTTCCTCACCGAGCGCATCGCCCTCGCCGCGCAGGCCTACTCGAGCGCGCAACGGTGCCTCGACCTCACGCTGCAGTGGGTGCGCGACCGCGAGACGTTCGGCCGTCCGCTGATCAGCAGGCAGTCGGTGCAGAACACGGTCACCGAGATGGCGCGCAAGACCGACGTGGCCCGCGTCTACACGAGAGCGCTGGTGGAGCGTTCGCTGGTGTCGAACGAGGACTTCATCGCGGAGGTCTGCTTCGCGAAGAACACCGCGGTCGAGGCGGGCGAGTGGGTGGCCAACCAGGCCGTCCAGCTGTTCGGCGGCCTCGGCTACATGCGGGAGAGTGAAGTGGAACGGCAGTACCGCGACATGCGCATCCTCGGAATCGGTGGCGGTACCACCGAGATCCTGACGGGGCTCGCGGCCAAGCGATTGGGGTATCAGTCATGACCACGTTGAAGTCCACGCTGGACACGGGTTCCGAAGAGTACGCCGCGGCGGCGAAGGCCATGACGGAGAAGCTCGCCGAGATCGACACCGAGCACGCCAAGGCGCTCGCGGGCGGCGGCGAGAAGTACACCGAGCGGCACAAGAAGCGCGGCAAGCTCCTCGCCCGGGAGCGCATCGAACTGCTCCTCGACCCCGACTCGCCGTTCCTCGAACTGTGCCCGCTCGCGGCATGGGGCAGCGACTTTCCGGTCGGTGCCAGCACTGTCGTGGGCATCGGCGTGGTGGAAGGCGTCGAGTGCCTGATCGTCGCCAACGACCCGACGGTGCGCGGCGGCACCAGCAACCCGTGGACGTTGCGGAAGGGATTCCGCGCCAACGACATCGCCCGGCAGAACCGGCTCCCCGTCATCTCCCTCGTGGAGTCCGGCGGCGCGGACCTCCCCACCCAGAAGGAAGTATTCATACCCGGTGGCCGCATGTTCCGCGACCTCACCCAGCTCTCCGCCGCGGGCATCCCGACCATCGCCCTCGTCTTCGGCAACTCGACGGCGGGCGGCGCGTACATCCCCGGCATGTCCGATCACGTCGTCATGATCAAGGAACGGTCCAAGGTGTTCCTCGCCGGACCGCCCCTCGTCAAGATGGCCACCGGCGAGGAATCCGACGACGAAACCCTCGGCGGCGCCGAGATGCACGCCCGCAAGTCCGGCCTCGCCGACTACTTCGCGATCGACGAGCAGGACGCCATCCGGATCGGCCGCAGCATCGTCAAGCGCCTGAACTGGAAGAAGCAGGGGCCCGCGCCGCGGGCCGAGGTCATCGAACCGCTCGCGGACCCCGAGGAACTGCTCGGCATCGTCCCCGCCGACCTCAAGGTCCCGTTCGATCCCCGAGAGGTGATCGCCCGCATCGTCGACGGCTCCGATTTCGACGAGTTCAAGCCGATGTACGGGTCGTCACTCGTCACGGGCTGGGCCGAGCTGCACGGGTATCCGGTGGGCATCCTCGCCAACGCGCGCGGCGTGCTGTTCAGCGAGGAATCGCAGAAGGCCACCCAGTTCATCCAGCTGGCCAACCGCTCCAACACACCACTGTTGTTCCTGCACAACACGACCGGCTACATGGTGGGCAAGGAGTACGAGGAGGGCGGAATGATCAAACACGGGTCGATGATGATCAACGCCGTGTCCAACTCCACTGTCCCGCACATCTCGATCCTGCTCGGCGCGTCCTACGGCGCCGGCCACTACGGCATGTGCGGACGCGCATTCGACCCGCGTTTCCTGTTCGCCTGGCCCAGCTCCAAGTCCGCCGTCATGGGCGGGGCGCAGCTGGCCGGGGTCATCTCCATCGTCAGCCGCGCCTCCGCCGAGGCCCGCGGGCAGGCGTTCGACGAGGAGGCCGACGCCGGCATGCGCGCCATGATCGAGAACCAGATCGAGGCGGAATCCGTGCCGATGTTCCTGTCCGGTCGCCTCTACGACGATGGCGTGATCGACCCGCGCGACACCCGAACCGTGGTGGGAATGTGCCTGTCGGCCATTGCCAACGCCCCGATCGAAGGCGCCGAGAACTTCGGCGTCTTCCGGATGTGAGGCCCGAAATGATCCAGTCCGTACTGGTTGCCAATCGTGGTGAGATCGCCCGCCGCGTCTTCGCCACCTGCCGTCGCGCGGGCATCGGGACCGTCGCCGTGTTTTCGGACGCCGACGCACTCAGCCCACACGTCGCCGAGGCCGACGCCGCGGTCCGGTTGCCGGGCAACAGTCCCGTCGACACCTACCTGCGCGGCGACCTCGTCATCGAGGCGGCACTGCTCGCCGGTGCCGATGCCATCCACCCCGGCTACGGGTTCCTCTCCGAGAACGCGGACTTCGCGCGCGCCGTCCACGACGCGGGGCTGACGTGGATCGGGCCGCCCGCGCCCGCCATCGAGATGATGGGTTCCAAGGTGGAGTCCAAGAAGATGATGGCCGCCGCCGGAGTCCCGGTGCTGGCCGAACTCGATCCGGGCGCCGTCACCGAAGCCGACCTGCCGGTGCTCGTCAAGGCGTCCGCCGGTGGCGGCGGACGCGGCATGCGCGTCGTGCGTGAGCTCGCGGACCTCCCGGAACAGCTGGAAGGCGCCCGCCGCGAAGCGCAATCGGCCTTCGGTGACCCGACTGTGTTCTGCGAGCGGTACCTGGAAACGGGCAGGCACATCGAGGTCCAGGTGATGGCCGACCGACACGGAACCGTCTGGGCGGTGGGGGAGCGTGAATGCTCCATCCAGCGTCGGCACCAGAAGGTGGTGGAAGAGGCGCCGTCGCCGTTGGTCGAAGCCCTCCCGGGGATGCGCGAGCGGCTGTTCGAGGCCGCCCGGCTCGCGGCGAAGGCGATCGACTACGAGGGTGCGGGAACGGTCGAGTTCCTGGCTTCCGGTCGAGCGGAGCGAGGGGGAGATGACCCGGACGACGGGAACTTCTTCTTCCTCGAGATGAATACCCGGCTGCAGGTGGAGCATCCGGTCACCGAATGCACCACCGGCCTCGACCTCGTCGACCTGCAGTTGCAGGTCGCTGCAGGCGGCAGGCTCGACCCCGAACCGCCCGCCGTGTCCGGCCATTCCATCGAGGTCCGGCTGTACGCCGAGGATCCGGCGCAGAACTGGCAGCCGCAGAGCGGACCGGTCCACCGTCTGGACCTTCCCGAGAATGCGGTCGAATTCGACGTGCTGCGCTCCCCGGGCATCCGCCTGGACTCCGGCGTGGTCGACGGATCCACCGTCGGTGTGCACTACGACCCGATGCTCGCGAAGGTCATCTCGTTCGCGCCCACCCGCACGCAGGCGGCCACCCGGCTGGCGACGGCCCTGAGTCGCGCGCAGATTCATGGACTGCGCACCAACCGCGACCTCCTCGTCAACGTGCTCCGCCACCCGGCATTCCTCGCCGGCGACACGGACACCGCCTTCTTCGAAACCCACGGGCTGGACGTGCTGGCGCGTCCGCTGGCGTCGGCCGACACCGAGCGACTGTCGGCGCTGGCCGCCGCACTCGCGGACGCTGCGCACAACCGCGACGTCGCGACGGTCGACTCGACGCTCCCCAGCGGGTGGCGGAATCTGGCGTCCGCGCCGCAGAGCAAGACGTTCACGGGCACCGGCGGCGACATCGAGATCCGGTACCTGCTCACCCGGAACGGGCTGAGGGCCGAGGGCTTCGACGACGTCGCGCTCGTGTCGGCCACGGCGCGGCACGTCGCACTGGACGTCGCGGGGCTACGCCGCTCGTTCGCGGTGTCCCGGTACGGGGACGACGTGTTCGTCGACTCCGCCCTGGGCCCGGTGAGCCTGCTCGCCGCACCGCGATTCACCGATCCGAGCGCCGTCGTCGCCGAGGGGTCGCTGCTCGCGCCGATGCCGGGTTCCGTCATCCGCCTCGGCGCCGAGGTCGGCGACTCCGTGACCGCCGGTCAGCCGATCGTGTGGCTCGAGGCGATGAAGATGGAACACACGATCAAGGCACCGGCCTCCGGTGTCCTCACCGAACTTTCCGTGACCGCCGGTCAGCAGGTCGACGTGGGAACGGTCCTGGCAGTAGTCGAAGCAGCGCAGCCCCAAAGAGAGTCTTAGCGGTTCCCCGACTGTAGGCGGGAGATTCCACGCTCAGACCGCACACACATCCGACCCGAAGGAGGAATGCGCATGTCTGACAACGTCAACACGAGTGTGGCCCCGTTCTGCCACAGCCAGGATCACCCTGGCAGCGTTCCTGTCCCAGCAGTCGGTATATCCGCAATTCCGACACAGGAAGGTTCGTTCCGCGAGTCCGAGTCGCTGCTTGGCTCTCGCGCATCTGGAGTCGTGCCGCACCTGTCGTGCGGCCTTCTTGTGCAGCTTCGCGGCTTCTCTCCGTGCCCGCTGGTATCCCTTGGACTGCGGTCCACGCTTGCCGCTATGGCGCCTGGCCATCTTTCGCTGCGCCTTACCAAGCTCTGCGGAACAGCGCTTCCGGTGCCCGAGATATGGCAGGTCGAACCCGGGACTCGTGGTCGTGGCTGTTACGGATACATCCCAGTCGATGCCGATCCCACTGGTTTCGTCGACAGTGGGGGCAGCGACGGCTTCGCGTCGCACCACGAACGACGCGTACCAGTGCCCGAGCGAATCTCGATGCACCCGCACACTGGTCGGCTTGGACGGCAGCTCCCGCGACCAGACCACCGGGATCACGATGCCTTTGGCGAGAGACAGCCGACCGTTGCGGACCGAGAACCCTCGGGACGTGTACTCCAGCGCAGGGAGAGACTTATTGCGCGCCTTGAATGCTGGGCGTCCTCGACCCTTCACCGTGAACGAGTGCTCCAAAGCCTTCGCGTAAGTCCTCAGCGTCTGCTGTTGAGGGACCTGCGCACCTTCGCGCAGCCACGCGTTACGTCCGCGCGCCTCGGTCAGCAGCTTTCCGAGCTTCGCGAACGTCGGCTTGAGTCCGGTCTTCTGCTGCCGCACAGCCTCATTCCAAAGGTATCGGCAGCGATGCCACTCGGATTCGAGCGCGCGCACAGCCATCACGCCTGGCCGGAGCCGATAGCTGTACCGCACAACCTCTTCCACACCTCGACCGTAGTCAGGAGCACCGACATGTACAGACGCCAGACACGTCACACCCGCCCAGAAGGCTCCGTACCTGACCCGAAGGGTGGGGTCTCCGCCCGTGAGTCCCGATGAGCTTCATCGAGACAGAAGAACAGAAGGAACTCCGCGCCTCGGTGTCGAGGCTCGGGGAGCGTTTCAACTACGTCGACTACGTGCTGCCCCGGGCGCGGCGCAGCGAACCGCTGACCGAATTGTGGAACGAGGCGGGCAAACTCGGCTTCCTCGGCGTCAACCTTCCCGAGGAATACGGGGGTGGCGGCGCAGGCATCTACGAGCTCGCCCTCGTCCAGGAGGAACTCGCGGCCCACGGCGCCGGCCTCCTGCTGGTGGTCGTGTCGCCGGCGATCTGCGGCACGATCATCGGCAAGTACGGCACCGAGGAGCAGAAGCAGACTTGGCTCCCCGGCCTCGCCGACGGTTCGAAGATCATGGCGTTCGCCATCACCGAGGCCGACGCGGGTTCCAACTCGCACCAGATCACGACCACCGCGCGTCGGGTCCGATCGAGCGAAGCGAGGGGTGATGGTTCAGCCGAGGATTGGCTGCTGTCGGGGAACAAGATCTACATCTCCGGGGTCGACCAGGCCGACGCCGTCCTGATCGTCGCGCGGACCGAGGATTCGAAGACCGGCAAGCTGAAGCCTGCACTGTTCATCGTCCCCACCGACGCCGAGAACTTCGTGAAGACGCCGATGGAGATGGACATCGTCGAGCCCGACCACCAGTTCATGCTGTTCCTCGACGACGTCCGGCTGCCCGCCGACGCGCTCGTCGGCGAGGCCGATGCGGCGTTGATGCAGTTGTTCGCGGGTCTCAACCCCGAACGCATTCTCGGCGCCGCCATGGCGATCGGCATGGGCCGCTACGCGCTGGACGCCGCGGTGCGGTTCGCGAAGGAACGCACGGTGTGGAAGGAGCCGATCGGCGCGCACCAGGGCATCTCGCATCCGCTGGCGCAGATCAAGATCGAACTCGAACTCGCCAAGCTGATGATGCAGAAGGCGGCCGTCCTCTACGACAGCGGCGACGACTTCGGCGCCGCCGAGGCCGCCAACATGGCCAAGTACGCCGCCGCCGAGGCCAGCATCAAGGCACTCGACCAGGCCGTCCAGACGCACGGCGGCGCAGGCCTGACCAAGGAATACGGTCTCGCGGCGATGCTCGGTGCGGCGCGCATCGCCCGCGTGGCTCCGGTGAGCCGGGAAATGATCCTGAACTTCGTCTCCCAGCACTCGCTCGGGCTGCCGAAGTCGTACTGATGTCGAACGGACAGCACATGACCGACGTGGAAGCCGACCGGTACGTCCGGTACGAGGTGAGCCGGGGGTTCGCCACCCTCACCCTCGATTCGCCCCACAACAGGAACGCGATCTCCGGCAGGCTCGTGGGCGAACTGCTGCAGGGATTGCGGGACGCCGCCGCGGACGACGACGTCCGCGGCGTCGTCCTCACCCACACCGGCGGCACGTTCTGCGCCGGGGCGGATCTGAGTGAGACGTCCGGCGACGTCGGCTCGCGGACCCGGCAGATGGCCGACCTGCTGCGGGCCATCGTCGAGTTGCCCAAGCCGGTGATCGCCCGGATCGACGGTCACGTCAGGGCCGGGGGCATGGGATTGGTCGGGGCCTGCGACATCGCCGTCGCCGGCCCGCGCAGCACCTTCGCGCTCACCGAGGTCCGGCTCGGACTCGCCGCGTCGATCATCTCGTTGACGGTGCTGCCCCGGATCGATTCGCGAGCCGCGAGCCGCTACCTCCTCACCGGCGAGAAGTTCGGTGTCCACGAGGCGGAGGCCATCGGGCTGATCAGTGAGTCCGCCGAGGATCCAGAGGACACCGTCGAGGAATTGCTCGACCAGTTGCGGCAGGCGTCGCCGCAGGGTCTGGCCGAGTCGAAGACCCTGACGACCCGTGGCGTGCTCGCAGACTTCGACCGCTACACCGACGAGCTGACCGCCCAGTCGGCGAGGCTGTTCGAATCCGAGGAGGCGCGGGAAGGCATGATGGCGTTCCTGCAGAAGCGGCCGCCGAGATGGGCCTCCGGCCCCGTGCGTGGTTGACGAGTCTCAGGACTCGTCGAGTACTCACGGGCGCGCAGCGCGACGAGAGGAAGTGACACATGACCCGCGAACCGAAGCAGGACCGCAGCCGGGTCACGCGCGGGCATCTCCTCGCGGTCACCATCGACTGCCTCGCCGAACTCGGCTGGGGTGCCACCACGGTGAGCCTCGTCGCCCAGCGCGCCGGCGTGTCCCGCGGCGCGACCCAGCACCATTTCCCGACCCGCGAGGACCTCATCACCGCGGCGCTCGAGGTCATGTTCGACGCCCGGATGGAGCAGGCCCGGCGCGAGGCCACCGACCTGCCGACCGGGGAGGGACGCACCGAGGCCGTGGTGTCGCGGCTCGTCGACTACTACACGGGCACCTTGTTCAAGGCGGCGCTGCAGGTATGGACGGCCGCCGCCGCCGACCCCGAACTCCGGGCCCGGATCGTGCCGCTCGAGGAGCGGTTCGGCCGGATCGCGCACCGCACCGCCGTCGAACACTTCGGCTTCGACGACGCCGACCCGGTGGCGCACCGGCTCGTCCAGGCCACCCTCGATCTCGCACGCGGACTCGGTCTGGCCGACGTGCTCACGGACGACTCCAAGCGACGGGCGGAGATCGTGCGGCAGTGGGCGGCGCAGCTGGATGCCGCACTACCGCGGAGCGGTGAATCGATAGGGCCGCGGAGGCTCGACGCGGCCGTTCTCGACTGACCGGGCAAAGGTCGCGGGGATCGGTAGAGTCACCGACCATGGGCCGGAAATGGGGATTGCTCGTCCTGATCACCGTCGCGGCCGGTCTGGTCGGCTGCGGGGGAGACGGAGACGATTCCGGTACCGAACCCGCCGCGCAGCAGCTCCCGCAGGTGACCGATCCGGGCCCGTTCTTCGGTCAGTGCGGTTCGGTCACCGACGACGAGGTGGCGAAGGCGTTCGGGATGCCGCCCTTCACCGGGGTGACGCGTAATTCCGTCGGCTGCGAGTGGGAAACCGCGGGAATAGGTGGTCCCAGCGTGACGTTCTCCTGGTACCGCGGCAGTCCCATCGGCCGCGAGCGGGCGGGTTCCGAGCTGATCGGCAGGCCGGCCACCGACATCGACGTCCAGGGACATCCCGGATTCATTGCATCGTCCGAAGGAATTCTGTGTGAACTCGGTGTGGAGTTCGGGGGCGACTTCGTTCACTGGTCGGTGATGTACGCGGACGCGCAACCCGCGGCGGACCCGTGCAAGGTGGCGCGCGATCTCGCCGAACTCAGCGTGTCGAGGGCCAAGTGAGCGGGGGAGTGATGAGCAGCGGGACGTTGCGCGTCGTGCGCGTGCTGGCCGCGGCCACCGCGGTCGGGCTGATCGCGGGGTGCGGGTCGACGATCGAGGGCTCGCCCAGGGCCGAGGGGGCGGCCTCGTCCGGCGACACCGAACAGTTCACGGCCCTGCTGGAGGAGTGCAACGCCGTCGCCGACGACCAGATCGCCCAGACCGTCGGCGCCGACGCCATCCAACGGGGCTTCTTCGGCGCGATCTGCCGGTGGGACGCGGTCGGTGCCAACGGTCCCGTGAAGGTGACGTTCAACTGGTTCGAGACAGGTTCACTCGACACGGAGAAGTCGACCGGCGAGAAGCTCGGCTACACCGTGGAGTCCTCCACCATCCAGGGCCGCAAGGCCGTCGTGATGCGTCCCCCCGGTGATCCGGGGGCGTGCGGAGTGACGGTCGGATCGCCCTCCGCGGGCGTCGTCGGCTGGTGGGTACAGTTCCAGACGGGGGCGGCAGACCCGTGTGAGGCGGCATCGACGCTTGCGGATCTGACGCTCAATCTGAGTAGTTGATGTGCCCGTGCCCGTACCGACAGCTCCAAGCAGTGCCCCACATCCCAGGTCAGCCCTTACCACTGCCAGCCCACTTTGACCTTCCGGCGCGCCGCCGGGTATCGTTGTGGGTCGTGTCCGGCATGCCCGGGCCGATCTGTGTGCCTAGCGAGGTATTGCCGTGCGCGCGTTCGTGCAGATTTCTGCATGGAACGAGCATCCGGCTGCCTGTGTGGGGGTATGCGACACACCCGACCTCGGGTGCAGCTCGAGGTGTGGGTGAGGGGCAGCAGCTCTCTTGCCCCAACTGCTAGATCCCTAATTTCAGAACAGCCAAGGTTGCTTGTCCAGAGCAGTCTGTTCAACACGAAGAAAGCCGGTAAATGCCAACCATCAACCAGCTGGTCCGCAAGGGCCGCCGCGACAAGACCGCGAAGGTCAAGACGGCAGCCCTCAAGGGCAGCCCGCAGCGCCGTGGCGTGTGCACCCGCGTGTACACCACCACCCCGAAGAAGCCGAACTCGGCGCTCCGTAAGGTCGCGCGTGTGCGCTTGACCAGCTCCGTCGAGGTCACCGCTTACATCCCGGGCGAGGGCCACAACCTGCAGGAGCACTCGATGGTGCTCGTTCGCGGTGGTCGCGTGAAGGACCTCCCGGGTGTGCGCTACAAGATCATCCGCGGCTCCCTCGACACCCAGGGTGTCAAGGGCCGCAAGCAGGCCCGCAGCCGCTACGGCGCCAAGAAGGAGAAGAGCTAATGCCACGTAAGGGCCCCGCTCCTAAGCGTCCGCTCATCAACGACCCGGTCTACGGTTCGCCCCTGGTGACGCAGCTCGTCAACAAGATCCTGATGGACGGCAAGAAGTCCACCGCCGAGCGCATCGTCTACGAAGCACTCGAGCAGGCGCGCGAGAAGACCGGCACCGATCCGGTCGTCACCCTCAAGCGCGCACTGGACAACGTCAAGCCTGCCCTCGAGGTTCGCAGCCGCCGTGTCGGTGGCGCGACCTACCAGGTGCCGGTCGAGGTTCGTCCGGGCCGTTCCACCACCCTCGCGCTGCGCTGGCTGGTGACCTTCTCCCGGCAGCGCCGCGAGAAGACGATGGTCGAGCGTCTCGCCAACGAGCTCCTCGATGCCAGCAACGGCCTCGGTGCCGCTGTGAAGCGTCGTGAGGACACTCACAAGATGGCCGAAGCCAACAAGGCATTCGCCCACTACCGCTGGTGACGTCACGTCGGAGCAGTCACCAACCGTGACTGCTCCGGCGTCGTCGCACGTCGGTCCCCACCAGGGACCGGCTGATCTACAACTCGAGACAATGGCCCCGCTGGTGAACACCGGGGAGGCCGATACCCGATACACGAGCTACGAGCGGGGAAGAATCCTGTGGCACAGGAAGTGCTGACCGACCTGAACAAGGTCCGCAACATCGGCATCATGGCGCACATCGATGCCGGCAAGACCACGACCACCGAGCGCATCCTGTTCTACACCGGTGTCAATTACAAGATCGGCGAGACGCACGACGGAGCGTCGACGACGGACTGGATGGAGCAGGAGAAGGAACGCGGCATCACGATCACCTCTGCCGCGGTGACCTGCTTCTGGAACAACAACCAGATCAACATCATCGACACGCCCGGCCACGTCGACTTCACCGTCGAGGTGGAGCGTTCGCTCCGCGTGCTCGACGGCGCTGTTGCCGTGTTCGACGGCAAGGAGGGCGTCGAGCCCCAGTCGGAGCAGGTGTGGCGTCAGGCCGCCAAGTACGACGTTCCGCGCATCTGTTTCGTCAACAAGATGGACAAGATGGGCGCGGACTTCTACTTCACGGTCCAGACCATCATCGACCGCCTCGGCGCGAAGCCGCTCGTCCTCCAGCTGCCGATCGGCGCCGAGGACGACTTCGACGGCGTCGTAGACCTGGTCGAGATGAAGGCCATCACCTGGCGTGGCGTCGTGCCGACGGGTGCCGCGCCCACCATCGAGGAGATCCCCGCGGATCTGGCCGACAAGGCTGCCGAGTACCGCGAGAAGCTGCTCGAGACCGTTGCCGAGTCCGACGAATCTCTCATGGAGAAGTACTTCGCCGGTGAGGAACTCTCCGTCGAGGAGATCAAGGGCGCCATCCGCAAGATGACGGTCGCCTCCGAGCTGTACCCGGTTCTGTGTGGTTCCGCGTTCAAGAACAAGGGCGTTCAGCCCATGCTCGACGCGGTCATCGACTACCTGCCGAACCCGCTGGACATCGGCGAGGTCCAGGGTCACGCCCTGGGCAACGAAGAAGAGATCCTCACGCGTAAGCCGAGCAAGGAAGAGCCGTTCTCGGCTCTGGCCTTCAAGATCGCTTCGCACCCCTTCTTCGGCAAGCTGACGTTCGTCCGCGTGTACTCCGGCCGGATCGATCCGGGCGCCCAGGTCATGAACGCGACCAAGGGCAAGAAGGAGCGCATCGGAAAGCTCTTCCAGATGCACGCCAACAAGGAGAACCCGGTCGACGAGGCCGTGGCCGGCCACATCTACGCGATGATCGGTCTGAAGGACACCACGACCGGTGACACGCTGTGTGCACAGGACGCGCCGATCGTGCTCGAGTCCATGAGCTTCCCGGACCCGGTCATCCAGGTCTCGATCGAGCCCAAGACCAAGTCCGACCAGGAGAAGCTGGGCACCGCGATCCAGAAGCTCGCCGAAGAGGACCCGACGTTCTCCGTCGAGCTCGACGAGGAGACCGGCCAGACCGTCATCGGCGGCATGGGCGAGCTCCACCTCGACATCCTCGTCGACCGTATGCGTCGCGAGTTCAAGGTCGAGGCCAACGTCGGCAAGCCGCAGGTTGCCTACCGCGAGACCATCACCAAGAAGGTCGAGAAGCACGACTACACCCACAAGAAGCAGACGGGTGGATCGGGCCAGTTCGCCAAGGTGATCATCGCGCTGGAGCCGTTCGTCGGCGAAGACGGTGCCACCTACGAGTTCGAGAACAAGGTCTCCGGCGGTCGTATCCCTCGCGAGTACATCCCTTCCGTGGATGCAGGCGCGCAGGACGCGATGCAGTACGGCGTTCTTGCCGGCTACCCGCTGGTGAACTTGAAGCTGTCGCTGCTCGACGGTGCGTACCACGATGTCGACTCGTCGGAAATGGCCTTCAAGGTTGCCGGTTCGCAGGCGCTGAAGGAAGCCGCCCGCAAGGCCGGCCCGGTCATTCTCGAGCCGCTCATGGCTGTCGAGGTCACCACACCCGAGGAGTACATGGGTGACGTGATCGGCGACCTGAACTCCCGCCGTGGCCAGATCCAGGCCATGGAGGAACGCAGTGGTGCCCGTGTCGTGAAGGCGCTGGTTCCGCTCTCGGAGATGTTTGGTTACATCGGTGATCTGCGGTCGAAGACCCAGGGCCGGGCGAACTTCTCCATGGTGTTCGATTCCTACGCAGAGGTTCCCGCGAACGTCTCGAAGGAAATCATCGCCAAGGCGACCGGCGAGTAACCTCGGTTCCAGCCGGCCGAAGCACGACCCAGTAATAACAACCGCACTGCTGCATACCGCAAGCATCAATCAGTCCAGGAGGACACACAGTGGCGAAGGCGAAGTTCGAGCGGACGAAGCCGCACGTGAACATCGGCACCATCGGTCACGTCGACCACGGCAAGACCACGCTGACCGCGGCCATCACCAAGGTTCTGCACGACGCGTACCCGGATCTCAACGAGGCCTCGGCCTTCGACGAGATCGACAAGGCTCCTGAGGAGAAGGCTCGCGGTATCACGATCAACATCTCGCATGTTGAGTACCAGACCGAGAAGCGCCACTACGCGCACGTCGACGCTCCCGGTCACGCCGACTACATCAAGAACATGATCACCGGTGCGGCGCAGATGGACGGCGCCATCCTCGTGGTCGCGGCCACCGACGGCCCGATGCCCCAGACGCGTGAGCACGTGCTGCTCGCCCGCCAGGTCGGCGTGCCGTACATCCTCGTCGCCCTGAACAAGGCCGACATGGTGGACGACGACGAGATCATCGAGCTCGTCGAGATGGAGGTCCGTGAGCTCCTCGCTGCGCAGGAGTTCGACGAGGAAGCTCCCGTCGTCAAGGTCTCCGCTCTGAAGGCGCTCGAGGGCGACCCGGAGTGGACCAAGAACATCCTCGAGCTCATGGCTGCGGTCGACGAGTCGATCCCGGACCCGGTCCGCGAGACCGACAAGCCGTTCCTCATGCCCGTCGAGGACGTCTTCACGATCACCGGTCGTGGCACCGTCGTCACCGGTCGTATCGAGCGTGGCTCGGTCAACGTCAACGAAGAGGTCGAGATCGTCGGCATCAAGGAGACGGTCACCAAGACCACGGTCACCGGTATCGAGATGTTCCGCAAGCTCCTCGACTCGGGCCAGGCCGGTGACAACGTCGGTCTGCTGGTTCGTGGTATCAAGCGCGAAGATGTCGAGCGTGGACAGGTTGTCGTCAAGCCCGGCACCACCACCCCGCACACCGAGTTCGAGGGCCAGGCGTACATCCTGTCCAAGGACGAGGGCGGCCGCCACACGCCGTTCTTCAACAACTACCGTCCGCAGTTCTACTTCCGTACCACGGACGTGACGGGCGTTGTGACGCTGCCCGAGGGCACCGAGATGGTCATGCCCGGTGACAACACCGAGATGTCCGTCAAGCTGATCCAGCCCGTCGCCATGGACGAGGGCCTGCGCTTCGCGATCCGCGAAGGCGGCCGTACCGTCGGCGCCGGCAAGGTCACGAAGATCAACAAGTGATCTAGCTCCACCAACGCCAATGGCGCCCACCCTCAGGGGTGGGCGCCATTGGCGTTTCGGGGTACA
The DNA here is from genome assembly GCF_042671975.1 of Rhodococcus sp. NPDC127593. NCBI lineage: Bacteria > Bacillati > Actinomycetota > Actinomycetes > Mycobacteriales > Nocardiaceae > Rhodococcus > Rhodococcus sp. NPDC127593. The sequence goes on along the minus strand of NZ_JBHXWI010000011.1, from coordinate 56,487 downwards.
CGCTCAGCGGTAGTTCAAACGCATCCCATTCTCGGAGGTCGCCGACCGGAACGCCCCGTGTCAGTTTTCGACGTGCGCCGGGTGGTCGGCGCGGTCGAGGTGGAGCAGGACCTGGGTAGCGACCTGTTCACCGCCGAGGGTCGATGCGACCCACGATGCGACGTCCTCGGATTTGCGGGTGAAGTCGTAGATGTCGAGGGTGGGGTCGGCGGTCACGACGATCGACAGGGTGGGGAGTCCGCGTTCGACCACGGCGCGAGCGCGTGTCTGCCGGACTCCGGGGTACTGGCCGAGTTCGCTGGCGACCCCGTTGGCGAGCGAGCCGAGGTCGACGGTGACGTAGGTGCCCGATTCGCGATCCGGTACGGCGACGGGGGACGTGCGTCGCCGGGTGAGATCCAGGGCGAGGAGCACGATCCCGAAGACCAGTCCCACGACGACCGTCGCAGCGAGTGCCCAGCCCCACCAGTCCTGGTCGGGGAGTGCGGTGACGCGCGCGCGGTCGTATCGCGACACCCATTCGCGGACGATCGGAACCTGCAGGTCCCAGGCCACGGCGTAGGCGCCGAATCCGAGGAGTGCGAGCCCGACGAGCAGGACGATGACCCGGTTGACGGCGGCCGTCCGATGTCTCACGGCTTCACCTGCACTCGGAGTTCGGGAGACGTGCCGAGCAGCGACAGCGTCGGTTCCACGGCCTCGCGGACGGAGATGGCCACGTCCCCGGCGGGTGTCGACTCGGTGCGTACCACGCGAACGGTGACGTGCTTGCGGTCGACCGTCGTGTGCGCCGACAGCACTCCGGGGACGGTCTTGGCGTGGCTGCTGGAGTTGCGAGCGAGGTCCGTGGGGCGCAGCCAGACGATCGGGGTGTCACCCACCGCGAGCGGCAGGTGGGTGCGCGGCCGCGGTTTGAGGGCCGCGACGATGAATACGACCCCCAGGACGATCGCGCCCGCGGCGACGGGGACGATCCACTCGGACCAGTGCAGCCGGCCCAGCCATTGCACGGTGTTGCGGATCCAGGGCGCGTTGGCGAAGGTGCCGCGCATGATGAGCAGTTCACGCGCCGCGACGACCGCGAGACCGAGAGCTCCGACGGCGACGATGATTGCGGCGGGCACAGCGGCCGGAGTCGCGCGCGGCGTGCGTGGCCGGACGGGCGCCACCGGGGCGGGCGGCACGGCGGGGTCGCCTTGTTCGGAGTAGCGGCTTTCGGCCGAACTGTCCTCGGGTGCTGCGGATTCCGTTCCGACGACCACGATGTTGAGTTCGATGACCGGCATGCCCGTCATCTGCTCGACCTGATGGTGCACCTGTGCGCGGAGCCGACGGTTGACGAGGTCGAGGTGGCATGGCCACTGGACCGCGATGTACAGGTTGATCGCGACGGCGCCCGCTCCCGTCGAGACGTCGGCGCGGGGGAGTTCCCGACCCGTCAGGCGGGACAGCCCACCGGACTGCTTGACGACGCCGGGTACCTGGAGCGCTGCGGCGACGGCGATCTTCACGACGGCGCGCTCCTTGATTACCAGCTCGCCGCGTAGGGCGGTGTCGTCGAGCGCCGCGTCGTCGTGGGGACCGGCGGTGGGTGCGGTGAAGGGTTCAGCCACGGCCGCGGCTTCGGAGGATGGCGCCGAGATCGAGGTGGCCGTCGCGGTGCGCGCCGACGGCCATGCCCAGCGCTCCGAGGAGGACGGCGAAGACGAATCCGCTGAAACCGCCGAGGATGCCGGCGATGGCGAGAAGTAACCCGACGATCAGGCCTGTGATTGTGCTGTTCATTGAGCTTGTCCTGTCTCTGTCAGGAGATCTTCGACGGTCACGTCGACCGGGACGTCCACCAGCGATTCCACTGCGGCCCGCACTCTTTCGGCGGTGTCGACGACGTTGGCGGGGTAGCGAGCCGCGAGGTGGACGGCACAGGACGTGGGGCCGACGGTCACTCCGGTCACCCGGCGTCCGGGCAGGTAGGTCGCGACTTCACCGAACGCGCCGCCGTGCATCGCTGCCACTCCCGGGGTTGCGAGGACGGCGGCGACGATGCGTTCGGAGATGTCCTCGGCGTGGGTGTCCGGTGGAAGTGGTCCGGTCACTGCACCCTCGGTTTGCCGTCGAGCTCGGACGCGGCCTCGGATTCGTCGAAGAGCATGACGTCGAAGACGGTGATGTTCACTTCGGTCACTTCCAGCCCGGTCATGCGCTCGACGGCCGCGATGACGTTGCGCCGGATGCCGACCGCGAGTTCATGCAGTGCGACGCCGTATTCCGCGACGATGCCGATGTCGATGGCGGCCTGCTTCTCGCCGACTTCGACGGCGACGCCCTGGGCGTGGTTGACGCGGGCGCCGGGGATCCGATCGCGGAGAGCGCCGACAGCGCGTGCGGTGCCGCCGCCCACGTCGTAGACGCCGTTGATCTCACGGGTGGCGATACCTGCGATCTTGGCGACGACGGCGTCCGCGATGATGGTCCGTCCCTCGGAACTGACGAGTTCCGGCGTCGCCCCGGCACCGAACTGCACGCGGCTGCGTGCGCCTGAATCGCTGGTCATCGTGGATCCCCTTCGAGTCGCCTGCCTTCTCTTCAACAGTAATGATCACCGACCGTACGCGTGGTCTCCCACGCGCCTTTCCGCCCGCGGATCTGCCCGCGGGAGGCGCCGAAAAATATTTGATATGACTACCCGGTAGCATCTGGCGTGATGCAGGTAACAGAGATACGGCACGACGGAAGGAACCCCATGGCGGAAGAGCCCACCGGTGACGACGCCGATCCCCAGGCCCGGACGCCGGCCGTCAGCGCGGGTGTGGTGGTCCTAGCCGTCCTTGCGCTTGCGTTCCTCGCGGTCAGCGGCTATTTCGGCTACACGCACCGGCAGGCGGAGCAGGAAGCCCAGCAGCGATCCGAGATCCTCGATGCAGCGCGCCAGGGCGTCGTGGATCTGACGACGATGGACTTCGAGCGGGCTGACGAGGACGTGCAGAAGGTGCTCGACGGTTCGGCCGGGGAATTCCGCGACGAATTCGAAGCCCGATCCAAAGATCTCATTGCGGTCATGCAGGAGGCCAAGGTCAAGTCCCAGGGGGAGGTGCGCCAGGCTGCGATCGAGGCGCAGAACGGCGACTCCGCGGACGTGCTCGTCGCGGTCGCGCAGAAGGTGTCCAACGCGGGCGGCGCTGCCGAGGAACCGCGCGGTCAGAGAATGCGCGTGACGATGCAACTCGAGGACGGCACATACAAGATCGTGAAGGCAGGGTTCGTGCAGTGAGTACCGACGCATCGCCGAAATCGCGCAGACTCCTCCTGATCCTGGGCGCGCTCACCGCGGTCGCGGCCGTGCTTGCGGGGGTTCTGTACTTCACGCTCTACCGTCCCGACCAGCGCGTCGACGACACCGTCCGCGCCACCGTCACCGACACCGCGTCGCAGGGGGCGATCGCTCTACTGTCGTACAAGCCGGACACGGTCGAAAACGACGTCGGTGTCGCGAAGGAACGCCTGACAGGGGAGTTCCTCGACTACTACACACAGTTCACGACGGACGTCGTCGTCCCGGCGGCGAAGGAAAGCCGGGTGGCTACCCAGGCGACGGTGGCCGCCTCCGGTCCGGTCGACGTGGCGGCCGACACCGCGACCGTGCTGCTGTTCGTCAACCAGACCACCACCAGTGCGGCGAAACCCGAACCGGCGACGACGGCGACGAGCATCACCGTCGAGCTGGCCAAGTCCGGCGACAACTGGCTGATTTCCGGCTTCGATCCGGTCCAGTCGCACGGGTAGCGTTGGCGCCCATGAGTACTCTTCGAGAGGTCGGCGACCGCGAGTCGTGGCGCTGCTGGCTGTGTGACGAACCGGTGGATCCCGACATGTCGGTCAACGATCCGCGCGGACCCAGCATCGACAGCGTCGTCGCCGCGAAGAAGGCCAAGGCGAAGGGCGGCGTCGAACGCCTCGCTCACCGCGCGTGCAACACCAAGAAGGGTGCCGTCAAACCGGTCGTGCCGTGGCCAGACCGGTTGTTCGTCGTCGATCCCGCCCCGATCATCGGTGTCGTCGAACAACTCGGCCGCAAGGGCGGACGGGTGGCGGTGGCGCGGTGCCCGGGCAAATCGGACGCCGAGGACGCGTCGGAGTGGTTGCTCGACAGGCTGTCCCGTCTCGCACCCGAACTGAACGTCGAGACGCAGATCGACGCCGCCGGTGGCGCCTACCTGCTCGTCCTCCGCACCGCCTGACCCGTGAGTACTTGTTAACCGCGGGCGGTTGACAAGTACTCACGGGCGGCGGAGCCGCACGGGGGAGTACCGTCGGGATCAGAACATGAATCCGACCTCGAGTGCGAAGGAAGTCCGATGAATCTGGCCTTGACCGACGAGGAGCTGGCGTTCCGCGACGAGATGCGAACGTTCTTCACCACACAGATTCCGGCGGAAACCCGCGAGCGGTATGCGCGTGGAGAAGAAGTGGGGAAAGAGGGCTTCATCGAGTCCCAGCGGATTCTGAACGCCAACGGATTGGCGACGCCGCACTGGCCGGTCGAGTGGGGCGGCCGCGACTGGACGCCGGTGCAGAAGCACATCTGGCTCGACGAATTGCAGCTCGCGTCGGTGCCCGAGCCGCTCGCCTTCAACACCAGCATGGTCGGCCCCGTCATCGCGGCATTCGGTTCGCAGGAGCAGAAGGAGAAGTTCCTTCCCGCGACCGCCAACCTCGACATCTGGTGGTGCCAGGGATTCTCCGAACCCGAAGCCGGCTCCGACCTCGCGTCGCTGAAGACCCGCGCCGTCCGCGACGGCGACGACTACGTGATCAACGGCCAGAAGACGTGGACCACTCTCGCGCAGCACGCCGACTGGATCTTCGTCCTCGCTCGCACGAACCCGGACGCCCCCAAGAAGCAGGCCGGCATCTCGTTCATCCTCGTCGACATGAAGACGCCCGGGGTCACGGTGCGTCCGATCAAGCTGATCGACGGCGGCTACGAGGTCAACGAGATCTTCTTCGAGGACGTGCGCGTGCCGGCCGAGAATCTCGTGGGCGAGGAGAACCAGGGCTGGAGCTACGCCAAGTTCCTGCTCGGCAACGAGCGCACCGGTGTGACCCGGCTGGGATTCTCCAAAGTCCGCCTCGCGCAGGCGAAGGAACGCGCCGCGGAGATCTCGGTGGGCGAGGGGACGCTGCTCGACGACCCGCTGTTCGCCGCCCGGATCGCCGAGCTGGAGAACGAGATCATCGCGCTCGAACTCACCCAGCTGCGGGTGGTCGCCAGTTCGGCCGACGGCAAGCCGAACCCGGCGTCGTCGCTGCTGAAGCTGCGCGGGTCCGAACTGCAGCAGGCCACACTCGAACTGCTGACCGACGTCGCCGGACCCGACTCCCTGCCCTTCGCCGCAGGTGACGGCATCTCTTCGCCGCTCTGGGCGCAGCGGACGGCTCCGACCTACCTGAACTACCGCAAGGTTTCCATCTACAGCGGATCGAGCGAAGTGCAGCGCAGCATCATCGCCTCCTCGATCCTCGGATTGTGAGGGCGTGACATGGACTTCGAACTGACCGACGAACAGAAACTGCTGCGCGACACCACTCGTGAACTGCTGGGACGTAGCTACGACGCGGAGAAGCGCAACGCCATCACCGACACCGAGCAGGGGTGGAGCCCGCAGGTGTGGAAGCAACTCGCCGAGGTGGGACTGCTGGGCCTGAGCTTCGACGAGGAAGACGGCGGAATGGGCGCCGGACCTGTCGAGGTCGCGTCGGTGATGACCGAGATCGGCCGGCGCCTCGCGCCCGAACCCGTCCTCGACGCCGTGCTCGTCCCCGGCGGCCTGATCGCTGCGGCCGGCAGCACGGAGCAGCGCCGCAGGATTCTTCCCGACGTGTCGGAGGGCAACCTCCTGCTGGCCTTCGCCGATCGGGAGCCGGGTGTGCGCTGGCCGTCCACCCAGGTGTCCACGACGGCGAAGAAGGACGGCGACGCGTGGACCCTCACGGGTACCAAGAACCCCGTTCCGCACGGTGGCAGCGCGAACACCCTGGTCGTCACGGCTGCACTCCCGGACGGTGGGGTCGGACTGTTCCTCGTCGGCGCCGACGCCAGCGGCTTGACCCGCACCGCCTACGCGACCCACGACGGACTGCGGGCCGCGCAGGTGGAACTGTCGGACACCCCGGCGGAGCCCCTCGGTGAGGGCGGCGACGCGTCGTCGGCGATCGAGAGCGCGCAGATCCGGGCGCAGGCGGCACTGTGCGCGGAGGCCGTCGGCGCGATGGAGGAAGCGCTGCGACTGACCACCGAGTACCTGAAAACCCGCAAGCAGTTCGGTGTCCCGATCGCGAAGTTCCAGACGCTCACGCACCGTGCGGCCGACATGTACGTGCTGCTGGAACTGGCTCGCAGCATGAGTCTCTACGCGACGATGTCGCTGGCCGACGGAACCGTCGATCCGGTGGTCGCCTCCCGCGCCAAGCTGCAGATCGGCCGCTCCGCCCGCACGATCGGGCAGGAAGCGATCCAGATGCACGGCGGCATCGGCATGACGGCCGAGTATCCGGTCGGCCACTACGTGAGCCGGCTGACCGCCATCGAGCACACCCTCGGCGGGTCCGACGACCACCTGCGGGTGCTCGCGTCGGCGACCACCCAGGGAACCATCAGCATCATCTAGCTGCGCCCGTGAGTACTTCTCAACCGCCCGCGGTTAAGAAGTACTCACGGGTCCAGGTCTCGGATTGGTATCGGAAAGAGCGTTTCCGACGTGTCGCACGAGGACCCCAGTGTGACGCGGCTAACGTTCTGCGCGCACACCAGAACTCACGGGGGATGTAAGTAATCTCGGTGAAGGAGCATTGCCATGGGGTCCGGTCCAGTCAAAGCGATCATGTGGAGCCTGCTTTTCGTGGGACTCGTCGGTGCGGGAGTCGGGATCTCCGAACTGCACGTTCCCTGGACGGTCGCATCGCTGATCGTCGCCTCGGTCTCCGGCCTGGTCCTGCTCAGGATCCGCGCCGACGCGCACCCCGAACTGCACAGCGACCGCCGGATGGCTGCCGGCTGACCCCCGGTCACCCCGTCCGGAGACTGTCCGCCCACCTGCCGATGTCGCCGCGTTCGAGTGCGAGCGCCAGCAGTTCCGGGAACTTGTCCGGGGTGCAGGCGAACGCGGGAATGCCGAGCCCGCCCAGGGCCGCCGCGTTGTCGTGATCGAACGACGGGGCGCCGTCGTCGGACAGCGCCAGAAGGACCACCACCTGGACGCCTGCGTTTTTCATCGCCGCCATCCGCCGCAGCATCTCCGCGCGGATCCCACCCTCGTACAGATCCGAGATCAGCACGAACAGCGATTCGGCCGGTCTGTCGATCAGTGACTGGCTGTAAGCGATGGCCCGGTTGATGTCGGTGCCGCCACCGAGTTGCGTGCCGAACAGCACGTCGACGGGATCGGACAGCTTGTCGGTGAGGTCGACGACCGCCGTGTCGAACACGACCAGCGACGTCTTCAGCGCGCGCATCGAGGCGAGCACCGCCCCGAACACGGACGCATACACGACGCTCGACGCCATCGACCCGGACTGGTCGATGGCGAGGACGACGTCGCGGTGCACGGCCTGCGATCGGCGGCCGTATCCGAGCAGTCGCTCCGGCACCACCGTCTTGTACTCGGGGAGGTAGTGCGCGAGGTTGGCGCGGATGGTGCGATTCCAGTCGATGTCGCGGTACTTGGGATTGGTGATGCGGGCCGACCGGTTCAGCGCACCGGTGACGGCGGTCCTGGTCTTCTGCGCGATCCGTTCCTCCACCTTCCGGACCACCTTCTCGACGACCATCCGGGCGGTGGCCTTGCTGGACTCGGGCATCACCCGGTTCAGGCTCAGCAGTGTGCCGACGAGGTGGACGTCCGGTTCGACGGCGTCGAGCAGTTCGGGTTCGAGGAGCAACTGGGTGAGGCCGAGCCGGTCGATGGCGTCCTTCTGCACCACCTGGACGACGCTGCTCGGGAAGTAGGTACGGATGTCGCCGAGCCAGCGCGCGACCTTCGGCGCCGATCCGCCGAGACCCGCGCCGCGACGGCGGCTCTTCGACCCTTCGCTGCTGGTGTCGTACAGGGCGGCCAGAGCGCCGTCCATCGCCGCGTCCGTCTTGGACGTCAGACCGCCGGTGGACTCCTCGGCTGCGTTGCCGAGCAGCAGCCGCCACCGTCTGAGGCGCTCCGCGTCTTCGGTCACGACTTCACCCCCAGAATGTCCGCGACGGTCCGGATCGCGATCGTGCCCCGCCGAGCGTCGACCTCGGCGCGGGCATCGGCGGTGGACCCGCCCTCCACGGACTGTCCAATGGCCCGGCGTTCCCCTGTTTCGAACCCGCCGAACGTGCGGCGCAGCAGTGGCAGCACATCGACGAAGTCCTGTTCGCGCAGCCCCGACACCCATCCGTCGAGCAGTCGCAGCAGCTGCCGGTCGTGGACCAGAAGCAGCCCGCCGCCGCCGAGGAAACCGTCGACCCACCCCGCCTTCGCGGAGGGATCGGCGCCGACGGACAGCGCCCGCGACAGTCGGGTGGCGGACTCGGTTTCGCTGACGGTGCCTGCGTCGCGGAGCAATCGGACCATGCGTCCGATCACGAGGCCGTTCACGTCGCTGCGGTCGACGAGGCCCCCGAGTGTGCCGAGCCACCGCGCCGACGCACGGTCGTCGTCGCGCAGCATCACCGCCGCGTGCACGTCGTCGACGGCGCGGCGCAGGTCGAGTGCGCTGTCGTCGTCCAGCCCCGACATCGCCGAGGGCAGTCCCGCGCAGATGCGGACGAGCAAGCTGTCGGTCACGCGGGTGAGGGACGAGACGTCGGTGCCGCGGACATCGCCGTACCGCAGGGTTCGGGTGAGCGCGGGCAGGGCATCCATCAGGTGCATCACGTCGTGGTCGAGCGTGGCCGCGGTCTCCAGTGCCCGCAACAACTCGGCCAGCGCATCCCCGAGATCCGACAGCAGGGACTGCTCGAGCAGCCCGGTGAGCTGGGCGAGGGAGACGGCGCCGGCCGACGCCTGCTCGCGCACCTTCGCTGTCGCCGCGGCCTCGACGGTGGTGCCCCACAGCGACGCCTCGATGATCGACACCGCCAGTTCGGGTTTCCAGGTGAGGGACCACGTCTCACGGAACGTGCCGGTGCCGCGCACGTCGCTGTCGGCCGGGGTGCCCCAGCCGACACCGAGGATCTGCAACCGGTGCAGCAGCCGGGACCGCGCGACGTCGTTGTCTCTGCGGAGGTCGAGGTCGATGGTCTTCTCGGTGGCCTGCTGCTTGAGCCGCAGAGTCTTCGCCCGCGCCCGCAGGTCGGCGTCGAGGGGAACCGTCGGGGTGTCGTCCGGGACCGCGCCGAGTGCCTCGCCGACGACGAGACGCCGCGTGATCAGGTCGAGCAGGACGTCGTCGCCGTCGCACATCACGGCGCGGGTGGCCTCGGTGACCTCGGAGAGCCCGGCCAGTGGCCGCGCACGCATCGCAGCCAACGTGTCTGCGAGACGGACGGATTCGATGACGTGCGCACTCGACACCGGAAGGTCCTCGTCCCGCAGCACCCGCGCGACCTTCGTGAGCCATCGGGTGATCGTCCGGTCCGGTGCGGTGAACAGGTGGTGATACCAGCCAGGGGAGGTGATCCCGGCGCCGTATCCCGACGCCGCGGACAGCCGGGAGTGCGTCCAGGGCACCCACGTGAGCGAGGTCTTGATCTTGGGTATTCCCTTGAGGATTCGTGCGTCCGCAGTGGCCGGTCCGAGGGGTCCGGCGAGTGCCGGGGCGTGCCACGCGCCGCACACCACCGCGATCCGCTGCGCGCCGCCCTTGATGACCTTCCGCAGCGTCTGGCGCATGTACGCCTCGCGCCTGCTGGTGGGTTCGTCGAGTTCGACCGTGTCCCGGAGGGCGGTCATGGCCTCGGTGATCGCGTCGAACGAGTCGGGCCCCGACCCCGATTCGATGACGGCGTCCCACCAGCGTTCCGTGTCGTCGTAGCCCGCCGCGGCGGCCAACTGGGTCAGTGGATCCTCGGAGCGGGGCTCGGAGTCGTCGGCGGCGAGGGTGTTGGCGGCCGGAAGGTCGCAGAAGCGGACGTCGACGCCGCGCCCGGCCGCCCACGACAGCGCCTGCCACTCCGGGGAGAACACGGCGAACGGCCAGAACGCCGCCGTCCTGGGCTCCCCGGCGGCATACGCGAGCAACGCCACCGGCGGTTCCATGGTGTCGGAGGCGGTCAATGCGACCAGCGGATCGGCGTCCGCGGGCCCTTCGATCAGGACGGCGTCGGGGACGAACTCGTCGAGCGCGCGACGCACCGATCGTGCGGAACCTGGCCCGTGGTGGCGGATGCCGAAGACACGGACGTCGGAGTTCACCCGGTGACCTCGCGGCACGCGCGGTAGAAGTCGGCCCAGTCTTCCCGTTCGCGGACCACGGCCTCGAGGTATTCCGTCCACACCACCTTGTCGGCCACCGGGTCCTTCAGCACGGACCCGAGGATGCCCGCGGCGACGTCGGACGGACGGAGCACCCCGTCACCGAAGTGCGCGGCGAGGGCGAGTCCGCTGGTGACGACGGAGATCGCCTCCGCTGTCGACAGCGTTCCGGACGGCGACTTCAGCTTCGTGCGACCGTCGCCGGTGACGCCCGACCTGAGTTCGCGGAACACGGTGACCACGCGCCGGATCTCGTCGACGGTCGCCGGGACCTCCGGCAGTTCCAGCGAGGACCCGAGTTGCTCGACGCGCCGCGCGACGATGGCGACTTCGTCCTCCTCGTTGGCGGGCAGGGGCAGGACCACCGTGTTGAACCGCCTGCGCAGCGCGGAGGACAGTTCGTTGACCCCGCGGTCGCGGTCGTTTGCGGTGGCGATCAGGTTGAAACCCTTGGCGGCCTGCACCTCGGTGCCCAGTTCGGGGATGGGCAGCGTCTTCTCCGACAGCACGGTGATGAGCGCGTCCTGCACGTCGGCGGGAATGCGGGTGAGTTCTTCGACGCGTGCGATCCGCCCGCCCTGCATGGCCGTCATGACGGGGGACGGAACGAGTGCGCCCGCTGTCGGGCCCTCGGCGAGAAGGCGCGCGTAGTTCCAGCCGTACCGGATGGCCTCCTCCGGCGTCCCCGACGTTCCCTGGACGAGCAGGGTCGACTCGCCGGAGACCGCCGCCGACAGGTGTTCGGACACCCACGTCTTGGCGGTTCCTGGGACGCCGAGCAGAAGCAACGCACGATCGGTCGCCAGCGTCGCGACAGCCACTTCGATGAGCCGGCGGGGACCGACATATTTGGGGGTGATGACGGTGCCGTCGTCGAGTTCGCCGCCGAGCAGGTACATGACGACCGCCCACGGAGACAATTTCCACGACGGTGGCCGGGGCCGGGTGTCGTGCGCGGCGAGGGCGGCGAGTTCGTCGGCGTAGGCCTGCTCGGCGTGGGGTCGTAGCAGGTCGGCCTGGGCGGCCGCGATCTCGGTCACTCGAGCTCCTTCAGGACTGTTCTGCGATGGTCGATGTTGGTGGCGACAGTGGCGAATGCCTGGTGCCAGCCGGGATCGCGGGTGCGTTCGGCGGCCGCTCGGAGAAGCGGCGCCGCCGTGAACGGGAAGTGCGTCTCGGCGCTGCGGAGGGTCGAGTAGTGGCTGTGCCGGGAGAACTGCCCGAGGTCCTTGCCGGTCTCGGCGTGCCGCCCGGCGACGTCCTCGAGGCGAGCGATCACCCGCTCGGCCAGGTCGAGCGGCCAGGGATGGGGCAGACCGTCGAACAGGGCGGCGCCGTCGACGCCCAGCAGGTAGGAGTCGGCGCGACCCGACAGGATGTATGCGAGGCGTTCGCGAGCGGGGACGATCGGTACTACGCGACGTTCGGTCTTCCGCCCTTCCTGGTGCAGCAGAGCCGACGCCCAGCGCGGATTGCGCTGCAGCACGGTGGCGGTGGTCCACGCCTCCATCATCACCTCCCGCCACTGGTCCTCGATCCGGATCTCCAACGCGGTGGAGGCGGAGCCGATCATGCCTTCCCACACCGACAAGGGGGCGGCGGTGACCACCATTCGCAACCACCAGCTACGGATTCCCTTGTTCTTGAAGTGAACGTCCTCGATGCCGTCGCGGCGGGCCGAATCGTCCAGGGAACCGGGCATGTTCACCACGAGGCGGGTGCGCAGCGGCTTCTTCTCCACCCGCACCCATGCCCGGGCGCGAGCGGCCATCCGCTCGGCGTAGGCGGAGTTCGGTAGCTGCCGCAGCAACTGGACGCCCTGCTGGCGCACCTCTTTCCGCCGGTCGTCGAGTGCGTGCTCGAGCAGTGCGGAGTCGGCGTCGCCGAGCCCCGTTCCCAGGACCGCGATGAACGCCGCCCGGTGCTCGCCCCGTTCGGAATCCCAGGTGCGGCTCAATTCGGCCATCGCGATCGCCGGGTTCACCGCCCGCATCGTCGTGAGCCACTGCAGTCGTTCCTGGTGTGCGCCGTGCGTCCACACGTCGGTGCGATCGGACCGACGGACCAGCGGCGACCAGTCCGGGTTCTGCGCGGCGAGCCACTGGCCGCGGGAGCCCACCAGCCGGAGGATGCTCTCGCGGTGGGTGTCGTTCGTGCGGGCCACGGCCATCAGGTCGGCGACGAGATGATCCGGCGCTCGGTAATCCCGCTCGGCCGCGACCGCGAACCACTCGGTGAGCGTCCACGACTTGGCCGCGAGCAACTGCATCAGATGCGACGCGGACGCGGGCGGCAGCTGCAGCCTCGGATCGTCCTCGGCGGGTGCGGGCAGCACGCGAGCGGAGGCGGCGACTCCGCCGTCGTAGTACGCGTTCTCGAGCGCGGCGGCGCCGAGCAGAGTCTCCGCCGGATCACCGCTGAGTGCCTGTGCCAGTTCGCCGGTGGCCAGATCCTGGAACGACGGGGTGGACCGTGCAGTGCCGAGCAGGGCGGCGGACAGGAGTTCGCTCATCGCCGACTCCCCGCCGTCGCGGCCGAGGGCGTGTCTGCCCCGAGCGGGTACACGTCGCCGCGATCGAACACCGATACGGGAACCAGCGATTCGCTGGTCCACTCCCCGAACACGGTGACGGGCCGGCCGCCGGACATTCCGAGGAGCCGCCACAGGACCGGGTCTTCGCCGGACAGCGGCACCGCGCGCCCCTGCGCGTCGACGAGAAACCAGTGCCCGTCGTCAAGTGTCGGGGTGACGCCGGTGAGCAGAGCCGGCCACGAGCGGACCCACGGGTCGGCTCCGACCGCGGCGGCGAAGTGGTCGAGAGCGGTGTCGATGTCGCTCGGTGCGACGGTGGTGAACGGTTCGGGGGCCTGGTGGGCGTCGCCGAACTGTGCCCGGAGCGGTGCGGCGCCGGGGTAGAAGTGCAGGGTCGCGTCGACGAGCGATCCGAGCGGCGGGACCACTGTCGAGAAGTTCGCGGAGCCGTGCGTGAAGTCCAGGAGGATCGCGCGGCGACCGTGGTCGCGGCCGATCAACCACACCTTGCGGGTGAAGAGGCGCTTCTCCTCGGTGGTCTGTATTCCCAGGACCATCCACCGGTCGCGGACTCCCGGCTCGCTGCGCACGCTGTCGGTGGCCACCGGGTATCCCACGTGCGAGCGCACCGACGCCTGCAGGGGTTCCGGTAGTTCGCTCAGACGGCGATGGGCGACGACGAGAAGGTGCAGCCTGGCGTACTCGCGGAGCAGCCGGTCCGGCCAGTCGGCTCGGGTGGCCACGACGATCGGCAGGCGACGCAGGGCGGACGCGACGCCGGGCGCCTGCGCGTCGACCATGCGGGCCGCGATGGCGTCGAACGCGGATGCCGAGATGTCGGCTGCGCCGAGCCCGCCGCGGATCTGGTCGGTGAGCCACAGGTCGAGTTCGTCGAGGCCCGCCGTCACCCGCTCGGCCCGGCGTTCGGTGGCCTTCGCACCGGTCGTCTTGATGGCCGCAGTCGCCGGCGCGGCTGCCCGCCCCGCCCTGCGGTTCAGCCAGTCCACCGCGAACGGGGGCGGTTCGGACTGATCCGGGACGCGGCCCCGCGACCAGATCAGCAGCAGGCCGAGCGCGTGTTTGCAGGGAAATTTCCGGCTCGGGCACGAGCAGTTGTACGCCGGGCCGGAGAGGTCGACGACCGATCGATAGGGGGTCTTGCCGCTGCCCTGGCACAGTCCCCAGAGCGCGCCGCCGTTGCTGCCGGTCGCCGACCACGCGGCCGACAGCCTTTCGGCGGCAGCGAGCGAGCCGGCATCGGGGGCGACCGATGCGACCTGTCCCTCCGGCCAAGGCGACGTCACTCCGCCACCGTAGGGGAGTTGTCCGACAGGAAGGGAGGAGGGTGCCCGGAATTGTCGGCCAACTTCGGTGTGGACGACGGCCTCCCGTGTCAAGCTGTCGTCAGGTACGACAGCGAGGGAGTGGGCCGGTGATACACGGAAGGTATTTCGAGTTCAAGGGTCGTCCCGCCGTGCGGTTCCGGTGCACGTACCCGTTTCCCGTCCAGAGGCTGTGGGAGGCGGTGTCCGAGCCGGACGAGCTCGCGCACTGGTTTCCGTCACGGGTTCGCATCGACACGTACGCCGGTGGCGACATCGAGTTCTTCCCGGAACCGCACGGTGACCCCGAGACGGGGACGGTCCTCGTCTACGGCGGCCCGTACACGCTCGCGTTCACGTGGGGCGGGGACGAGATCCACTTCGAGGTCGAGCCGACCGCGGAAGGGTGCGCCCTGACGCTCGTCAACGTCCTCGAGGTCCGCAATACGGCGGCCAGGAACGCCGCCGGGTGGAGTGTCTGCCTCGCCGACCTCGACCGGCACCTCGACGGCTCCGGCGCGCCGGGTCACCGTGGAGATGCGTCCGCGGACTGGCGGCCGTTCTATCAGACCTATTTGGGGGAGGGGATGCCGTCCGGCGCGCAGATCCCCGGGGAGTCCGCCTGACCGTGGCCGGCGGCGGTCCGGCGTCGAGGGCGTTCGAACAGGCTCTCCACGTCCGACGCCGGCTCGTCCGGTTCCTCGACCGCGATGTTCCGGCCGGTTCTCAGCCACCCGTTCCGCAACGAAGATGTCAACCAGTTGTCCAGCGCGGCTTGGGTTTCGAACTTCAGCACGATCACGCAGACATCGGAGGTGCTGCTCTCCTTCAGCCATCCTCCGCCGAGGAATGCGGGAAACAGCCGGGCGAGGCCGAGTCCGGTCTGGATCCAGTCGGCGAACTCCTCGTCGCAGCCGGGAAGGACCCGGCGGACGATGGTCGTCGTGACAGACGCATCCACAGGCCCGCCTGTTCCGGCGCCGTCGGCCGCGTGCTCCATCGTTTCCTACCTCGGTTCCCGCTCACCCCCATGACACGTGCCACCTCAAACTACCAGCGGATACGACGTCACAGGTCGTAGAAGGGTGCGGCGTACCTGAACGTGCCGGTGATGCTCGGATCCCAGCGTGCAAGCGGGCGGACCTGGAAGTGGGACGACCACGACGGCTGGTCCGGCTCGATCCCGACCGACGTTCCGGAGACGAAGCCGAATCGCGGGTAGTAGTCGAGGTGACCGAGCAGTGCCACCAGTGGTTCGTCCCTGGCATCGGCACCGCCGAGCGCGGCGTGCATCAGTGCCGAACCCACGCCGTCGCGCTGGAGGCCGGGGAGTACTCCGATCGGGCCGAGCGCGAGTACGTCCGTGGAGTCGACGGTCGCGCGGGTCAGGCACACGTGGCCGGCGACGGACCCCGCCAGTTCGGCGACGAGGGACAGCTGCGGAATCCACGAGTCGCTCGACCGCAACCGGGTCACGAGGTCGACCTCGACGGGAGTGTCGCCGTCGAAGGCCTGCCGGTGCACCTCCGCCACCGCGTCGATGTCGGCCGGATTCTCGCGTCTGATCAGCATGCGGACAGAGTGCATCGACGGGCCCGCGGCCGCAACGGATTTCTGACGGCGCCCGTTGTCCGGCCGGTAGCCGCGGACGGAAAGCGTTCTCCAATTGTGACCGTGTGACGTTTCCGGCCGAAGGAATTTCCGAAGCATCAATAGCAGTATGGGCAGAACGTGAGTCGAGCAAAGGACAACGGGAATCGAGGTGCAGGTGGTCGAGGCCAGAGTGGTCGGATACAGTTGCGGTGTGCAACACAACGAGGTCGAGTCGGTGGAAACGCCCGCATCGGGCGTGGTGGCCGTCCACGACGAACTCGTCCGCCTCGTCCGTCAACTGGTTGCTGGTGACCGTCCTCCCGTCGGATCCCCGACGTTCGCTCAACATTCGCTGCTCTCTTTCGTCGCTCGCAATCCGGGATGCCGGGCCACCCAGATCTCGGACGCATTCGGCGTGCACCGCTCCACGGTGTCGCGTCAACTCCGGGGCTGCATCGACGAGGGATGGGTGCACGCAGAGCCGGGGCCGCTCCGCAGCGGTCACCCGCTGAGCCTCACGGACGGCGGCGTCGCGGTGCTGGCCGGCGCCGACGCACGTCGGGTGGAGGAAGTCCGCGACCGGGTGGCCGCGTGGTCGGACAGTGAAATCGCCGCGTTCGCCCGGCACCTCCGGAAATTCCGCCAGGGCGGCGACACAGACCACGACAGCATCGGAGACGACACCCGTGCGTGAGTACACCAGCGCCCCGACGTTCACCGTCTCCGACCACGAGAACGCCGTGCTGAGGGTATTCGCGCACGCCGAGAGCTACCCGGATCGGGTGATGTACACGCGTCCGGAGTCCGGGGGGTGGGTCGACGTGACGGCCAAGGACTTCGGCGCGCTCGTCATCGGGGTCGCGAAGGGGTTGATCGCCAACGGTGTCCAGCCCGGCGACCGCGTGGCACTGCTGTCGTCGACGAGATTCGAATGGTCGCTGCTCGACTACGCGATCTGGGCGGCGGGCGCCGCGTCCGTTCCGATCTACGACTCGTCCTCGCACGACCAGATCCGGTGGATCATCGAGGATTCGGGGGCTGTCGCCGCGCTCGTGGAGACTCCGGCCCACGCGTCGAGCTTCGAAGGCGACGGCATCCCCTACACGCTGAAGCGCATCCTCACCATCGACGAGGACGCGGTGGGCACGCTCATCAGGGACGGATTGTCGATCGACGATTCCGAGGTGTTCAAACGCGTGGTGGCGCTGACCGCCAACGATCCCGCCTCGCTCGTGTACACGTCCGGGACCACGGGGCGTCCCAAGGGCTGCATTCTCACACACCGGAACTTCCTGTCGGAGGTGCGGGCGTTGCTCGCGGCGCCGATCGGTGACGTCGCCCGGCCGGGCAACCGCGTCCTGACGTTCCTTCCGCTGGCACACGTGCTGGCGCGCGCGGTGTCGCTCGCGATGTTCGAGGCCGGCGCGACGCAGGCGCACTGGTCCGACTTCGGCACGGTCACGGGGGAATTCGAACGCTTCCGGCCCAACGCCATTCTCGGAGTTCCCCGCGTGTTCGAGAAGGTGCGGGACGGTGCGGCGCGCAAGGCGGCGTCGGCAGGCGGCCTGCAGAAGCGGATCTTCGACTTCGCCGAGGCCACGGCGGTGGCGTACAGCGAGGCGCAGGACACGGGTGGTCCGTCGCTGCGGCTCCGGCTCGAGCGTGCGCTCGCCGACAAGCTCGTCTACGCGAAACTCCGTGCCGCCCTGGGCGGCGACTGCTGGTGGGCGATCTCGGGTGGCGGGGCCCTCATCCCGAGGCTCGGTCACTTCTTCCGCGGCATGGGAGTTCCGGTCTACGAGGGTTACGGTCTCACCGAATCGACTGCCGCACACTGCGTGAACGTGCCCGGCGCCCAGAAGATCGGGACGGTCGGTCAGCCCCTGGGCGGCAACAGCGTGCGGATCGCCGAAGACGGTGAGATCCAACTGCGTGGCGGCGTCGTGTTCGGCGGCTACTGGCGCAACGAACACGCCACGCGGGACGTGCTGGACGACGGGTGGTTCCGCACCGGCGATCTCGGCGACCTGGACGACGAGGGTTACCTGACCATCACCGGCCGCAAGAAGGATCTGCTGATCACCGCCGGCGGCAAGAATGTGTCGCCGGGGCCCCTCGAAGACCGGCTGCGCTCGCACACTCTCGTCTCGCAGGCGGTGGTGGTGGGAGACGGCCGCCCGTTCATCGGTGCCCTGCTGACCGTCGATCCGCAGGAATTCGACAAGTGGAAGTCCACGCACGGCAAGCCGTCCGACGCCACGGTGGCGGACCTGCGCGACGACGAGGAGCTGCGCGGGGATCTGCAGGACGCGGTGGACGACGCGAACACCACCGTGTCGCACACGGAGTCGATCAAACGGTTCGTCGTCCTCGGCGGCGACCTCACGGAGGCCGACGGGGAACTGACCGCCACCCTGAAGATCAAGCGTCCCGTGGTGACCGAGCGCTTCGCCGACGACATCGCGAGCCTGTACCGGCGGGGCTGACCCGTTACGGTGGCGGCATGACAACAGCTTTCGTTCTGTCGGGTGGGGCGAGCCTCGGGGCCATCGAGGTCGGCATGTTGCAGACCCTGATCGGCAGGGGAATTCGGCCGGACCTCATCGTCGGCACGTCCGTCGGCGCGCTCAACGGTGCCTGGCTCGCCGGCGGCTCCTCCGACGCGGATCTTCGTGAACTGGCCGATCTGTGGCGCGGGCTGAAGCGCAGCGCGGTGTTTCCCACCGGATTGCTCACCGGGTTCACCGGCTTCGTCGGGCTCGGGAACCATCTCGTGTCGAACCGGGCCATCAAGCGGTTGTTGGAGAAGCATCTCCGGTTCGAGCGGATGGAGGACGCACCCATTCCGCTGCACGTCATCGCCGCCGACGTGCTGACCGGCAAGGACGTCCGGTTGTCGACGGGGCCTGCCGTCGACGCCGTCACCGCCAGCGCGGCGTTGCCGGGCATCCTCCCACCGGTGGTGATCGACGGCCGGGCGCTGATGGACGGCGGCGTCGTCAACAACACCCCCATCTCCCACGCGATCGAGCTGGGGGCCACCACCGTGTGGGTACTCCCCACCGGATATGCGTGCACGCTGTCCAAGGTCCCCGGAAGTGCCCTGGGCATGGGGCTGCTCGGTGTGACCCTCGCGATCAATCAGCGGCTTGCCCTCGACATCGAGCGGTACGAGAGTGCCGCCGACATCCGGGTGGTGCCCCCGCTGTGCCCGCTGGACACGAGTCCCGCCGACTTCGGCGATGCCGACGAGCTGATCACGCGGGCTCGGGAGCAGACCGCGAAGTGGCTCGACGAGGCGCGGGTCGTCGCGGTCGGTCAGGCCGATCTGCTGCTGCCGCACGTGCACGGATAATCGTCAGCGGCACCCCGCGGGCGCCGGCACCCCGGCCAGGCGCTCGTCGATCCAGCGCACCACCTCGGGCAGCGCGACCACGGCCGCGGTGAGGTGCTCGCCGAACTGCGGGGCGTAGGTGACGTCGCCGCCGCCGCGGCACCACTCCCGCTGCAGAGCGATCACCCCTTCCTCCGGAATCCACTCGTCGCCGAGGAACACCCGCGACGACCCGTGATAGAGCAGCACCGGCGTGGCCGGGGTGAGCGCGCCCATCCTGTTCTCGGCGACCACCGTTCGTGCCGTGGGGGAGTCGAACGGGTCGGGTACGGACGCGAACAGTTCGGCGGGAAGCGAGGCGATACCGGTCGGGGCGAGAGCCAGGATGCACTGATCCTTCAGCGGGGACGTCGCCAGCAGCACGCCGAGCGGATTCGCCAGTGTCAGCATCTCCGGATACTCGCGGGCGAGCCCGAGGACGGCCGACAGGTACAGGCCCGAACCGAGCTGGCCGTTCATTGTCCTGCGCAGCAAACCGAAATCGGTGGGGATCCCGCCCGCGGCGGCGCCGGCGAGTTCGACGTCCGGCGCGTACGACGGCTGCAGTTGCGCTGCCCAGCCGGTGGCGATCGCACCACCGCTGTATCCGGTGGCGACGACCGGACTGTTCGAGAGCCCGAGGCCGGGCAGACGCTTCATGCCGCGGATACTGTCGAGCACGGCGTGACCGGCCATTCGTCCGGCGCTGTACGCCATCCGCGGTCCCTGGTGATCGGGCACGAGCACCGCGTAGTTCTTCGCGAGGAACAACGCCAGCACCGGCGGGATGTCCAGGTCCAGTGTCTGCCCGTCGTGCACCATCTTGTAGGACGGGGTGCACCGGGCGCCCAGTGAGTCGATGGGCATGTTGTAGTCGACCACCGGCCTCGGTCCCGGTGCCGTCCACTCTGCGGTCGGCACGAGGACCGTCGCGGTCACCGGCACGGGACGGTCCTTGGAATCGTTGGAGCGCACCATGATCTGGTGGGCCCGGTGCGGCACCAGCACATTCGGGAACGCGCGGAGCGTCACCCGCCGTGAGCGGATTATCTCGCCGGCGCCGAACTCCGCGACGTTCGGCGGCCACGTGAAGAAGTCGTCGTCCAGGATGGGGGTCGGGAGAATGGATTCGGGCCCGAGGGGCTGGGCCGACACACGTGGGGGGTGGGCGCAGACATACGCGGCCGCGCAGGTGGAGAGTGCCATCAGGACCACTGCACGAAACAGCTTCATCGCTACCACCGCCTGAGGTAACTGTCCCAGAATGTAACTGTAACTTCAGTAACATCATCGCAGATCGACACGGGTACAGCGGTGGTTTGTTTTCGCCGCAGGGTGGTTACTGTGTGTGCATGGCGGTCACCGTGGAGCGGGCAGTACTCGAGCAGGCTGAAGACATCGTTCAGATGCACTGGGACGCTGAGGATTGGATCCTGGCCAGGGAACTCGACGCACCCGCCCGGGGTGAGGTGTCGCTCGCCGACGTTCGTGAACAGATCGAGTTCGGAGAATGGCGTGTCGCGCTGTTCGCGGGGATCGTGGTCGGGGCGCTGCGGGTGCTGCGAACCGACCCGGACGTGTGGATCGAGGACGACATTCCGGCCGCCTACGTGGCCCGCGTCATGACCGACCGCCGGCACGCCAGCGCGGGACTCGGCGCCCAGTTGCTCCGGTGGGTCGACGAGCACGCCCGCTCCGAGGACGCGTCCGTCGTCCGGCTCGAGTGCGTCGAAACCAACGCCCGGCTACGCGACTACTACGAGGAGCAGGGTTTCTTCCTGGTGGGTCGCAGGGACTTCGAGGTGGAGTGGCCGAGCGTCGTGCTCATGGAGAAATCCCTGCGCTGACCGTTCACAGCGGGTCGAGAATCCGGTGCAGGAATTGTCGCAGTCTCGGCCCGGTCGGATTGGCGAGTACGTCTTTCGGTGTGCCGCGTTCGAGTACGACACCGTTGTCGACGAACAACACCTGGTCGGCCACCTGCTGCGCGAACCGGATCTCGTGGGTGACGATCACCATCGTCCAGCCCTCGGTCGCGAGATCCCGGATCACCCGCAACACCTCGCCGACCAGTTCGGGGTCGAGTGCGGACGTGGGCTCGTCGAACAACATCAGTTTCGGTTTCAGGGCGAGTGCCCGGGCGATACCGACCCTCTGCTGCTGACCGCCCGACAGCTGATACGGGTACTGGTCCGCCTTCTCCGCCAGGCCGACCTGGGTGAGCAGCCGCATCGCGTCCGCGCGCGCCTCGCCCTTGGGTCGTTTCTGCACCACGATCGGTCCCTCGGTGACGTTCTGGATCACCGTCTTGTGCGGAAACAGGTTGTGGGCCTGGAACACCATGCCGCTCTGCCCGCGGAACCTGGCCAGCGTCGACCGGTCCACCTTGGCACCGAAGTCCACGGACACGTCGCCGATGGAGATCGTCCCGAGGTCCGCCACATCCAGGGCGTTGAGGGTGCGCAACACCGTCGTCTTGCCGGAGCCCGACGGCCCGATGATGACGGTCACCGTTCCCGCCCCGACGTCGAAGCTGATGTCGCGCAGGACGTGGTGGTCGCCGAACGACTTCTCGACGCCGGATACCTGAAGCAGGGGAGGGATGTCGGTCATCGGGCCACATACCTGTCGAGTCGGGCTTCGAGCCGGCCCTGGATGGCCGACAGGAAGATGCAGATCACCCAGTAGTACAGGGCAGCGACGCTGTAGAGGGCGAAGAAGTCGAAGGTGGGCGCGGCCGCGAGCTGGGCGACGCGCAGCAGTTCGGTCACCAGGATCGTCGACGCCAGCGACGTGTCCTTCACCAGTGAGATCAGTGTGTTGGACAGCGGCGGAACGGCCACCCGCGCGGCCTGCGGCAGCACGATCCGCTGCAGTGTGGTGCTGTAGCCCATGCCGATGGTCTGCGCGGCTTCCCACTGCCCCTTGGGGATCGACAGGATCGCCGACCGGATCACCTCGGCGGCGTACCCGCCGACGTTGAGGCTGAAGGCGATCACGGCCGCCGGGAAGGGGTCGAGAACCACGCCGAACTGCGGCAGCGCGTAGAACACGATGAACAGCTGCACCAGGAGCGGCGTGCCGCGGATGATGGAGACGTAGAACCGGGCGATCACCGACAGCGGTCTCATCGACGAGATCCGGGCGAGCGCCACCAGCAACGCGATGACGAGCCCGATGGTGAAGCTGATGATCGTCAGCGGAATCGTCATGGTGACCGTGGCCTTCAGCATCGGCCACAGGTTGTCCAGGATCAGCTGGACTGTTGCGTCGTCCACAGGCCGTCTCTCAGTTGGTCGGCGCCGAGACGTCGGTGCCGAAGTACTTCTGCGAGATCTGGGCGAGCGTTCCGTCGGCGCGCAGTTCGTCCAGGGCCTTGTCGATGTCGGGCATCAGGCCGCTGTCCTTGCGGGCCGCGAACGCCTGCTCGCTCGTGTCACCGGTCTCGGCGGCCACCTTCACACCGGTGTCGCTCGTCTGCCTCTGGTATTCGGCGACGGCCAGATTGTCGTTGACGGTGGCGTCGACGCGGCCGTCCTTGAGCAGCGTGATGGCCTGCACGAAGCCCTCGACGGATTCGACGTTCGCGCCCGCGTCCCGGGCGACCTGTGCCCAGTTGCTCGTCGCCGACTGCGCCGTCGTCTTGCCGTTCAGGTCGGCGAGCGAGGTGATCGAGTTGTCGTCGGCGCGGGTGACGATCACACCCTCGGAGTAGGTGTACGGCGTCGACAGGTCGTACTTCTGGGTGCGTTCGTCGTTGACGGTCACCTGGTTGGCGACGAGGTCGTAGCGTTTCGCTTCGAGGCCCGCGAAGATCGAATCCCACGGGGTCTGCGTGAACTCGACGGAGACGCCGAGTTTGTCGCCGACCGCGCGGATGACATCCACGTCGTACCCGGTGAGCTGACCGTCGGGGCCCTGGTAGCTGAACGGTGTGTACGTGCCCTCGGTGCCGACCTTCAGGACCCCGGCCTCGCGAACCTGGTCGATGACCGGCCCCGAGTCGGAGTTCCCACACCCCGCCAGCGACAGCGCGGTCAGGACGGTGATCAGGACGGCCGGAAGTGTGCGTCGCACGGGGTTCCTCCTCTGTCGGCGGATCAGCTAACCGTACTGGTCGAACGCTACCCGGATAGGATCTTCCGAGTCCCCTCAGGAAGAAGGATTGTCTCGCCGTGCCCACTCTCGCTCTCCGACGGCCGGTGTGGCTGCATCCGACGGTGTTTCGTATCGAGTCGTTGTCCGCGCTCGTCGTGGCGATGGCCCTCATCCCGGAGGCGTTGTCGTTCTCCATCATCGTGGGTGTCGATCCGCGGGTGGGCTTGTTCACCGCCGCGATCATGGCGATGACCATCGCGTTCACCGGCGGCCGTCCCGCGATGATCTCCGCGGCCACCGGTTCGGTGTCGCTGGTGCTGGCCCCGCTCATGGCGTCACACGGATTGCAGTACCTCATTGCGGCCGTCTTCCTCGGCGGTGCGATGCAGATCCTCCTCGCCGTCCTCGGGGTCGCGCGGCTCATGCGGTTCCTGCCTCGCAGTGTGATGGTCGGGTTCTGCAACGCGTTGGGAATCCTCATCTTCGTTCACCAGTTCCCGTATCTGACGAACGTGCCGTGGGCGGTGTACGCGCTCCTCGCGGCCGGCCTGGCGCTGCTCGTGTGGATCCCGAAGCTGACCACGGCGGTGCCCGCCCCGCTGCTGGTGATCGTCGGGCTCACCGCGTTCACCGTCCTCGCCGGTGTCGCGGTGCCCACCGTCGGCGACCAGGGTGAACTGCCCGACGGGCTGCCGACTCTGATCGGGCTGCCGGACGTTCCGCTCACGGTCGACACCCTGAAGATCATCGCGCCGTTCGCGCTGGCGATGGCCGTCGTCGGACTGCTCGAATCGTTGATGAGCGCCAAACTGGTGGACTCCGTCACCGACACGCATTCGGACAAGACGCGGGAGTCGTGGGGGCAGGGTGTCGCGAACATCGTCACCGGGCTCTTCGGCGGCATGGGCGGGTGCGCACTGATCGGGCAGACCATCATCAACGTCAAGACCGGCGGCGCGCGAACCCGGTTGTCGACGTTCCTGTCCGGTGCGTTTCTGCTGATTCTCGTGGTCGGGCTCGGCGACGTGGTGGGGACCATTCCGATGGCGGCGCTCGTCGCCGTGATGGTGCTGGTGGCCGCCACGACCTTCGACTGGCACAGCGTCCGCACGCTCCGGCGGATGCCGCTGAGCGAGACGATGGTGATGCTCAGCACCGTGGCGGGCACCCTGGCCACCGACAATCTCGCGATCGGTGTGGGTGTCGGCGTGCTGGTGGCGATGGTTCTGTTCGCGCGCCGGGTGGCTCACATGGTGGACGTGCGCGGCGAACTCGACGGCGACGTGAAGACGTACCGGGTGAGCGGTCAGCTCTTCTTCGCCTCGTCCAACGATCTCGTGTTCTCGTTCGACTACGCGGACGACCCCGGCCGCGTCGTGATCGATCTGTCGGGCGCCACCATCTGGGACGCGTCCACCGTGGCCGCGCTCGACGGCATCACCACCAAGTACGCGAGTCGCGGCACCGACGTCACGGTGGAGGGCCTGAATCCGGTCAGCGAGGAGCGGTACCGCAGGCTGACCGGCCGGCTGGGCGACTAACCGGCAGTTTCCCGCAGGTACGCGAGGTCCTCGGCCAGCCCCTCCGCCGGCGTCTCGAGGACGACGGGCGCATCGGCGGTTCGCACGACCTCGGCGAGCAGTTCGGCGTCGATGGTTCCGTCGGCGAGGTTGGCGTGCCGGTCGCGGGCCGAGTTGAACTCGTCGCGGGAGTTGTTGAGGTGCACCAGGTCGATGCGCCCCGTGATGGCCTTGATGCGTTCGACGACACCCACCAGTTCCTCACCACCCGCCCACGCATGACAGGTGTCGAGGCAGAATCCTGCGCCGAAATCACCGACCTCCTGCCACAGCCGGTCGATGGCGTCGAAGTGCCGTGCCATCGCGAAGTCGCCGCCCGCCGTGTTCTCGATGAGGATGGGGACGGGGAATCCGCCCTTGTCGGCCTGGCGTTCGAACAGTTTGCGCCAGTTTATGATCCCCGCGTTCACGTCCTCGCCGTCGCGGACGTGCCCGCCGTGGACCACCAGCCCGAACGCGCCGATGTCGGCGGCGGCCTGAGCCTGCTGCGCGACGGCGTTGCGGGACGGCATCCGGAGCCGGTTGTTGAGGCTGGCCACGTTGATCACGTACGACGAGTGCACGACGACGTCGATGGGGCTGTTCCGGATCTCGTCGGTCCGCGGATGCGCGGGCGGTTTCTCCCACTTCTGTGGGTCCGTGAGGAACATCTGAATGACGTCGGCGCCGAGCCGTTCGCCGTATCCGATCGGATCGTCGTCCTGGCGGACGTGTGCTCCTATGCGCATGTATCCAGGGTAGGGGGTGGGTGTGTCAACAAACCTTGTGCTTGTCATCGCAGGCTTACGACCGGTGTAGGTCACATTTCGGACCTTCTCGCACCTTAAGCTTGCATTCGCAATCATAGGCATGGACTTCGGGGCAGAATCGGCGCACACTGGCGTTAAGCATCCGTCGACAAGCATTGCACTGATCAGGGAGGCTTCAATGGCAACCCCACGCCGCCGCGAGCGTACCGAGACCGGCGGGATCGCCGACGGGTTCGTGGCGCGCCGACATCAGCTCGGGCTCACGCAGGCGGAGCTTGCCGACCTGGCCGGGGTGTCGAGGTCGAGTGTGCAGTCGATCGAATCGGGTCGGGGAACCGTCCAACTTGATCTCGTCGACGCCGTCGCGGACGCGATGGGATGCCGTCTGACACTCGTCACCCGCTCGGGTGTGGAGGTGGCGTCCTGATGGTCGAGAACCTCAGCAGCGTCGACCGCGCAGATGTCTACAAGGGTGAGCGCCTCGCGGGCAGTCTCGTGCGGGAGGGCGGTGACGTCGTCTTCCGCTATGACACCGCGTACCTGCAGGACCCCGGCGCCCCGCAGGTCGCATGGACGATCCCCACGTCGTCGACCGACGTGCGCGCGAGTGGGGGCAGCGTCCCGCCGTTCTTCGCGGGTCTCCTCCCCGAAGGGATCAGGCTGCGGGGCGCGGTGGCGGCCACCAAGACGTCCGAGGACGATCACCTCACGATCCTGATGGCGGTCGGGGCCGACACGATCGGCGACGTGCGCGTACTGCCCGCGGGGGTGCCGCCGCCCGAGACCGCACCGGTGTTCGACCCCGACGCGGTCGAGCGCCAGGACCTGCGGGCGCTGTTCGAGCACATGTCGGGGCACGAGGCGGTGAAGCTGGACCCCACCTCGCTGCCCGGTGTCCAGGCGAAGGTGTCGGCTCAGATGTACTCGACACCGATCGCGACCGAGAAGGGTCCCGCCATCCTCAAACTCTCACCACCGCAGGGGTATCCGCAGTTGGTCGAGAACGAGCACTTCTTCATGGGACTCGCCGCGCAGTGCGGGTTGCCCGTCGCCGACCACCAGCTGGTACGCGATGGGAAGGGCAATGCCGGTCTGCTCGTCGCCCGGTTCGACCGGCGCGTCGATTCGGCCGGCCGCGTCATCCGCACACCCCAGGAGGACGCGTGCCAGGTGATGGGAATGTTCCCCGCCGCCAAGTACCGGCTGAAGACCGAGAGTGTGATCACCGCACTCGCCGGCGTGTGTGAGCGCGGTGGCGGTTCGGCGCGGGTGGCCACCCTGGAACTGCTTCGGCTGGTCGCCTATTCGTACGCGATCGGCAACGGCGACCTGCACGGCAAGAACTTCTCGGTGCAGCTCGCCGAATCCGGCCTGTGGAGTGTCACACCCGCCTACGACCTCCTGTGCACCCAGCCGTACCTCGCATGGCGCGACCCGATGGCGCTCGACTTCTACGGCAAGGCGAACAAGCTGACGCGCAGGCACCTCGTCGAATCCGGTGGGCGGCTCGGTGTTCCCGAACGCGCGGTCACCAGAATGCTCGACGGCGTTCGCAAGGGCATCGGGCGCGGCATCGGGGAGATCGAGACGATCGGCTTCACCGCGAAGGAGAACGCCCAGCTGCGCACGCTGATGGAACGGCGCTCGGACGAACTGGGCTGACCGCCTCACCACACTCGAAACGCGCTGTCCGAGAGCGTGAATCCGTGGCCCGCATCGCTGCGGCACGAGACCCCGGACGTCTCGTCGACGAGACACGTCAGGTCATTCACCTGCAACGCGGTGCCGTACGACAGTGCGGGGGCGGCGGATCCGTCGAGAGGGTAGTACCGGGGATCGCCGGCGCTGGCGAACTCACCGGGGCGTCCACCGGTGACCTCGATCGCGTTGGGTGTCACCGGGGTGCCGGACGCACCGGACCCCGGAACCTTCGGCGCCGACGCCGGCATCGGGCCGTGACAGCCGGCGGTCGGGACGTCGCCGCCGGTGAGGATCGCGCAGTGGAACTTGGTGCTCGGCGTCGTGAAGTAATAGCTCCCCGCCGCGGTGCCGGCAAATGTCTGCGGGTTTGCCTGGGCAGGGGTGTTCGTGGTGGTAGTCGTCCTGGTCGTGGGGCTCGTCGTGCTCGTAGGGGTAGGGGTAGTGGTGGTCGTCTTCGGTGCGGTCGTCACACTCGGGGTGGTCGCGGGCCCCGCGACGGCGCCGGTCTCGGGGGAGCCGTCGACCGAGCGACCGCAACCGGCCACCACCAACGCCGTCGCGAACAGAAGTACCGCACGCACCGTGAAGGTCATGAGGGAGAGCCTAGAACCGCAGGCGGCCTCGAGCGGTCGCGGCGCGTCGGACGAAATTCTGGGACAGTGGTGAGCAGCGAACTGCCAGGAGGTCCGATGTCGGAAAGCACCCAGTACGAGGAGCGGCGCGCACGCATCTCCCTGCAGGTCCGCCAGTGGTGCGAACGATCCGCGATCACGGGCACGCACGCCCCGTTGTCGGACGCCGCTGCTGTGCTGATCGCCGCCGGACACCTCGATTTGCCCACCCGGCAGGTACTCACCAACCGGCGTCGCGCGGGCCGCACCATCCCGTCGATCCGGGGCTTCGGGGCGCTGCGTCTGCTGACGGACGAGTACCACCAGGTGGCGCGCCGCGCCGACAGCCTGCGTCCCGGACCGGCCCAATTGCTGTTCAAGTACCGCGCCACCGAACTGGGCCGCAGGCTGCAGTCATATCGGTCTGCGGTGGTGATGTCGCCGGCGCACTACGGCAACGGTGTCCGGGCGATGCGTCGGGATCGGCGCGAGGGTGTCCATCTCGACCTCGAACAGCGTGAGGCGCTGTTCCAGGCGCTGCAACGCACACCGGCGCCGATCGCCGGTACCGCGCTCGAACGTGCAGGCAACTATGCCCGCGGCACCGCGGCGGAACGACTCGGCCAGGCGGCCGAGAACACCCCGATGGCCGCAGTCGGACGACGTGTCGCCGACGCCATCGGCAAGGGCGTCGATCTCGACAACGACAGATTCGCCGACTCGTACGACACCCTGCTCTACCTGGCGGGGATGCTCTTCGACAGGATCGACGGTTCCGCCGTCTGGCATTCGGAGCACTTCGCGATCCAGCGGTACCAACTCGACCTCGCCGAGGAGCTGACACAGATCGCCGTCGACACCGTGGCGCTGCGCGGAATCCGGACCGAACTCGACGAAGCACTGCGCGCCACCCATTCCGACACGGCCTGTGAACAGATCGAGGCCCGGCAGAACGCGCTGAAGCCGGTGTGGGATCAACTGGTCGACCGCGTCGCCGCACTCGCACGAATCGGCGACCTGCTGTCCCGAGCCGAGGTGCAACTGCGATCAGTGCTGGCCGTCAACCGGGCGATGAGTCTCGACAGCCGCATCGACGAACTCATCGCACGTTCCGGCGACCGCGAGTTGTCGGCGGAGAACACCCATCACGTCGGCGATCAGTTCGGCGGGGTGGAGGAACTGATGCTCACCTACCAGTCGACGCTGTACGGCGACATCGCCGAACTCACGTCCTGGTCAGGTGGGAACAAGTGACATTCACCGCGCTGGGAGATGAATCGTTCGTCTCCCTCACCACGTTCCGCCGGTCCGGGGAGCCCGTGTCGACGCCGGTCTGGATCGCGCGCGACGGCGACGATCTCATCGTCATTACCCCGGCGGACAGCGGAAAGGTGAAGCGGCTACGCAACAACCCGAGCGTCGAACTTTGCCCATGTTCCCGGCGGGGAAAAGTGGACGCCGGGGTCGACTCGGTCGCCGCAGTGGCCGAGATCGTCACCGACGAGTCCACCAGCCGAAGGATGGCCGACACCATCCGGGACGAGTACGGGCTCGAATACCGGATCGTGATGTTCGTCGAACGAATGCTCGCGCGTCGGCAGAAGCCGCGGGTGCTGTTACGGATCACCCCGGCGACCGAGAGGGTAATCGCCACCTCATGACGCGCGCAGGTGCGCCGGGGTCGAGAGCGGCGGCGCGGTTGATCGGTAGTGGTGCCCGGTCGGGGTGCCGACGTCGATGAGGTGGGTGCGGCCGGGCCGGCCGACCGGGCGGGCCGTCCAGCCCGGCGCTTCCTTCGCAGAGTTGCAGGCCTCGCAGAGGCCGGACCCGTTGTGCACGCTGGTCGCCCCTTGCTTTCGGCGTGAGCGGATGTGGTCGTGATGCCGGATCGGTGCATCGCACGACGGAGTGCGGCACGTCCGATCCCGGAGATCGATCAGCTTCCTCAGGCCCTTCGGGAACGTACGGGACTGCGATTCCATCGCCGTCAGCGCACCCGACTGCGGGCAGGAATACACCCGCTGCAGCGACGTCTCGGTGCCACTATCGACGGCGTCGGCTACCAACTGCCGAGCGATACCCGCCGACACCGGCCCGAATCCCTGTAGCTGCGCGGCCTCGTGACCACCGGCCAGCAAGGTCTCGTCGGAGAGCACCAGATTCACCGCCACTGGAACACCAATAGCAGCAGCCCGCCCAGTGCCACGCTCGAACATCAGATCCACCATGAGCTGATTGCGGGTGCGGCCGCCGCTGTTGCCGGTCGCGATGAGACTGTCCGCGTCCCGACCCAGGGTCGTCTGCAGGCAGACGGCCTGCTTGACCGGCATCAGCACACTCAGGTAGGCCATCGAATCAGGGGCGGGCCGTGTCGTGACGCGCCGTTCCGACACCGCTTTGCGATGCCTTCGGACCACCGCGGCGGCGTCGAGTTCGACCGCCAACGCTTTCGCCCGGGCGATCAGACCGCGGTCGCCGACGCCGTCGAGAGTGGCCGGGTCCGAGCACAACCGGCGGTCGACGATTCCCCGATCTGCCGCGGACAGGCACGCTGTTTCCCGCACGAGCAACGTCGCACGCCATTCGTTCAACCGGCCGGTCTGCAACATGGCCAGAGTGTGGGGCATCTCGTGCACCAGAGCCTGCGCGAACCCCAGATGCCGGCCGCCCCGATTGGGGGACTCCCTGCGTGCCAAGGCGATTTGCGACGCAATACCCCGACCCCACTCGGACTGCGGAAGTCGCCGAGCCCTGCGGTCCGCACGAATACTCGTCGCGACGTCGTCGGTGATCACCGCCTGCACCGCGCACCCGACCGACTTCAACGTCTCGATCGCATCGAGCAAATCGATGCCCAGTCCCGGATCGCCGTCGGCAGAAACCACACGCAACCGCGCGGTGAACGCACGCAATTCGTCCAGAGCCGGTGCCAGTTCCCCCACAATCAACCTCCCCCAAGGCCGTTCGAATATGTGTTCGATTCTGCTAATCATGTTCGACTGGGGCAATACTCGGCGGATCCGGTCTACGGTGGGCGTGAGAAGTCTCGTCGACAGAGATGTGGGGGCCGAGAGCGATGACCGATGACGCCGCTCTGCAACGTGCGGTCGTGAACGAGTTCACGGCACTGGCCGATCTGCTCGACGGGATCTCGGAGGCGGAGTGGGACACACCGTCGCTGTGCGAGGGTTGGCGGGTTCGCGAAGTGATCGCGCATCTCACCATGGCGGCGCGCTACTCCGAGGAACAGTTTATGGCGCGCCTGCGTGAGTGCGAGTTCGATTTCACCCGGTTGTCCAACGAGATCGCCCGTAGCGACGCCGAATTGGCATCAGCGGAACTCGTCGCCAACCTGCGCTCGGACATCATGCGCCGCTGGACCCCACCGGGCGGCGGATACCACGGCGCTCTCAACCATGTGGTGATCCACGGACTCGACGCGACGGTCCCGCTCGGGGTTCCGCGCCGTGTACCCGAGGCGGCGATCCGCATCGTCCTCAACGACCTCACGGCGGGTGGCGGGCACTCGAATTTCGGCGTCGGCATCGAGGGTCGCCGCCTGCGGGCCACGGACCTCGACTGGTCGTATGGATCGGGCGCCGAATTGCGCGGAGCGGGCGAGGATCTCGCACTGATGATCTGCGGCCGTACGCTTCCGGCAGGACGGGTCGAGGGCGACCCGTTGTGATCTGGTTCAGATTCCCGGAATGAAGCCCGGGTAGACGAAGTGCCCGGGGCCTCCGCCGGGGAGGGTGGCGCCGAGGGATCCGGGGAAGTCCATGGACAACTTGACGAGTTTGTGTGGTTGCCCGTTCTGGTCGGCTTGCCAGCAATCGAGCAGCACGCCGTGGAATCCGGTGCAGACGATGCGGTTGGCGGTTCCGAACGGCGAGGTGAGCCGATTTGCGCTGACGAACGGATTCCAATAGTCGACGTCGGTCGGGGTGAGGAAGTTCTGGTTGTCGAACGGCGCGACCGGACTGGGCTCGGTGGGCACCGGCGGCCATTCGTCGGCGGCGGCCACACCGGCGCTCCCGAGAAGGGCGGCGGCGGCGACGGCCACGGTGGCGGTGATCTGTGCGAATCGGCGAGTAGCGGTAGTCATCTCCACTAGGCCACAGTAAACCGGCGGCCGTTTCTACGTCCGCAAACCGGGATGACGGCTGGCCAGGACGGGGACGAGGAGCTTGTTCGGCGCGAGGTGGGCGAACACGGAAGCCGCCCGGTTCGCGAGGCCGGGGATGGCGATCATGTGCCCCTTGTCGAGGCCGTCGATTCCGGTCCTGGCCACGGATTCGGGGCTTTCCCACATGAAGCTCGGCAGTGCGGCCTCGGCGTCTTCCTTCGCGAAGCCGGCTGTCTCACCGAAACCGGTGTCCACCGGCCCGGGGCAGAGGGCAGTCGCCGTGACGCCGCTGCCTTTCAGTTCGCCGGTCAAGCTCTCGGTGTAGGACAGGACGAATGCCTTGCCTGCGGCGTAGGCAGCTTGTCCGGGCAGCGGCTGGAACGCGGCAGTGGAGGCGACGTTGAGGACGGCTCCTCGGCGTCGTTGCACCATGCCGGGCAGGGCGCGGCTGCACAGGTCGGCGACGGCCGTCACGTCGACCTCGATCATGTTCATCTCGGCGTCCGGATCGGACGCGGCCACCGGGCCGAGTGTGGACAGGCCGGCGTTGTTGACGAGGATGTCGAGGGTGAGACCGAGTTCGCCGACCCGGTCGAGCAGCGTCGCGCGGGCCGAGCGGTCGGAGAGATCGGCACCCAGCACGTGCGCCCGACCACCTGCGGCCCGCAGTTCGGTGGCCAGTTCCTCCAACTTCTCGGCCCGGCGTGCGACGAGCACCACCTGGTGACCACGGCGGCTGAGTTCACGGCTGAGGGCCGCGCCGATCCCGGACGACGCTCCGGTGACGAGCGCGGTGCGATCGGCGGCAGGTGTGGGCAGGCTCATGGATCCAACCTACGTGCCGCCGTCGCACGCGCAAGGGTTCACCGCTCAGGCGTGGGTTCCGCCGTCGATGCGGATCTCGGTTCCGGTGACGAACGCGCCGTCGTCGGAGGCGAGCATGGCGACGACTCCGGCGACCTGCTCGGGTCCGCCCATGGCCGCGCCACCCGATTCCAGGGTGGTCGGGAGGATGGGTGAGAGCTTGGCGAACAGGCTCCAATCGGCATCGGACGGAACGTATCCGGATGTGGCGTCGGTGATGCCGGTCTTGATGCTGCCGGGGGCGACGCCGACGGCGCGCAAACCCTGCTTGCCGTATTCGAGGGCGAGCGCATGGGTGAACGACTGGATGCCGCCCTTGCTCGCGGCGTACGCGGCCATGTAGGGGTGCGCGAACGCGGCGGACGTGGAACTGAAGTTCACGACCACGCTGCGCTCGTTGCGCAGTAGCGCGGGCAGGCATTCGCGAACCATGAGGAACGTGCCGGTGAGGTTGATCCCGATCACCTGATTCCACAGGTCCAGCGACGTCTCGTGGGTGTGCGAGGCGCGGAGAATGCCTGCGGCATTCACGAGTACGTCCAGTCCGCCGAGATTCTCGACGCTGCGGCTCACGCCGTCGGTGACGGACTTCTCGTCGCCGATGTCGATTGCGGCGACGCTGAGGCGCCCCGCCGTGCCTGCCGCCTCGGCCAGTTCCACCGTCCGCGCGAGGCCGTCCTCGGAGACGTCGGCTGCCACGACGGTGCCGCCTTCCTCGAGCAGGCGGAGGGCGGTCGCCTGTCCGATACCCGACGCGGCTCCGGTCACCAGGATCCGCCGGTTGTCGAATCGATTCATCGTCTGTGCTCCTCGTGTTGCTTTCGAATTCGATCTCATTGGCCCATGACGTATTTGACGGTCGGCCCGGCGGTCCAGCCGCCGTCGACGGCCAGTTCCGCTCCGGTGACGTAGGTGGACGCGTCGGACAGCAGGAATCCGACGGCGCCGGCGATTTCTTCGGGCACCCCGACCCGGGCCATGGGGGTGTTCGGGTAGTTGCCCTCGCCCTGCTGGATTCCGAGGCCGGCGGTCATCGGGGTGTACGTCATTCCGGGGTGGACGGAATTGACGCGGATCCGGTCGGTGCCGAGTTCCACGGCGGCGATCTTCGTGAGCCCGCGCACACCCCACTTGGACGCGCCGTAACCGGCGGTCAGCGCGAGTCCCATCAGTCCGGCGGCCGACGAGATGTTGACGATGGATCCGCCGCCGGCGGCGCGCATCGGGCCGATCACGGCCTGCAGGCCGTTGAACACGCCGGTCAGGTTGATGTCGAGGACGGTCCGGAAGTGTTCGAGCGGTTCGTGCTCGATGTATTGGCCGGTGGAGATACCGGCGTTGTTGACGAGGCCGTCGACGCGTCCGAATTCGCTCGTCGCCACGTCGACCGCGGTCTGCCACTGCTGCGGGTCGGTGACGTCGAGGTGGCTGTACCGCGCCCGCTCACCCAGCTGGTCGACGGTCGCGCGGCCGTCGTCGTCGAGAACGTCGCCGACCACGACGCTGCCGCCCTCGTCGACGATGCGCTGGGCGAATGCTGCGCCGAGCCCCCGCGCCGCCCCGGTCACGATCACAACCTTCCCCGCCAGTTGCTGTGCGGTCTCGGTCATCTCAGCTCACATCCTCGTCGTCAAAGAGTCACGTTCGTCGGGCACGTCGGCTGCCGACGGCCCGAGTCTGCTGTGGGCGCCGCCGGCGGGAAACGGGTTCTCCCGGTGATCGGAACAACTCGTAGCCACGGGAAACGTCCGGCCACTGTGATGTGGATTACCCGCTGACGTTCCGGACATGCCGGACGAGCGGATCTCCCCGACAGCCCATCGAAAGGCTTCCCCTATGTCTCGACGCGTCACCTCCACCGCCGCGGCGCTGATCACCGGCAGCGTCCTGTTCGCCGGTATCGGCGCGCCTGCGTTCGCTTCGGCGGACCCACTGTCGCTACCCGGAATCAGTCTCCCGGGATTCGGTTCGTCCGACTTCGGGAGCGCGGGCCCGGTCGTCGAGACACCCCGATTGGCGTCGGTCGACAACTTCCGCGACGTCGGGGGATCGGGCCAGGGGTACGCCACCTCCCGTGGAGGACACGTCACGAGGGGACTGTTCTACCGTTCGAACGCGCTGGTTCCGAACGATCAGGATCTCGCGGTCCTCACCGGGCTCGGACTGACCGCGGTGTACGACGTGCGGACCGTCGAAGAGGTGGCGGCGAAACCCGACCGGCTCCCGGCCGGGCCGCGGTACCTCGGCATCCCCATCCTGTCGGGAGACCTGGGGGCCGCAGTCGCGCAATTGAAGTCGCCCGCCGACGCCGTCGCGTTCATGCAGCAGATGAACCGAAGCTTCGTCGACGACGCGGCAACCCGGGCCGGGTTCGCGCAACTTCTGACGTCATTGGCCGACACCGACGGGCCGCAGATCTTCCATTGCACGGCGGGCAAGGACCGCACCGGCTGGGCGTCCGCGCTGCTGCTGTCCATCGCGGGAGTCCCGCAGGACACCATCTTCGACGACTATCTGCGCACCAACGAGTACACCGCCGCATCGATGAAAATCACGTACGACCAGATCGCCGCGAGCCGCGGAGAGGCGGTGGCGCAGATCTACCAGCCGCTGCTGGGCGTCGACCGGAGCTACCTCGAGGCCGGGCTCGGTCGGCTCACCGAGCAGTACGGCACGGTCGACCGCTATCTCACCGAGGGGCTCGGGTTGAGTGCGGCGACCGTCGACCGGCTCCGGAGCAAGCTGCTGAGCTGAGGTCAGGCGCCGATCGCGTCCGAGAGAGTCGTGAGCCGGCTGATCTCGGCTGCGGTCAGGGTCACGGTCGGGGCGTCGAGCAGGGCAGGAAGTTGTTCGAGGCGGCTCGCGCTCGCGATCGGCGCGGTGATGCCGGGTCGGGTGAGGAGCCACGCGAGCGCGACGGTGGAGATCTCCGCCGAGTGTGTTTCGGCGATCTCGGCCAGGGCGTCGACGACGGCGAGGCCGGACTCGGAGAAGTAGCGGGTCGCCATCCGCTGGCGGGGTTGACCGTCCAGGTCGGCCTGGGTGCGGTACTTGCCGGCGAGGAAACCCGCGGCGAGCGAGTAGTACGGGAAGACGCCCAGGCCGTTCTCGGTGGCGATCGCGGCCACCTCGGGCTCGTAGTCGTGGCGGTGCACCAGGTTGTAGTGGGGCTGCAGCGCGATCGGGGCCGCGAAGCCGTTCTCGGCCGTCAGGGACAGCCACTCGCGGATGCGCTCGGGCGAGTAGTTGGAGATGGCGACGTGGCGGACGAGCCCGTCGTGGACCAGTTCGTCGAAGGCACCGAGTGTGTCGACGAGGGGAGTGTCGGCGTCGTCGAAGTGGGCGTAGTACACGTCGATGTGGTCGGTCTGCAGCCGCTTCAGGGATGCCTCCGCCGCCGCGCGGACGTTGGCGGGGGCCAGGCCCTTGAACTCCGGGTGCTGGCTGACCTTGGTGGCGATCACCATGTGATCGCGGTTGCCGCGGGACGCCATCCAGTTGCCGAGGACGGTCTCGGACTCGCCGCCGGAGTTGCCCTCGGCGAACGCGGAGTACGAGTCCGCCGTGTCGACGAAGTTGCCGCCACCTGCGGCGAAGGAGTCGAGGATCTCGAACGACGTCGGTTCGTCACTGGTCCAGCCGAAGGTGTTACCGCCGAGGGCCAGGGGAAAGATGTCCAGATCCGACGTGCCGATCGCGACCACGGGTGCTCCGTTTCTTGGTGTGTCCTGTCCGGGAATGTGCGAAGAGTTCGCCTGACGACGCTATCGCAGCCGCTAGGCGCACGCGCGTCCGGCTACCGGACACACTCTTCTCGGTCACGGATACCGTCGCGAATCGGACATGTGTGCGCGATCCCCGCCGACCGCGACTCCGACGGCATACCGTAAAGGGGGTGCGTTCGTTCCGGCGAGACACGGAGTTGAGTGATGCAGGACCAGTCGATCGATGACCTCTTGAACACGGGCCTGTTCGTCGACGGGCAGTGGATCCGCTCCAGCTCCGGCGAGACCCGCGACTGCATCAACCCGGCCGACGGATCGGTGGTCGCCACCGTCGACGAGGCCTCCCCGGAGGATGCAACCCGCGCAGTTACCGCTGCCCGCGCGGCCTTCGACGAGGGAACCTGGTCCCGCACACCCGTCGCCGAGCGCACGGCGTTGGTCGCGAGGATCGCCGATCTCCTCGAGCGCGACAAGGAGACCCTTGCACGCATCGAGACGCTCGACACCGGAAAGACTCTGGAGGAGAGCAGGATCGATATCGACGACGTGGTGTCGGTGTTCCGGTACTACGCGCAACTCGCCGCGGTCGAAGCCGACAATCTGATCGATGTCGGTCGCCCCGAGGTGATCAGCAGGGTGGTGCGCGAGCCGATCGGCGTGTGCGTGCTCATCGCACCGTGGAACTACCCGCTGCTGCAGATCTCGTGGAAGGTGGCGCCGGCGCTGGCCGCCGGGTGCACGATGGTCCTCAAACCGAGCGAGGTGACCCCGCTCAGCACCATCGCGTTCACCGCGCTTATCGCCGAAGCAGGTGTCCCCGCCGGGGTGGTAAACCTCGTGCAGGGCAGCGGCGCCGTCCTGGGCGCCGCACTCACGGGCACCCCCGACGTCGACTTCATTTCCTTCACCGGCGGGCTGGCCACCGGACGCGTCATCCTCGAGACCGCGGCGAAGAACGTCACCAAGGTGGCGGTGGAACTCGGTGGCAAGAATCCGCACATCGTCTTCGCCGACGCGGACGGAGACGACTCGGTGGACCAGGTGCTCACGGGGGTGTTCCTGCATTCCGGTCAGGTGTGCTCGGCGGGCAGCCGCCTCATCATCGAGGAGTCCATCGCCGACCGGTTCGTCGCCGCGCTCGCCGCGCGGGCGGAGAAGATCCGGATGGGCAACGGTCTCGATCCCGCGAGCCGAACCGGCCCGCTGGTATCCGAGGCCCACCGGGAGAAGGTCGAACGGTACGTGGCGCTCGGCCTCTCCGAGGGCGCCCGGTTGGTGACCGGGGGAGCCCGGCCCTCCGATCCCGCGTTGGCGGACGGGAGCTACTACCTGCCCACCATCTTCGACCACTGCGACCGCACCATGCGCCTCGTGCAGGAGGAGACGTTCGGACCGATCCTCACCGTCGAGCGCTTCACCACAGAGGAGGAGGCGCTGCGACTGGGCAACGACACCGAGTACGGCCTCGCCGCCGGCGTCCGGACCGCCGACAGCGCGCGGGGTGAGCGGATGGTGCGGGGTCTGCGCCACGGCACGGTGTGGCTCAACGACTTCGGCTACTACACCGCCGCCGCCGAGTGGGGCGGCTTCAAGATGTCGGGGAACGGGCGCGAACTCGGCCCCACCGGTCTGGCGGAATACCAGGAGACCAAACATATCTGGCACAACACCTCGCCCACGGCGGCGGGGTGGTTCGACAACGGCTAGGTCGGCGCACGGAGAGGCGAGAGAACCATGGCTACTCGGCACGGAGCAGTGGGTGACGGAGGTGCACCGGGGGACAGTGGACTCGGCGAACTGGGGTACAAACAGGAATTGGACCGCAGCCTCGGCAAATTCGCCAGTTTCGCGGCGGGAGTCAGCTACATCTCGATTCTCACCGGCACGTTCCAGTTGTTCTACTTCGGGTTCGGCACCGCCGGACCGGCGTATCTGTGGTCCTGGCCGATGGTGTTCGTCGGGCAGATGGCCGTCGCCCTGTGCTTCATGGAGCTCGCCGCCAAATACCCGGTCGCCGGCTCGGTCTACAACTGGGCCAAGTTGCTCGGCAGCAGGATCGTGGGATGGTCGTCGGGCTGGCTGATGCTCACCGCGTCGATCGTCACCCTCTCCGCCGTCGTGCTGGCGCTGCAACTCAACCTGCCGCGGCTGTGGAGCGGGTTCCAGATCATCGGTGACGGCAGCGGCGAGTACGACTTCGCCACCAACGCTGTCATTCTCGGCACCATCATGATCGCGTTCACCACAGCGGTCAACGCGTTCGGTGTCAAGCTGATGGCTCTCATCAACAGTTCGGGTGTGTTCGTCGAACTGATCGCGGCCGTCCTCATCGCCATCATCCTCGCCGCCAACATCACCCGCGGTCCGGACGTGTTCTTCTCCACCCACGGTTACGGTGCCGGGGAGAGCGGCGGATATCTGTCCGTCTTCTTGGTGGCGTCTCTCGCGTCCGGGTACGTGATGTACGGATTCGACACCGCGAGTTCGCTCGGCGAGGAAACCGTCGACCCGCGACGGACGGCGCCCAAGGCGATCCTGCGGGCGATCCTCGCGTCGTTCGTGATCGGCGGGGCGATCCTGGTATTCGCCGTCATGGCGGCCCCCGACCTCGAGGATCCGCTGATCGGCAGCAGTGAGGGCGGCCTGCAGTACATCGTCGAGCAGGTGATGTGGGGGCCGCTCGGCAAGATCTTCCTGGTCTGCATCGTCGTCGCGGTCACGGTGTGTTCGCTCGCGGTGCACGCCGCGGCCATCCGGCTCACGTTCGCAATGGCCCGCGACAACGCGCTGCCCTTCGGGGAGCGCCTGGCCCACGTCAACCCGAAGCATCAGACGCCCGTGGTCCCCGCCATCGTGATCGGTGTGCTCGCGGCGTTCATCCTCGTCATCAACATCGGTCAGCCGCAGATCTTCACGGTGCTGACGTCGATCGCGATCATCATGATCTACCTGGCGTACCTCATGGTCACCGGTCCGCTGCTGAAGAAGCGACTACAGGGTCTGTGGCCGCCGAAGGAACTCGCGGAGAGCGGCTACTTCACGATGGGCCGCTGGGGGCTTCCGGTGAACATCTTCGCCGTGCTGTGGGGAGTGGGGATGGCGCTCAATCTCGCGTGGCCGCGCCCCGAGGTGTACGGCACCCCCTGGTACAACACGTGGGGTGCATTCGTCTACATCGGCATCATTCTCGGGCTCGGTCTCCTCTGGTATGCGGTGAAGGGCCGCAACCACATCGGATGCCTCGCCTCGCATGCGGCGTCGTCGAAAGACGAGGCGGAGAGTGAACTTCCATGACGGACAGCGTGTTCGACTACGTGATCGCCGGCGGCGGAACGGCCGGATGTGTGCTCGCCGCGCGGCTCAGCGAAGACCCCTCGGTGACCGTCTGCCTCGTGGAGGCCGGGCCGTCCGACGTCGGTGACCGCAACGTCCTCGAGCTGTCGCAGTGGATGCATCTGCTGGACTCCGGCTACGACTGGGACTATCCGGTCGAGCCGCAGGAGAAGGGCAACAGCTTCATGCGGCACGCCCGCGCCAAGGTGCTCGGCGGATGCTCCTCCCACAATTCGTGCATCGCGTTCTGGCCACCCGCCGAGACACTCGACGACTGGGCGGCGGCCGGCGCCACCGGCTGGGGCGCGAAGGACGTGCTGCCGCTCGTGGCGCGGGTCGAGAACAACGACGCCCCCGGCGAGCAGCACAGCCGCAGCGGCCCGGTGCGGTTGCGCGACGTCCCGCCGCACGACCCCTGCGGCGTGGCCCTGCTCGAGGCTGCGGCGAAGGTCGGGTTGCCCACCGTGCAGTTCAACCGGGGCACGACAGTGCTCGACGGCGCGGGGTGGTTCCAGATCAACGCGTCCGAGGACGGCACGCGCATGTCGACGTCGCACGCCTACCTGCACCCGATCCTCGGGTCCCGCCCCAATCTCGACGTGCGCACCGACTGCTGGGTCAGCGAAATCGTCATCGACGATTCGCTTGCGGCGACCGGCGTGCGGTACCTGCGTCCCGATCTCACCGGATACGACACGGTCTCGGCGCGCCGCGAGGTGATCGTCACCGCCGGGGCCATCGACACACCGAAACTGTTGATGCTCTCGGGTATCGGGCCGACGGTGCATCTGCGTGAGATGGGTGTGCAGGTTCGGGTCGACGCTCCCGGGGTGGGGCAGAACCTCGACGATCACGTCGAGGGGCTGGTGTTCTGGGATGCGTCCCGGCCGATGGTCGAGACTTCCACGCAGTGGTGGGAGATCGGAGTGTTCGCCACCACTGCGGAGGGGCTGAACTATCCGGATTTGATGATGCACTACGGCAGCGTGCCGTTCGACATGAACACACTCCGGTGGGGATACCCCACCACGGACAACGGTTTCTGCCTCACCCCGAACGTCACGCAGGGACTCTCCCGCGGAACGGTGCGGCTCCGCTCCCGCGACTTCCGGGATCGTCCGCGAGTGGATCCCCGGTACTTCACCGACCCGGACGGCCACGACGAGGCCGTAATGCTCGCCGGGATCCGGCTGGCGCGTCGCATCGCCGAGCAGGAACCTCTCCGCGACTGGATCACGAGGGAACTGGCTCCCGGCCCGGAAGCGGTGACCGACGACGAACTGGTCGACTACGCGCACCGGACGCACAACACGGTGTACCACCCCGCCGGGACCGCCAGGATGGGTGCGGCGACCGACCCGATGGCCGTCCTCGATCCGGAACTGCGGGTGAAAGGCGTCCGCAATCTGCGGGTGGTGGACGCGTCCGCCATGCCGAAACTGCCCTTCGTCAATCCCAACATCACGGTCATGACGATGGCCGAGAAGTGCGCCGATCTGATCCGCGGAACCTGACCCGGCGACGTGCCGGAGGCCCTGCCCGAACCGCTGGGTACTTTGAAGTCCTACTATCTCCACATACTGGTAGAGAGACGGAAGGGCACGTCATGAATTCTCCTGAACCGATCGTGGTAGTCGACGGCGCGAGGACCCCGATCGGCAGCTTCGGTGGTGCGTTCAAGGACGTGCCCGCCCACGAGCTGGGTGCCACCGCCGCGAAGGCGGCGCTGGGGCGTGCCGGGGTGCCGGGTGAGGACATCGACGAGGTGGTGATGGGCTGCATCGGTCAGGTCGGACCGGACGCCTACAACGCACGCCGCGTGGCCCTGGCCGCGGGACTTCCGGAGAAGACGCCGGCGTACACCGTCAACCGGCTGTGCGGGTCCGGTCTGCAGGCGGTGTGGTCGGCGGCGCAGCAGATGCGCTGGGGTGGGGTGAACTTCGCCCTCGCCGGCGGCGACGAGAACATGTCGCGGATGCCGTTCTACGACTTCTCCGCCCGCTCCGGCTACAAGCTCGGCGACCGCAAACTCGTGGATGGCACGGTCGCGATCCTGACCGACCCGTTCGGCGGGGTGCACATGGGCCGCACCGCCGAGGCCGTCGCCCGCAAGTACGACGTGAGCCGCCGGCAGCAGGACGAGTTCGCCGTCGAATCCCAGCGCCGCGCCGCCTCCGAGGCCGCGCGGGCGGCGTTCGCCGAGGAGATCACCCCGGTGCAGATCGGGGGCCGCCGCCCGAAGACGATCGAGGTCGACGAGCACCCCAAGCCCGACACCACCCTCGAGACCCTGGCGAAGCTGCGGCCGGCGTTCGAGGAGGGCGGCTCGGTGACCGCGGGCAACGCGTCCGGGATCAACGACGGCGCCGCGGCCCTGGTCCTGGCCACCCAGTCCGCCGCGCAGGAGAGGGGCCTGACCGGGCTGGTCACGCTCGAGGCGGTCGCGACGGCGGCGATGGATCCGGCTCTGATGGGGTACGCCCCCGTGCTGGCGTTGGCGAACCTGTTCGGGCAGACCGGCACCACCCCCGGCGATATCGACGTGATCGAGCTGAACGAGGCGTTCGCGTCGCAGGCGGTTGCGGTGATCCGGGACGCGAAGCTGAACCCGGAGAAGACCAACCCGTACGGCGGTGCGATCGCGCTGGGGCATCCGGTCGGGGCGACCGGTGCGATTCTGAGCCTGCGCCTGGCGAAGGATCTGGTGCGCCGCGACCTCGAACTCGGCATCGTCACCATGTGCATCGGCGGCGGCCAGGCCCTCGCCGCCCTCTTCCGGCGCATCTAGAAACCAGGGCAGACGATGAAGAAGCACATCCCGTCATGGCACGACGACGAAGTACGGGCACTGTCCGAGCTTGCGGTCGGGTTCTTCGAACGCGA
The DNA here is from genome assembly GCF_042671975.1 of Rhodococcus sp. NPDC127593. Lineage (NCBI taxonomy): Bacteria > Bacillati > Actinomycetota > Actinomycetes > Mycobacteriales > Nocardiaceae > Rhodococcus > Rhodococcus sp. NPDC127593. Next base: position 13,545 of record NZ_JBHXWI010000011.1, on the reverse strand, counting down.
GGTGGTCGCGCACAACGAGAAGTGGGACGCCCAGCACCGCATCGACCGTGAGGTGTGGCTCGAGGCCGGCAAGCTGGGGTTGCTGTGCTGCTCGATCCCGGAGGAGTACGGCGGCGGTGGGGGCACGTTCGCGCACGACCTCGCAGTGTTCGAGGCCCAGGGCTACGCCGGTGATCTCGCGTTCGGCATCTCGGTGCACTCCGGCATCGTCGCGCACTACGTCCTCGAGTACGGCACCGAGGAGCAGAAGAAGACTTGGCTTCCGGGAATGGCGAGCGGGGAGATCCTCGGCGCCATCGGCATGACCGAGCCCGGCGCCGGGTCGGATCTCAAGGCGATCAAGACGACCGCGATCCGGGACGGTGACGACTACATCGTCAACGGGTCGAAGACGTTCATCACCAACGGTGCGTCGGCGGATGTGATCGTGCTGGCGGTGAAGACCGACCCGAAGGCCGGTGCCAAGGGGGTGGCGCTGCTGATCGTCGATCTGCGGGACTGCCCGGGTTTCGTCGTCGGGCGGGTGTTGGACAAGGTCGGTCAGCACGGCGCCGACACGTCGGAGTTGTCGTTCACGGACGTGCGGGTGCCGGTGTCGAATCTGCTGGGGGCGGAGGGGCAGGGTTTCGGGCAGTTGATGGCGCAGTTGGTGCAGGAGCGGCTGATCATCGGTGCGCAGGCGTCCGGGGCGATGACTCGTGCGGTGGAGGACACGGTCGCGTACACGAGGTCGCGGCAGGCGTTCGGGCACAGTCTGTTCGAGTTCCAGAACACGGCGTTCGAGCTCGCCGAGTGTCAGACCATCGCCCGCACGTGTGCGGTGTTCCTGGATCATTGTATCGAGGCGCATCTGCGCGGTGAACTGGACCCGTCCGAGGCGGCGATGGTGAAGTACTGGCTCACCGAGCAGCAGTGCGCGGTGATCGACCGGTGTGTGCAGTTGCACGGTGGGTACGGGTACATGCGTGAGTACCTGATCGCCCGGATGTACGAGGACGCCCGCGTCCAGAAGATCTACGCGGGCGCCAACGAGGTGATGAAGGGAATCATCGCAAAGTCGCTGTAGCGGCAGGTTCCCTCAGCTCGATCGAGGCGGGTCCGGTGTCGGGATCGCCCATCCCTCACCGGCCCATGAGCGGCAACTACGGCGATTGTCGCTCTTCGACAACCCAGGCTGCGACCTGTGCTCGCGAGGTGAATCCGAGTTTGGTGAGTATGTGTTCGACATGTCCTCGAGCGGTGCGCTGGGAGATCACGAGGCGGGCGGCAATCGCCTTGTTGGTGAGGCCATCGGCGATCAGTTCCGCAACCTGCTGTTCGCGTTTCGTCAAGGTGGCGGAACTATGGGACGTCGGCTTTCGAGGATTCTCGTCGAGCGCGTAGGAAGCAGCGGAAGCGAGATCCATAGCCCTGCCGTGCTGCCGGGCGTCCTCGAAGGCGTGTTCGGTGAGCATCCGACGGGCGGCCCGCTCACATTCTTCGTGGTATACGCGCAGGTCTGGAACGAACACGGGTGGGCTTCCGGCAGCGCGACCGAGCGCTTCCGCGGCTCCCATCAGCGTGCTGGCGCGAGTAGGGTCACCGCTTCCGGCGATCCACGCGAAGACTTCGAAGCAATTTGCGCAACCGACCGGGTCGTCGACGAGCCGAGCAAGCCGCAATCCCTCCCCGAGCAACTCGACTGCGCGGCTCTGTGCGCCCAGTCGCCATTGCGCAACGGCCATCGCCCACAACGCGTAGGACCGATAGACGGATTCACCATGAACTTTCGTAATCGCGAGAACTTCCTCGTAGCATTCGATCGCCCGGTGGGGTTCGGCGTCGAGCAGCTGATACGCCAATCCCAGCAACGTCAGAGACTCGATCTGTAGCGCGAGGTCGTTCTCTGCTTGTCGGAACACGGACAGCGCCCGCTCCAGACCCGAAACCGCCCGAGTGAGATCGCCGTTGAACAACCCGACCAGACCGTCCGCGTGGTCGACGATCGCGTGCGCGATCGGGTCGGGGATCTGGTCGGCGAGGGTTCGCGCCTGCTCGACCAGAGCGGCACCTCGCTGATGGTCCCGCTGCTGTTCGGTCATGAGGCAGTCGGCGTACAGCGCTCGGATGGTGGCAATGTTCGGGTGTTCACCCCGGAGTGACAGGAATTGGTCGAGCCAGCGTCTCGCCTCGCTGAGGAGGCCGCGTGACCCCCAGAGCTGCATCAAGGGTGTAGCGATCTGCAAACCGGCTTCGGCATCGTCCTCGGCGACGCAGAAGTCCATAGCGTCCCGCAGATTCGGCTGCTCACTGCTGAATCGCGCGATCCACCCGAGTTGCCGGGGGCTGATGAACTCGTCCTCGGCGGTGCGGGCGAGCTGGCGATACCAATCTCGGTGCCGCCGGCGCAGGTCGTGGTAGTCACCGTTGTGCTGGGCCTTCTCCCGGCCGTAGGCGCGTAGGGTCTCGAGCAGTCTGAAGCGGACCGCGGTGTCGTGCTCTTCGCGGATCAGGATCGACTTGTCGACGAGGGTTGCCACTGAGTCCAGCAGGTCCCCGGTTGGCACATTGTCCCCGCACACGTGTTCTGCGGCATCCAGATCGAAACCGCCGGGGAACACCGACAGTCGTGCCCACGTCAGTTGCTCGAGCGGCGTACAGAGGTCGTAGCTCCAATCGACACATAGCCGGAGTGTCTGCTGGCGCGAAGGCGCGCCTCGGGTTCCGCGGGTCAACAGCGTGTACCGGTCGGAAAGTCTCTGCAGGATTTGTTCGGGGGACATCGCGCGCAACCGCGCCGCCGCCAGTTCGATGGGCAGAGGTAACCCGTCCAACTGCTGACAGATCCGAGTCACCGCAGACTTGTTGGCATCTGTCAACGTGAATGTCGCTACCGCGGTGGTGGCGCGTTCGGTGAACAGCGACACGGCGTCGTAGCGGGGCAGACCCTGGAGTGACGGTTCGCGGTCGGGGTCGGGGACGGTGAGTGGGGGAACCCGCAGTGTTGCCTCCCCGGCTGTGGCAAGGGGTTCGCGGCTTGTCGCGAGGATGCGCAGGTTCGGGTTCTGTTGCAGCAGCGCTGTGGCGAGGTCGGCGGCGGCGTCGACCACTTGTTCACAATTGTCCAATATCAGCAACAGTTCTCGCGAGGACAGGAAGTCCAGCAGAATCTCGTGTAGCGACCGGCCGGTGTGGTCCCGCACACCAAGTGTGGCGGCCACCACGTCGATCAATCGGGACGCGGTGCGGACCTCGTCGAGCTCGACGAGCCATGCTCCGTCGGCGAACTCGCGCTGGATACTCGTGGCAAGTCGTAGTGCGAGACGTGTTTTCCCGACTCCGCCGATGCCGACCAACGTCAGCAGTCGCGACGATGCCAGTAGATTCTTCGCTTCGGTGATTTCGTGTCTGCGACCGACGAAGCTGGACAAATCCAGGGGGAGGTTCCCTCGCTCGTGGCGGGAAGGGTTCGTGGGAAACCGCCCAGCTGATGTCGGTTCCGGTTCCAGTGTGGCTCGCGCATGGAGAGTTACATCGCCTGCAGGTAGTCCGCGGCGATGTTGAATTTCGCGTAGTCGCTCGCCCAATGCGGCGGCCGAGGGTTGCCGGTCCTCGGGGCGACCGGCCATCGCCTGCTCGATCACGGTAGCAACATCGTCTGCGAGGCCTTGATCTCGCAGATCCGGTGTCGGTTCGGTTGTGATGCGGATGAATTGGGCTACCAACTGTTCGCCGCTGCGGCGCTCGAATGCGGCGTGGCCGGTGGCTGCGCAGAACAGGGTGGCTCCGAGTCCGTAGATGTCCGAGGCGGGGCTCGGGGCCGCGCCGCCGAAAACCTCGGGCGCAGTGAACGCGGGTGAACCGGTGACGATGCCGGCAGCGGTCTCGAACCCGCCCGAGATATGCGCGATCCCGAAGTCCGTGAGCGCCGGCTCGCCGTAGTCGGTGAGGAGGATATTCGCGGGCTTGACGTCGCGGTGGACGATGCCCTGACCGTGAGCGGCCTCCAATGCGCCGGCCAGCTTCACTCCGAGCTGCAGCACGTCGTCCACGCCTAACGGACCGTGCCGTCGGATACGTTCGTCCAGGGAGCCCTGCAGGTGGTAGGGCATCACGATGAATGGCTGTCCGCTGTCGGTGACACCGACCTGGAGAACAGTGACGATGTTCGGGTGACCGGTGAGGCGGCCCATCGCCCTCTGTTCGCGGAAGAAGCGCTCCCGGTTCTCCTCCGCGAGATCGCCGGTGAGCACCTTCACGGCAACGGTTCGGTCGAGCGCCGGTTGCGTGCACCGGTACACGACACCGAAGCCGCCGCGCCCGATCTCCCGGGCGTCGTCGAATCCGTCAGCCGCCAGTTCCGATGCGACCGACGGGGTCACATCGCGGCGGGTCTCGAACGGATCGACATCGGACATCGTCCAGATCGATTCAGCCGGTCCACGATATGTTCGACGAAATCCGCACGTTCAGCCTCTCGATGACAGGTTCTCAGGATATCGCCCGACGGCGTGATCCCACTGACTCATCCAAAGGTAGACGTAATCCGAGCGGGAGCTTCGCGGCCAGCGCGCCGGGTTCGGCCTTCTCCGCGTCGTTCGGGGCCCGCCGTCCGGTGCCGACGAGCAGCGCGTCTGTGTCGGAGAACGACGCGAGGAACGCGGTCCCGGCGATCTTCTCCAGCATGTCGCGGGACCGGGCGAGCCCCGCTCCGAGCGGTTTCGCCGCGCCCGGGAGATGTGAGATCAGGTCGAGGTGGTGCAGCGACGACTCCAGAACGTATGCGGAGAGGTAGTCGTCGAAACCGATGTCGGTCGAGGGGTTTGAACTGATGCCGGGGGGGTACCGCCCCCGGGGAATCGTCGCCGGCGATCGGAAGGGAACCGTCTGATGAGTGTCGACCGAAAAACCCTGGAATCGATCTCCGCGCCGGACCGGATGCACACCCCCGTCAACGCCCTGGCGTTCACCGACGGCGCACCCAGCAGGGAGACCGTCGACAAGGTGTACGACCACCTCGACTTCCTTCACGGGGTGAACGTCTACCTGGGCGCGTTCCCGGGAGCATCCACCTGGGCGCTGCGCCGAGGGTTCATCGACGCGGGCGCCGAGGACAACACGATCCTCATCTTCTCCGAGCTGATGGATTCGCAGTCCCTGTTCCTGACCGCCAATGCCGACACGGTCTACTACGTCGGCATCATCGACTTGACCGGTGGACCCATGGTGGTCGAGACGCCGCCGATGGCGCTGGGCGTCTTCGACGACATGTGGTTTCACTGGATCATCGACTTCGGTCTGCCCGGCCCCGACCGGGGCGAGGGCGGGAGGTTCCTGCTCGTCCCCCCTGGCTACGACGGCCCCCTCCCTGATAGCGGCTTCCACGTCGGACATTCGGGCACCAACCAGGCCCTCATCCTCGGCCGGTCCTTCCTCCAGGACAACGACCCGAAACCCACGGTCGAGGAGATCAAGGACCGGCTGAAGATCTACCCGTACACACCCGGTGGCTACGGCACCGCCGTCGCGACCCTCCTGGAGGGAAAGGTCCGCCCCGGGAAGTCGGCCGAACACCCCGAAACCCGGTTCGTCGAGGCGAGCGGGAAGGCGTTCAACACCATCCCGCCATCCGACTTCGGTTTCTACGAGCTGCTCAACGCAATGGTTCAGGAGCAGCCCGCCACCGCCACCGACGCCGAGACCATGGGGCAGCTGGCGGCGATCGGCATCGTCAAGGGTGAAAAGTTCGCCCCCGACGAGCGGATGCGCAAAATCCTGGACGAGGCGGCCGCCGTGGGCCACGCGACCTCGCGCGCGTTGATGTTCGATGCTCGCGAGTCGGAGGGGCATTTCTATTACCCGGGGTCGGCGTGGACCGCCATGCTCTTTCCTGGCGGTTACACCTTCGAGACGCCGCCGCCGCTGGTCACCGAGGAGGGCATCGAGCCGTTCCCGCCCGGGGGCGCGAAGAAGCTGAACCTGCGGACGTTGTTCTTCTTCGGTTACACCGGCATCACCCCGGCGATGTGCATGCGGCTGACCGGTCTCGGGTCACAATACCTGGTTGCGTTCAAGGACTCCGAGAACAACTACTACGACGGCTCCCAGCACTACACGGTGACGTTGCCGCCCGACATCCCCGCGGCCAGATTCTGGTCGGTTACCTTGTACGACAATCAGACTCGGTCGATGCTGCAGACTCCGCAGCGCTACCCGAGGTCAGGCAGTCAGAGCTACCCGTCACCGGCCGCGGAGGCCGATGCCGACGGGTCGACCACCGTCCACTTCGCCCCTGAGAAACCGGACGGTGTGGGCGAGGGCAACTGGATCCAGAGTGATCCGGACAAGGGATTCTTTGTGATACTGCGCTTCTACAGTCCGCTGCAATCGTTCTTCGACAAGACCTGGAGACCCAGCGAGGTTGACCAGGCGCATTGAGTCGGTGCATCGTGACGTGGGCACTGCCTGCAATCACCGGGGTGCTGCTCGTCTTTGCGGCGATCTCGGGCCGCATCAAGGGCACACCGATTACCGCCCCGATCGTCTTCACCGGCAGTGGCCTCGTACTCGGCGCGAGCGTGGCCGGGCTGATCGACGTGGAAGCCACCGGCGAGATCATCAAACTCCTCGCGGAGGTGACGCTGGCATTGGTGCTGTTCTCCGATGCCTCCCATGTGGACCTGCCGGCACTGCGCGCCGAAATCTCCTTGCCGGCACGGCTGCTCGGCATCGGGCTGCCGTTGACGATCGCGGCTGGTTTCGGCGCCGCGGTGGTGATGCTCGGTGACTTCGCCTGGCCCGAGGCGCTGCTACTCGCGGTGATCCTTGCCCCCACCGATGCCGCGCTCGGGCAGGCCGTGGTCACGCTCCCGCTTCTGCCGTCCCGGGTGCGGCAGGGCTTGAACGTCGAAAGTGGTCTCAACGACGGGATCTGCGTGCCGCTTTTTCTGATCGTGCTGGCGGTCGCCCAGGCCGAGTCGGGGGCGATCGGCAACGGCGCGGCCGTCCGGTTGCTCGCCGAACAGATCGGGTACGGCATCGTGGCCGGCCTCGGCGCCGGGGCGGTCGCCGCCGCGATCCTGATCACCGCCCAACGGCGCCGCACGATCGACCCGTTGTGGGCGCAGATCGTTCCCGTCGCCGCCGCCGTGCTCGCCTACACCGTCGCCGTGCCGCTGGGCGGGTCGGGATTCATTGCCGCGTTCGTCGGTGGACTCACCTTCGGGACGATCCGGCGTCGCAGTGGGGCCGGCAGTGACGGTGCGGGCCTCCTCGACGAGTCCGGGGACCTGTTCAGCGCCGTGACCTTCATCGTCTTCGGCGCCATCCTGCTCGGCCGCGCCCTCGGCCACCTGTCCTGGGCGGTGCTCGGTTACGCGGTGGTGAGTCTGACCGTCGTCCGCATGGTCCCCGTGGCGTTGTCGATGATCGGGATGCACGCCCGCGCCCCGACCGTCGGCTTCATCGGCTGGTTCGGCCCCCGCGGGCTCGCCACCATCGTCTTCGCGATTCTCATCCTCGAAGAACCGGGCGAACTGCCCCACGAGGATCTGCTCCTGACCACCGCGATCGTCACGATCGGGCTCTCGGTCCTGGCCCACGGACTCAGCGCCGCTCCGCTGGCCAACCGCTACGCCACCTGGTTCCGCAACAACCCCCGCGGCGAGACAGAACCAGCCCAGGAAACGACACCCTCGACATGACCGGCGGGCACCGAACAAAAAGGGAGAAGATCCGATGACCACAGATTTCCAGGAGAGGGCTCGCCGGCTGCGCAACGCGCTGGAACCGGTGGCGGCCGGGGTGTACTTCGCCCCGGAGGCGCATGCGGCGTACGAGGAACTCGGTTTTGCGGGCAGTCCCGTCACCCATGAAGGCGCGGCCCGCCCGGATTTAACGGCGTACTTCACCAGTCGCGGCGCATGTTTGGGCCAGGTGCCGGAAGTAGTTGTCGCCGCCTTCGGCTGCTTCAACCCGAAGGTGGTCGTGCCGGCCGTCGAGGCCGGTTGGCAGATCGCCGGCCGGGAGGCGGTCCTCGCAGCTCGGGAGAAGGGTGCGACCGCCATGCTGGCGCGGGTGCTCGGTGATCAGCCCGAGGGCCTCGATCGGGTCACCGAGCTCCTCCGCCGCGGCGCCGCCGCGGCCCGGTGGGAAGCGCACCCGATCTACGGGGGACTGCGCTCGCTCGGCTTCCCCGGCAACCCGATCGGCGACCTGTGGCGGGCCGCGGACCTGCTGCGGGAGCACCGCGGCGACAGCCACGTCATCACCTGGGCGGTCGGCGGCGTCGACGCGGTCGAGATCCTGCTGCTGACCGAACAGTGGTGGGGGCTACCCGCCCGCGCATACGCTCCGACCCGCGGCTGGGCCGCCGCCGACATGGACGCCGGATTCGAGCGACTCGAGAAGCGTGGACTGATGACCGGCGATGAGAAGCTCACCGACGCCGGCCGCGCATTCCGCGAGGAAATCGAGGTTCGCACCGACGAACTCGAACGGTCCGTGCTGGACGCACTCGGAGACGACCTCGACGAACTGCTGTCGCACCTCGACCCCTGGTCCGAAGCCGTCGTCGCCGCCAACTCCTATCCCAAGCGGATCGCCGGCATCTACAACATCGGTGGCGGTCCGCATTTCGGCTCCGGGTTGACCATCGACACCGCCGCCGAGCAGTACGAGAACAAGGCATGAACCGCCCCGGGCGGTAGCGCCCGGGCACAGGACAGATTTGCGCGCGGTGCGCATCCGGGGCCGCGTCAGCCGCGTCGCCAGCGTCAAGAGTGGAAGGAACCTGTCAGATGAGTGTCGACCGAAAAACCTTGGAATCGATCTCCGCGCCCGACCGGATGGAAACCCGCCTCGGCGCCTTGGAGTTCACCGACGGTGCACCGTCCAGGGAAACAGTGGAGAAGGCGTACGACCACCTCGATTTCCTGCACGGGGTGAACGTCTACCTGGGCGCCTTTCAGGGAGCATCCACCTGGGCGCTGCGTCAGGGATTCATCGACGCCGGTGCCGAGGACAACTCGATCCTGATCTTCTCGGACCTGATGGATTCCCAATCGCTGTTCCTGACCGCCAACGCCGACACGATCTACTACTGGTCGGTCGTGAATCTCAGCGACGGCCCGATGGTGGTCGAGACACCGCCGATGGCGTTGGGCACCTTCGACGACATGTGGTTCCACTGGATCTGCGACTTCGGCCTTCCCGGCCCCGACCGGGGTGAGGGCGGCAGATTCCTGCTCGTCCCCCCGGGCTACGACGGTCCCCTGCCCGACAGCGGCTTCCACGTCGGACATTCGGGCACCAACCAGGCCCTGCTGATCGGTCGTTCCTTCATGCAGGACAACGACCCGAAGCCCACGGCCGCCCTGATCAAGAGCACTCTCGCGATCTATCCGTACGTGCCGGGCACTTACGGGACCAGCGTCGCGACCCTCCTGGAAGGGAAGGTCCGCCCGGGGAAGGCGGCGGCGCCGCCGGAGACCCGGTTCGTCGAGGCCAGCGGCACAGCGCTCAACACCATCCCACCGTCCGGCTTCGGTTTCTACGAGACGCTCAACGCGATGATCCAGGAGCAGCCCGCCACCGCCACCGACCCCGAGACGATGGGACAACTGGCGGCGATCGGCATCGTCAAGGGTGAAAGGTTCGACCCGGACGAGCGGATGCGCAAGATTCTGGAGGAGGCGGCCGCGGTGGGGCACGCGACCTCGCGGTCGTTGATGTTCGACGGCCGCGATGCGGAGGGCCTCCGGTACTACCCGGACTCGGCCTGGACCAACATGCTCTTCCCGGGCGGTTTCACCTTCGAGACGCCGCCGCCGCTGGTCACCGAGGAGGGCATCAAGCCGTTCCCGCCCGGCGGTGCGAGGAAACTGCACCTGCGGACCCTGTTCCTCTACGGCTACACCGGCATCACCCCGGCGATGTGCATGCGATTGACCGGCATCGGATCGCAATATCTGGCGGCCTTCAAGGACACCGAGAACAACTACTACGACGGCGCGAAGACCTACAAGATGTCGTTGCCGCCGGACATCCCCGCGGCCCGGTTCTGGTCGGTCACCCTGTACGACAACCAGACCCGGTCGATGCTGCAAACATCGCAGCGCTTCCCGAGATCGGGGAGTCAGAGCTACCCGTCACCGGCCGCGGAGGCCGATGCCGACGGGTCGACCACCGTCCACATCGGCCCCGAGAAGCCCGACGGTGTCGGCGACGGCAACTGGATCCAGACCGTTCCGGGAAAGGGCTGGTTCGTCATCCTGCGCCTGTACAGCCCGCTGCAATCCTTCTTCGACAAGAGCTGGCGGCCCAGCGAGATCCAGGAAACGAAGTAGGCCCTGCCGCACGCTGGCCGTGACGTCAGGCCGAGGGTGTGACCATGTCCTGTACTTGTTGGGGTTGGCCTATGGGTTGATCGGCCTGACGGATCGCGCGATCGTATGCCACGAACGTGTTCTCGCGATCACGGACACCCACGACGAGAAGGTGTATCGGTCACACTCGCAGTGGGCCCTGAGCCTTGCCGTGTGGCGAAAAGGCGACACCGATCGCGCGGTCCAACTCCTCGAACAATCGCTGGATTTGACTCGGACAGTGCACAGCCCCCACGTCGCCGCAGCCTGCATCGAGGCGCTCGCCTGGATCGGCGTCGGACAACGCGGCGCACCACGGGCTGCGGTCCTGTTGGGCGCCGCAGAAGGGCTGGCGCGGTCCATAGGCAGCACAGTGGTCATTCATTCCAACTTGACTGTCTTCCATGAGGAATGCGAACGGAGTACCCGGCAAACAAATTGGTGACACAGCATTCGCAGGGGCATTCCGCAAGGGCGAGGGACTTGGCTTCGATGCCGCTATCGCATACGCCTTCCCGAGCAACCGTCGGGCACCTCCGGACAGGCCACCGGCGCGTCGACGCGACTGACCAAGCGGGAACGCCGAGTTGCCGATCTGATCGCCGAAGCTTTGACCAATCAGGCCATCGCTGCCCGTCTGGTGATCTCCCCTCGCACCGCGCAAGGGCATGTGGAGCACATCCTGGCCAAACTGGGCTTCACCTCCCGCACGCAGGTCGCTGCCCGGGTCGTGGACCGACGCAACCTTAATGCGGAGTTGCCACGTGTTGTTTGCGAAACCCGACGAGTTGGAGTCGTTGCTTGCGTTGCTGTTCCTAGGGCTGCACGCTGTGGTGCTCATCTCCACTCTCGGTAGCCCACGAGATGAGAAAGCGCAGTGCCTGCTGGGAAGGTGATCCTGGTGGTGCCGTCATGACCATGATCGACTGATCGGGGTCGTGTGGGCAGGTGAGGGTTTGCCAATCCAACGTCAGATCACCGGCCACAGCGTGGTGGAATTGTTTGGTGCCGAATGTTTTGTAAGCGACGTCATGCAATGCCCACCACTGACGGAAGTCCTCGTCGAGGACAGAGAGTTCGCCGACCAATGCCTGGAGCTCCGGATCCGCGGGTGAGTGAGCGACGTCCATCCGGGCGAAAGCCACACAGTTTCGGGCGGCGGATTCCCAGTCGGTGTAGAGGTCACGGATGTGCGGATCGAGAAAAGTCAGCCGCAACAGGTTGCGGTCCCTGGTCGGGAGCACCCCGAAGTCGGTGTAAAGAGCTGCGGCGAGGGAATTCCAAGCTAGGACACTCATATGACGGCCGAGAACGAGAGCGGGGGTGTCGGTCAAGTTGTCCAGCAGACGTTGGGTCTGGGGGTGCACATGCTGTTGCACGCGTTTACGAAGGCGGGGTGCCTCGGATTTGTGTGCTAGCTGGTGGAGGTAGCGGGTCTCGTCGGGGCTCAGGCGCAGGGCGCGCGCAATGGCGGCCAGCGAGGAGACTGATGCACCGGCCAGTCGCCCCTGCTCGATGCGGGTGTAGTAGTCCGCGCTGATGGATGCGAGCTGAGCGACTTCTTCCCGGCGCAGCCCGGCCACCCTGCGCGGGTGGCCGATGGTCGGTAGCCCCACCTCGTCAGGGGTGACTTCGGCCCGACGAGCCCTCAGGAAGTCTCCTAATTCGTTGTGTTCCCCGCGGTTGCTCATGGCTGTAATTGTCCATCTTCGGCGCGGGTGGTGGGTGGGCAGGTTTGTTCCCTGGAACCGGTATTGCCAGGAAGGGATCTGCTCTGCCTTGCGTGGGGATTGCGTGTGAATGTGGATGACGCGTTACGAAGGGCCTGCACCTCACGGCTCGGTCCCGATGCCCCAATTGATCCCTGAATCAGGAGAGTTAGAACCATGACGACCACGTCAGAGCAGTTTGTTTCGACGCTTGCACGGACACTCGCGTACTCGATGCGGACTCCTGTGCTACGCCGCCCAGACGAGGTGGGTCTCGCCTATGAGGACGTGACCTTCCCTTCGATGGATGGGACTCCGTTGGAAGGCTGGTTCGTTCCGGCCGACTCCGACAAGCTTGTTATCGCCAACCACCCGATGCCCTGTAATCGGTACGGCTATCCGGGTCACATCGAAGAGTTCAGCTTCTTCGCCGATTTCGAGGTCAACTTTCTGCCCGACTACAAGAACCTCCACGACGCCGGTTACAACGTCCTGGCGTACGACCTGCGCAACCACGGGCTGAGCGGCTCCGGGAACGGCGGCGTCGTCGGCATCGGCCTGCTCGAGTATCGGGACGTGATCGGATCCCTTCGTTACGGTCGGTCCCGGATGAACATCGACAACTCCCGTATCGGACTGCTCAGCCGCTGTCTTGGCGCGGACTCCACTATCGTTGCGATGTCCAAGCACCCCGAGGAGTTCGAGAACATCCGGGCCATGGTCGCGGTCCAACCGGTGTCTCTTCGGCCCTTTGTCGAGGTTGCCTGTGAAACTAATGGCATCCCGGGTGGCGTGGAGATGTTCGCCAAGGAAATCAAGAATCTGACGAGCTTCGACCTGGACGAGCTCTCCCCTCTGTCGTACGCCCCCGATGTGCAGGCTCCGACCTTTGTGATTCAGGTGCGTGAAGACTCCAGTACCCGGCCGTCCGATGTCCAGGGAATCTACGATGCCCTCGGCGCGCGGGATAAGAAACTCTTCTGGATCGAGGGCACCACACGCCGGTTCGACGGGTACAACTATTTCGCCCAGCAGCCTGCGCAGATGCTCGACTGGTTCAATACCCACTTCGCCTGACGAGCGACCGTTCGCGCACCTGTCGCTGTAGATGTGGTCGTCGGCAGGCGTTCAGGCACCGTTTCTGGCGAAGGTCGGAATTTCCCGGTCGTGGCGCCCGCCGGGCGGAAACCGCCCGGCACTCATTGGCAGCGGAGGTGAACGAGACGGGGACTCAGACATCATCATGACATCACTGACTACTGCGGCAATGAACTAATCGATGTGCGAGTCGAACCACTCGAGCATGGGTTCGGGGTGCTCGCCGAAGTAGTTGTATCCGCGGAACCGCTGCGTGGTGCCCTCGATCCAGAACAGCTTTTTGTCCTCGGCGGCGATGTTGAGGATGTCCCGAGTTCCGTGGAACTTCGGTGGCGGCCCGATGAGCATCAGGCTGCGTTCACCTGATCATTGTGTACCACAGGTCCGACAGGTTT
>NZ_JBHXWI010000010.1:0-207844 GCF_042671975.1 Rhodococcus sp. NPDC127593 | reverse complement strand
GCAGCAACCCGGCGACCACCGACGCCAGCTGCTGAGCGGATCGGCATTCGTGCATGCTGATGACCTCGTTGTACACCTTGGCCGCCGAGTCGCCCGTTCCCCACTGACCGCGGGGCTCCGGGTTGAGCCAGTGCGCGTGTTTCGCCACCGACACGAGCCGGGCCAGGGCCTCCAGATTCGGGTCGCGGTAGTTGTTGCGGCCGTCGCCGAGCACCAGCAGCGACGTCCGCGAGGTGATGCTCTGGGTGAATCGCTCGGCGAACACCCCGAACGCGTTGCCGTAGTCGGAGTGCCCGTCGTAGCCGACCAGGTCGGCTTCCCGGATCATCCGCGACATGGCGCTGCCGAGGTCGGCTCCCGCGTCGAAGAAGCGGGTGACCTCGTCGGTGGTGTCGATGAACGCGAACACCCGCACGCGGGAGAACTGTTCGCGCAGCGCGTGGACGAGCAGCAGAGTGAAGTGGCTGAAACCCGCGACCGAACCCGATACGTCGCACATCACGACGAGTTCGGGGCGCGCCCGGCGGGGCTTGCGCTGGACGAGGTCGATGGGCACTCCGCCGGTGGACATCGACTTGCGCAGGGTCCGGCGCAGGTCGATCGAACCGGCCCGGTTGCGGCTGCGCCGCACAGCCAGGCGGCTGGCGAGGAGCCGGGCCAGCGGGGTGACGTTGCGTTTCAGCGCCGTCAGTTCGGCGTCGGACGCGCGCAGGAAGTCGACCTCCTCGGCCAGCCGGGGCACGCCGTACGACGCCACCCGTTCCTTGCCGAGGTTCTCGGCCGACCGTCGCCGCGTCTCCTTCTCGATCATCTTCCGGAAGTCGGCGATCCGCTGGGCTGCGGTGCGCTTGGCCACCTCCGATTCGTAGCTTTCCGTCGTTCGGGCGCCGCCGTCCTGCTGATTGCCGAGGAGTCCGTCGAGGATCTTCTTCAGCAGGTTTTCCGGCGCGACGTCCCGCAGCGCCTGGTACGCGGAGAACGACGGGCCGTTCGCCGACTGGTACTGCCCGAGTTCCTCGACCATCTGCGCGGTCAGGAGTTCGGTGAGCTCGATCGCCTCCGGCGACCCGTCGGTGAGGAGTTCGACGATCAGCTCGCGCAGCGCCTCGTAGTCGATCTCACCCTTCGCGTTCCGCGGCAGACTTGTGTCGATCGCCCCGTCCGCCCGGCTTCCGACCGCCGCCGGGAACCAGAGTTCGAACAACGCGTCGAACGTGGGCCGATGGGTGGGCCGCCGCAGCAGCGCACACGCGAGACCCTCGCGCAGCGATTCGCGGTCGAGCAGATCGAGGACCGACATCACCCGACCGGCGTCGACCGTCTCGGACGGTCCGACCGTGATGCCGCGCCTCCGCAACGCCTCGACGAAGTCGACGAGATGCCCCGGCAGCCCGTGCGGCGCCGCGGGACCGCCCGGCTTCGACCGGGACGCGAGTGGACCACCAGCAGCCATGGGGAAGTCCTTCAGTTCAGTCGCAGCTCGGCAGCGGCCCGTAGCTGATCGGATTGGTGTTTGAGGACGACACCCATCGTGGCGCGCACGGCGTCGTCGTCGAGGGTGTCGAGCCCGAGCGCCAGGAGCGTGCGACCCCAGTCGATGGTCTCGGCGACCGACGGCAGCTTCTTCAGTTGCATGCCGCGCAGCACGCGGATGGTCCTGACCAGCTGTTCGGCCACCGCCTCGGGAAGTTCCGGCACCCGGCTCGCGAGAATCTTCCGCTCGAGCTCGGCGTCGGGGAAGTCGAGATGCAGGAAGAGGCAGCGGCGCTTGAGGGCCTCGGACAATTCGCGGGTGGCGTTCGAGGTGAGGACGACGAACGGCTTGCGTGTGGCCGTGATGGTGCCCAGTTCGGGGACGGTGACCGCGAAATCGCTGAGCACCTCGAGGAGCAGGCCCTCGATCTCGACGTCGGCCTTGTCGGTCTCGTCGATCAGCAGCACCGTCGGGTCCTCGCGCCGGATCGCGGTCAGCAGCGGCCGCGACAGCAGGAACTCCTCCGAGAAGACGTCCGCCTTGGTGGAGTCCCAGCTGTGGTCGCTGCCCGCCTGGATCCGCAGGATCTGCTTCGCGTGATTCCACTCGTACAGCGCGCGTGCCTCGTCGACGCCCTCGTAGCACTGCAACCGCACCAGTTCGGCACCGGTGGTCTCGGCGACGGCGCGGGCGAGTTCGGTCTTGCCGACTCCGGCGGGACCCTCGATGAGCAGGGGTTTCCCGAGTCTGTCGGCGAGGAACACCGCGGTCGCGGTGCCCTTGTCGGACAGGTACCCGGTTTCGGCGAGCCGAGCGATGACGTCGTCGACGCTCGCGAAGAACGGCGTCGTGGTGGGCAGTGCGCGGTCCACGCTCGCTCCTTTCAGAGGGGTTGACGGGCAGGGGGTTGACGGGCGGCGGGGCTTGACGGAAGGGGGTTGACGGGCAGGGGGTTGACGGGCGGCGGGGCTTGACGGAAGGGGGTGGGTGAGGGTCTAGACCGGGCGGGTGTGCCCGTCACCCCAGACGATCCACTTGGTGGAGGTCAGTTCGGGGAGCCCCATCGGGCCACGCGCGTGCAGTTTCTGCGTGGAGATCCCGATCTCGGCGCCGAATCCGAACTGCTCACCGTCGGTGAATGCGGTGGAGGCGTTGACCATGACGGCGGCGGCGTCGACCCGGGCGGTGAACTCGCGGGCGGCCGCGAGGTCGGAGGTCACGATGGCCTCGGTGTGGCCGGTTCCGTAGCGGTCGATGTGCTCGACCGCGGCGTTCAGGTCGTCGACGACCTTGAGCGCCACATCCAGGGTGAGGTACTCCTCGGACCAGTCCGACTCGGTCGCGGGCACCAGTCCCGGCAGATCCCCGTGGACCGTGACACTGTGCATCTGCAGGGCCTGCAGCAGCTTCGGCACCGCCGTCTCGGCGATCGCGGCGTCGATCAGCACCGTCTCCGCGGTGTTGCAGACACTCGGTCGCCGGGTCTTGGAATTGAGCAGGATCCGTTCGGCCATCTCCAGGTCGGCCGCCGAGTGGACGTAGACGTGGCAGTTGCCGACGCCCGTCTCGATGGTCGGGACGGTCGCGTCGCGCACCACGGCGCTGATCAGGCCGGCGCCGCCGCGGGGAATGACGACGTCCACCAGCCCGCGGGCCTGGATCAGGTGCGTCACGCTGGAGCGATCCTCGCTCGGCAGCAACTGCACCGCGTCCTCCGGCAGCTGCTGCGCCGCCAGCGACGCCCGCAAAGCCACGACCAGCGCCGCGTTCGACTTCGCCGCGGACGAGGACCCGCGCAGCAGGGCCGCGTTGCCCGACTTCAATGCCAGTCCGAACGCGTCGACGGTGACGTTGGGGCGGGCCTCGTACACCATGCCCACCACGCCGAGCGGCACCCGCAGCTGACGGAGTTCGAGACCGTTGGGGAGGGTCGAGCCGCGCAGCACTTCACCGACCGGGTCGGGCAGACCGGCCACCTGGCGCAGTCCGGACGCGATCCCCTCGATCCGCTCCGGGGTCAGCCGCAGGCGGTCGAGCAGGGAGTCCTCGGTGCCCGACGCCCTCGCCGTCTCGATGTCGGCCGCGTTGGCGGCGAGGATGTCGGCCGAGGCGGCGAGCACGGCATCGGCCGCCGCATGGAGCGCCGCATCCTTCTGCGCGGTGGTGAGCAGCGCGAGGACCCGCGACGCGGTGCGGGCGCGACGTGCCGCTGCGTGGACGGCTTCACGGGTATCCACCGCGGCACCGGCCGACGAGGTGGAAGTCACTGCAGTCATGAAGACAGCCTATATACAGGGGCGCGGGAATGATTTCGTCCCCCGCGCTGGTTGCGACTGGTCGAGACCATCAGAGGCAGGAGTGCTGCAGTGAGCGTGTTGTTCGAACCCATCACCTTCCGTGGAGTCACCGTCCCCAATCGGGTGTGGATGGCGCCGATGTGCCAGTACTCGGCCGACGTGACGGGCCGCGACGTGGGGGTGCCCAACGACTGGCACCGGACGCACCTCGTCACGCGCGCCATCGGCGGTGCCGGGCTGATCCTCACCGAGGCGACGGCCGTCAGCCCGGAGGGCCGCATCAGCCCCGCCGACCTCGGCATCTGGAACGACACCCAGACCGAGGCCTTCGCGGAGATCAACGCGCAGCTCGAGTACTTCGGCGCGGTCCCGGGCATCCAGCTCGGTCACGCCGGGCGCAAGGGATCCGCGCACGTGCCGTGGCGCGGGGGCGGGAGCCTCGCCGACGACGATCCGTTGTCCTGGCAGACGGTGGCGCCGAGCGCGATCGGTTTCGGCGACCACACCCCGCCGGCCGCGGCGACGACCGCCGACCTCCGGAAGGTGGTCGCGGATTTCGCCGCCGCAGCCGAGCGGGCGTCGCGGGCCGGTTTCAAGGTGGTGGAAATCCATGCGGCACACGGCTATCTGCTGCACCAGTTCCTGTCACCGGTCAGCAATCACCGCACCGACGAGTACGGCGGCAGCTTCGCGGGCCGCATTCGTCTCCTGCTCGAGGTCGTCGAGGCGGTACGCGGGGTGTGGCCGGCCGAGTTGCCCGTCTTCGTCCGGGTCTCGGCCACCGATTGGCTGTCCGAGGAGCCCGGCCTCGACGCGGACAGCTGGACGCCGGATCAGACCGTCTCCCTCGTGCAGGCCCTCGCCGACCTCGGCGTCGACCTCGTCGACGTCTCCAGCGGCGGCGTCGCGTCCGCCCGGATCCCGGTGGGACCGGGCTATCAGGTCCCGTTCGCCCGTCGCATCCAGAACGAGACCACGGTCCCGGCAGCCGCCGTCGGGCTGATCACCGAGCCGGACCAGGCCGAGCGGATCGTGGAGTCGGGAGAAGCCGTCGCCGTGTTCCTCGGGCGCGAACTGCTGCGCGACCCGTACTGGCCGCGAAAAGCCGCACTCGAGTTGAATGCCCAGGTGACGCCGCAGATTCCGGCGCAATACGCACGGGCGTACTGAGGCTCGGGCCGACAAGCCCGCACATCCTTTGCTACGGTAATCGCTCTTACAGCTGGTAGTCCCGCACCCCGGACGGTGGGGCGGGACCGAGCCACGAGCCAGAGCCGATCGGCGGGGGCCGCATCGCGCCGAAGGGCCGTGGGTTGCCGAACCCGACCAGCAATCGCCGTGCGGGCGACGAAAAGATGCGTGCATCAGGTACGTGCCCCGCGCGGGTGATAACTGCGCTGGGGAGCGCACGACATGAATGCACCAGATCACTCGATCACGTCGGCCGAGGTGGCCGAATCACCTGATGTCACGGTCACCGACGAGGCTTCCGTCAAACGGGCCGTCAAGGCCACCATGCTCGGCAACGCCATGGAGTGGTTCGACTTCGGCGTGTACGCCTACCTCGCGACCACCATCGGCAAGGTGTTCTTTCCCGAGGCCAGCGGTACCGCACAGCTGCTGTCGACGTTCGCGATCTTCGCCGCGGCGTTCATCGTCCGTCCCCTCGGTGGACTGTTCTTCGGTCCGCTCGGTGACCGGATCGGCCGCAAGAAGGTGCTCGCCACCACGATCATCCTGATGGCGGGCAGCACGTTCGCCATCGGCCTGATCCCGAGTTACGGATCCATCGGGCTCGCGGCACCGATTCTGCTGGTGCTGTTCCGGCTCGTGCAGGGATTCTCGACGGGCGGCGAGTACGGCGGCGCCAGCACGTTCGTCGCCGAGTACGCGCCGGACAAGCGCCGCGGGTTCTTCTCGAGCTTCCTCGAATTCGGAACCCTCGCCGGGTATGTCGCGGCCGCGGGCCTGGTCACCATCATCAGCACCGTGGTCAGCGCCGACGCTCTGGTGGACTGGGCGTGGCGAATTCCGTTCCTGCTCGCCGGTCCGCTGGGCCTGATCGGCCTCTACCTGCGGTTGCGGCTCGAGGAGACGCCCGCGTTCCAGCAGATGGAGCAGGCCGAAGAGCGTTCGCTCGCAGACGAATCCACGGGACGCAAACTGCGCGAGACCCTGGTGGAGAACTGGCGACCGCTGGTGCTGTGCGTCGTCCTGGTCGCCACGTACAACATCGCGCACTACGGCCTGCTCAGCTACATGCCGACGTACCTGTCGAACACGCTCGGCTACGACGAGTCGCACGGCCTCGTCCTCATGATCATCGTGATGCTGATCATGATGGTGTGCATCAGCTTCGTCGGGAAGCTGTCCGACCGGGTCGGTCGTAAACCGGTGCTGCTGGCCGGTTTCGTCGGATTCTTCGCGCTGTCGCTGCCCGCGTACCTGTTGATCGGTGTCGGCCACTACTTCACCGTCTTCGTCGGACTCGCGATGCTCGGCGGCCTCCTGCTGTTGTTCGTCGGTGTATTCCCGTCGGTCCTTCCCGCGCTGTTCCCCACCGGAATCCGCTACGGCGGGCTGGCGATCGGATACAACCTCGCGGTGTCGATCTTCGGTGGCACCACACCCCTCGTTCTCACGGCGCTGCAGGATGCGACGGGCAGCGACCTCGTCGCGCCGATGTACATGATGGTCGCGGCCGTCATCGGCGGTATCGCGGTTCTGCTCATCTCCGAGACCGCCCGGAAGCCGCTGGAGGGTTCGCCGCCCGCCGTGGCCACGGACGCCGAGGCCCGCCGCATCCTGAAGCGTCTCCGCCGCACCAAGGGCGACGCATCCGCGACGCCCGCAGAGGAGACGGCGGCCGCCGACGCGGGTTAGTCTCGGGGTATGTCCGCTCCAAGGGTCGCCGTGGTCGGCAGCATCAACATGGACTTACTGACGGCGACCGAGCGGTTGCCCGCGCCGGGAGAGACGATCCTGGGCAGCGCCTTTGCCGCCACCCCCGGCGGCAAGGGTGCCAACCAGGCGATCGCCGCGGCGCGGGCCGGCGGTGACGTGACGTTCATCGGCGCCGTCGGCTCCGACGTTTTCGCTCTCGACCTTCGGCAGGCCCTCGTGGACGCCGAGGTCGACACGCGGTACCTGCGCGAAGTGGACGGGCCGAGCGGGATCGCGGCGATCACCGTCGACGCCGCCGGCGAGAACAGCATCGTCGTGGTTCCGGGCGCCAACAGCACCGTGACGGACCTGACGCCCGCCGAACTCACCGCGATCGCAGACGCCGACGTCCTGCTCTGCCAACTCGAGATACCCCTGGGCACCGTGTTGGCCGCGGCGGCGCACGCCGCGGCACACGGCACCGTCGTGATGTTGAATCCGTCACCGGCGCAGACACTTCCGCCCGAACTCGTGGCGCTGGTCGACGTGCTCCTCGTCAATCAGACCGAGGCTGCGCAACTCGGCGCCGAGGTCACCGGCGCCGTCTCCCATGTCGTGACCACGCTGGGGTCGTCGGGTGCGGACTACGCGGGCAGCGACGGCACCGCGCTCCACGCCGACTCCCCCGAGGTCGAGGTGGTGGACACGACCGGGGCGGGCGACGCGTTCGCCGGTGCCCTGACCGTCTCGTGGAGGCGCGGGCCCGCGGCCGCCGTCCCGTTCGCGTGCTCGGCGGGCGCGCTCGCCACCACCCGCCGAGGCGCCTCCACGTCCTCACCCACCCGTGCCGAAATCGAGGCGGCACTGCCCGGCTGAGCGAGCTCCTGCCGTCGCCCGGATCCTTCGTGTCACCCGTGTCGTGCACCATGGGGGCATGACGACCGCCACCGAACCCGCACTCCGTGACGAGGCCGAACGGCTGCTCCGCGAGCTGGCAGGCGAGCACGCCACCCTCCGCGACGACCAGTGGACGGCGATCGAGGCGCTCGTGGTGGGCCGCAGACGGGCGCTGGTCGTCCAGCGGACGGGCTGGGGCAAGTCGGCGGTCTACTTTATCGCAGCCAAGCTCCTGCGGGCGCACGGGCACGGCCCCACGGTCATCGTGTCGCCGCTCCTGGCCCTCATGCGGAACCAGGTGGCCTCCGCCGAGCGGGCAGGCGTGCGCGCCGCCACCATCAACTCCGGGAACGTCACCGAGTGGGACGACATCCACGCCCGGGTCGCGGACAACGAACTCGACGTCCTGCTGGTCAGCCCCGAACGCCTCAACAATCCCGACTTCCGCGACCAGGTCCTCCCCTCCCTCGCCGCCGACGCCGGCCTCGTCGTGGTCGACGAGGCGCACTGCGTGTCGGACTGGGGCCACGACTTCCGTCCCGACTACCGGCGGATCCGCACGTTGATCGCCGAACTGGGCGAGGGCATCCCCGTTCTGGCCACCACGGCCACGGCGAACGACCGCGTCGTCTCCGACGTCTCCACACAGCTCGGGGTGGGTGGCGCCGAAACCCTCGTCCTCCGCGGCGGCCTCGAACGCGAGTCGCTGCACCTGTCGGTCGTGCAGATTCCGGAGGCCACCGCCCGGGCCGCGTGGCTCGCCCAGAAGCTCGACAGCCTGCCCGGCTCGGGCATCATCTACGCGCTCACCGTCTCGGCGGCGCGGGATCTGGCGAGCCTGCTGTCCGAGCAGGGCCACACGGTCGCCGCATACACCGGGCAAACCGACGCCGCCGAGCGCGAGACCCTCGAGCAGGACCTGCTCGGCAACCGCGTCAAGGCCCTCGTGGCGACGTCGGCGCTCGGCATGGGGTTCGACAAGCCCGACCTGGGGTTCGTCGTACACCTCGGTGCGCCGTCGTCCCCCATCTCCTATTACCAGCAGGTCGGGCGTGCCGGACGGTCCACCGACCGCGCCGAGGTCATCCTGCTGCCCGGATCCGAGGACAAGCAGATCTGGAGTTATTTCGCGTCCGTGGCGTTCCCCCGCGAGCACGTGGTGCGCCGGGTGATCGAGGTCCTCGACACCGACCGGCCGCAGTCCACACAGGCGCTCGAGCCGCTGGTGGAGCTGGGCCGCACCCGATTGGAGATGGTGCTGAAAGTCCTCGACGTGGACGGTGCCGTACGCCGGGTGCGCGGCGGCTGGGTGGGCACCGGGGAGCCGTGGACATACGACGCCGACCGCTACGAGCGCCTCGAACGCGCCCGCGAGTCCGAGCAGCAGGCGATGATCGACTACCAGCGGATCACCACGTGCCGGATGGCGTTCCTGCGCGAGCAGCTCGACGATCCCGGTCTGGCGGCGGGCACCTCGGACTGTGGGCGATGCGACAACTGCACCGGAGTGCGCCACGACGCGACCGTGGACGCCGAGGCGGTGCAACAGACCAGAACGCGCCTCGAACGGCCAGGCGTGGACCTCGCGCCCCGTAAACAGTGGCCCACGGGCCTCTCGAAGCTCGGGCTGACACTGTCCGGGAAGATCACCGACGGGCCCGAACCGGGGCGCGTCCTGGGTCGGCTGTCCGACCTGGGCTGGGGTCAGCGCCTGCGTTCCCTGCTCGACGAACCGGACGGACCCGCCCCCGACGCCGTCCTGAAGGCCTGCATCCAGGTGCTGGCCTCCTGGGACTGGGCCGAGCGCCCCACCGCCGTCATGGCGGTCGAATCCGCCACCCATCCCCTGCTGTCGGCGTCGATCGCGGGGCAGCTCGCTTCCGTCGGACGCCTCACCGACCTGGGAGTTCTGCGGCTGCGCCCGGAGCATCCGCCGGTGTCCGCGGCCAACTCCGCCTACCGGGTGGCCGGGCTCGTCGACGCCTGGGAGGTCCCCGACCTTCCCGACGGCGCCGGACCGGTGCTGCTCGTCGACACCCTCACGGACACCGGCTGGACCCTCACGATGGCCGCCAGGACGCTCCGCGCGGCGGGTGCGGCGTCCGTCCTCCCCTTCGCACTCGCGAGTCTCAAATAGGCGAAGTGTGTCGCTTGCGGTTCACCCAAAAGTTACATAATGTGATGAGCATCACTTTGCACGTCTCACCTGCAAAGCTCCGCCGCCTGAACTGTCCAATTTCGCGAGCCACGTGAAATCGAAGGGGATGGTTGTTAGGTTCGAATTTCCAATGACGCCTGTTCAGAAGAGTGCTATCCCGACCACCGCGCCGGACGCGGTGTTGTTCAGAAGTCCAGAGATCACTGACGGAGTCCGGCTCTGGGAGATCGCCAGGAACACGGAAGTGCTCGATCTCAATTCGAGCTACGCATACCTGTTGTGGTGTAGAGATTTCAGCCGCTCGTCGGTCGTCGCAGTCGTCGACGAGCGCGTCGTGGGATTCGTATCGGGCTTCATCCGCCCCGAATCCCCTGCGACGCTGTTCGTCTGGCAAGTTGCCGTGGACGCAGACCAGCGCGGCAAGGGAATTGCAGGTCGCATGCTGAGCGCGCTGCTCGATCGACTTGCACCCGAAGGGATTACCCATCTCGAAACGACGATCAGCCCCGGCAACGAGGCCTCGATCGCGCTGTTCACAGCATTGGCGCGTCGCCGAGATACGGCGATCAACAAGCAAGAACTGTTCTCCCCTAATGATTTTCCCGATGGACACGAAGCCGAAGATCTATACACGATCGGCTAAGAGCATGCCCCGGAGGAATGCAGCACATGACTAATATCGATACGAACATTTTCGAGAGCCTCGAGTCCGAGGTTCGCAGCTACAGCCGCGGCTGGCCGGCCGTCTTCGAGTCGGCGTCCGGATCGTGGATCCGCGACGAGAACGGCCGCGACTACCTCGACTTCTTCGCCGGCGCCGGTTCGCTGAACTACGGCCACAACAACCCGGTCCTGAAGTCGGCGCTCGTCGACTACATCGTCGGCGACGGCATCACGCACGGTCTCGACATGTCGACCGTGGCCAAACGCGACCTGCTCGAGACCTTCCAGGACAAGATCCTGAAACCGCGCGGGCTCGACTACAAGGTCCAGTTCCCCGGACCCACCGGCACCAACACTGTCGAGGCCGCACTGAAACTGGCGCGCAAGGTGACGGGTCGTTCGTCGATCATCAACTTCACCAACGCTTTCCACGGCATGACGCTCGGCGCCCTGTCGGTCACCGGTAACTCGATGAAGCGCGCCGGCGCCGGTATCCCGCTGGTGCACGCCACGCCGATGCCGTTCGACAACTACTTCGACGGCGTCACCGAGGACTTCCACTGGTTCCGCCGCGTTCTCGACGACTCGGGCAGTGGCCTGAACCGTCCGGCCGCCGTGATCGTGGAAACCGTGCAGGGTGAGGGCGGCGTCAACGTCGCCCGGGCCGAGTGGCTGCGTGCCCTCGCCGACCTGTGTGCCGAGCGCGAAATCCTGCTGATCGTCGACGACGTCCAGATGGGCTGCGGACGCACCGGACCGTTCTTCTCCTTCGAGATCGCCGGCATCACCCCGGACATCGTCTGCCTGTCGAAGTCGATCAGCGGCTACGGCCTCCCGATGGCGCTGACGCTGTTCAAGCGTGAGCTCGACGTGTGGGGCCCGGGCGAGCACAACGGCACGTTCCGCGGCAACAACCCGGCGTTCGTCACGTCGAAGGTGGCCCTGGACCACTACTGGTCCGACGACACCCTTCACAAGTCGACGCTGACCAAGGGCGAGAAGATCCACCAGGCGTTCACCGATCTGGCGAACCAGTTCGACGGCTCCGTCTCCACCCGCGGTCGCGGCCTCGTCCAGGGTCTCGTGTTCGACGAGCCGGAGAACGCGGGCAAGGTCTGCAATCTCGCCTTCGACGAGGGACTGCTCGCGGAGACGTCCGGACCGTCGGACGAGGTGGTCAAGCTTCTGCCGGCGCTCACCATCACCGACGAGGAACTGGACCACGGACTCGCCATTCTCGCCGACGCCACCGGCAAGGTTTGCAGCTAGAGAGAGGACCGACACTCACATGATCGTTCGCACCACCGCAGAAATCACCGACACCGACCGCGACATCACCAGCGAGGACGGCAACTGGCGCAGCAAGCGCATCATCCTCGGCGGCGACAAAGTGGGTTTCTCGTTCCACGAGACCACGATCAAAGCGGGCTCGGTCAACGAGTTTCACTACGCCAATCATGTCGAGGCCGTCTGGCTCGTCGAGGGAACCGGCAAATTGATCGACCTCGACAACGACAAGGTCTACGAACTCGGGCCCGGATCGATGTACCTGCTCAACGGTCACGAGCGTCACCGCGTCGAGCCCGACACCGAAATGCGCATGCTGTGCGTGTTCAACCCGCCCGTCACCGGCCGTGAGGTCCACGACGAGAACGGTGTCTACCCCTTGGTCGAGGTTCCCGCGTAAGTTCGACCCCATGGCCGACGACGCTGCTGTTCCAGCTATAGCCATCGGACCCGCCCCGGACCCGCTCCTCGAGGATGCGGTGCGCCGGGGCGGTGCCCGTGTGGCCCCCCTCGAGTCCGCGGACGCTCTGGTCTGGACCACGAGTCCGATCGGTTTCCCGGACCCGCTTCCCGAGAACATCCGCTGGGTGCAGTTGAATTCCGCGGGTGTCGAGGAGTGGTTCGCCGCGAAGGTGATCAGACCCGATACCACCGTCCTGTGGACGTCGGCGGCGGGCGCGTTCGCCGCCACCGTCGCCGAGCACGCGCTGACGTTGCTGCTGGCCGGGGTGCGGGCACTCCCGGAGCACCTCGAGGCGAAGACCTGGCGCCAGCAGGAGTTCTTCTCGAAGATCGGCACCCTGCGGGGCACCACGGTGGCAATCGTGGGTGCCGGCGGAATCGGCCGGGCACTGATCCCGATGCTCGCGGGCGTCGGGGCCGACGTCATCGCGGTGAATCGCTCCGGCAGCCCGGTGCCGGGAGCGATCGAGACGCTCCCCACCACCCGTCTGGGCGAGGTGTGGGCCCGAGCGGATCACTTCGTGCTCGGGGCTCCCGCGACCGACGCCACGCACCATCTGGTCGGGGCGGCGGAGTTCGCGCAGATGAAGCCGACCGCGTGGGTGATCAACGTCGCGCGCGGCTCGCTCGTCCACACCAATGCACTGGTGAAAGCGCTGCGGGACAACACGATCGGCGGAGCGGGACTCGACGTCACCGATCCCGAGCCGCTTCCCGACGGCCACCCGCTGTGGGATCTGCCCAACGTGATCATCACCCCCCACGATTCCAACCCGCCGTCGGTCCGCCCCCCAGCGTTCGCCGAGCACGTGGCACTGAACGTCACCCGCTTCGTCGCCGGCGAGAATCTCACCGCTCTGATCGATCCTGTCGTCGGGTACTGAGCCGGCGCTACCCTGGAGTGCGTGTTCGCCCGACTGATCGACGTACTCGGTGGCCGGCGCCTGTGTGTGATCACCGGCGCCGGCATCTCGACGGACTCCGGGATTCCCGATTACCGGGGTCCGGATTCGCCACCGCGCAATCCCATGACGTACCAGCAGTTCACCGGGGACCCCGATTTCCGTCGCCACTACTGGGCGCGAAACCACCTCGGCTGGCGGCACATGGACGCCGCCCGGCCCAACACCGGCCACCGCGCCCTGGCGGGGCTCGAACGGGCCGGTGTCGCGAGCGCGGTCATCACCCAGAACGTCGACCTCCTGCACACCAAGGCCGGCAGTCGCCGGGTGATCGACCTGCACGGCACGTACGCCCAGGTCCGGTGCCTGGCGTGCGACGCCCTGATCTCGCGGGCCACGCTCGCCGACCGGCTCGAGCATGCGAACCCGGGTTTCACCGAAACCGTCACTGCTGCAAAGGGAGTGGAGATCGCACCGGACGCCGACGCGGTGATCACCAGCACCGAACACTTCCGGATGGTCGACTGCGAGGCGTGCGGCGGACTGCTCAAACCTGACATCGTGTACTTCGGCGAATCCGTCCCGAAGCCGAGGGTCGCCGCCGCCTACGACGTGGTCGACGAGGCCGAGGCACTCCTGGTGGCCGGCTCGTCGCTCACCGTCATGTCGGGACTGCGGTTCGTCCGGCACGCCGCCAAACGCGGAATCCCCATCGTCATCGTCAACAGGGGGACGACACGCGGCGACGAGTTCGCCGCCCTCACCCTCCACGCCGGCTGTTCGGAAGCACTCACCGCACTGCTCGACGCGTCCTCCGCACTGCCCGCGTGACCCTCAGAGCGGCACCAGATCGTCCGCGTGGACGACGGGGCGCTGCATCTCCGCGGGCAGTTCCTGGGTCGACTTGCCCAGGATGTCGCTGATCTCGGCCGAGTCGTACGCCACCACTCCCCTGGCCACGGGACGCTCGTCGGGGCCGAGGAGCGAGACTACGTCGCCGCCGTAGAACCGCCCCGACACCGCGCTGATCCCCGCAGGAAGCAACGACCGCCGTTTGGTGACGACGGCACGCACAGCGCCCGCGTCGATGTGCAGGATCCCCTGCTCGTCCGCGGCGTGGCGTACCCAGAACTTGCGCGCCGACAACCGGGACGGCCGCGCCGCGAACGCCGTCCCCACCCCGGCGTCCCGCAGTGCTGCCCCGGCGTCCGAGGCGGCGGCGAGTAGCACGGGCACGCCTGCATCGGCCGCGAGGCGCGCTGCCGACAGCTTCGACGCCATCCCGCCGGTGCCGAGAGCGCCGCCCGAGCCCGCGACCACCCCGTCGAGATCCTCGGGGCTGTTCACCTCGGGAATCAGCGTCGCATTGCCCTTGCGGGGGTCGCCGTCGTACAGCCCGTCGACGTCCGACAGCAGGACCAGGGCGTCGGCACCGACCAGGTGCGCGACGAGCGCCGCGAGCCGGTCGTTGTCACCGAATCGCAGCTCCGCGGTGGCGACCGTGTCGTTCTCGTTGACGATCGCGACCGCGTGCAGCGCGCGTAGGCGGTCGAGGGTGCGTTGCGCGTTGCGGTGCTGCGCGCGGCGGGCGATGTCGTCCGCGGTGAGCAGCACCTGCCCGACCGTGCGGCCGTACCGGGCGAACGACGTGCCCCAGGCGTGGGCCAGCGCCAGCTGGCCGACGCTCGCGGCGGCCTGCTTCGTCGCCAGGTCCCGAGGCCGCTTGGTCAGCCCCAGCGGGGCCAGACCCGCGCCCACGGCCCCGGACGACACGACGACCACGTCGGAACCGGCACGCATCCGTTCCTCGATCGCATCGGCCAGCGCGTCGAGTCGACCGACGTCGAGCCCGCCGACCAGGCTGGTCAGCGCGGACGATCCGATCTTCACGACAATGCTGCCCGCCGACGCGATCGTGCGCCGGGTGGCGCTCACTGGTCTTCGGGGTCGAGGCCTTCGAGACCGCGACGGACCCTGGATGCGTGCTTGCGTTCGGTGGCGCCGATGCGCTCCACCTGATCCAGACGCGGGTCGGTGCCGCGCCCGGTGCGGGTGAGATCGACGCCGGCAGGTGTCTGGGGCTCCCAGTCGAAGCTCACGTTGCCGATCGTGACGGACGCACCGGGCTCCGCACCCTGCTTGACGAGTTCGGTTTCCACACCGAGCCGCGCGAGGCGGTCGGCGAGGTAGCCCACGGCCTCGTCGTTGTCGAACTGCGTCTGCCGCACCCAGCGCTCCGGCCGCGTGCCGCGGACGATGAACCCACCGGGGATCTCGGGATCGGCGACGACGCTGAAGCTGTTCTCGTTCGCGATCACCGGGCGGATCACCTGACGCTTCGGCTCGGCCTTCGGGTTCGCCTCACGGTAGTCCGCAACCAGCTTCGCCAGCGCGAACGTCAACGGGCGCAACCCTTCTCGACTGACAGCCGAGATCGTGAAAATCGGCCATCCGCGGGCCTCGAGGTCGGGGGTGACCATCTCGGCCAGCTCGGCCGCCTCCGGCACGTCCGCCTTGTTCAGGATGACGATGCGGGGACGGTCCGCGAGGTCACCGAGCCCGGTGTCCCCGGACAGCGCGCCCTTGTACGCCGCGAGTTCGGCCTCGAGCGCATCGATGTCGGAGATCGGGTCGCGGCCGGGATCGAGCGTCGCGCAGTCGACGACGTGGGCCAGCACGGCGCACCGCTCGAGGTGGCGCAGGAAGTCCAGTCCGAGTCCGCGGCCGTCGCTCGCGCCGGGGATCAACCCGGGCACGTCGGCCACCGTGAACGTGGTGTCGCCGCTCGACACCACACCGAGGTTCGGCACGAGCGTCGTGAACGGGTAGTCGGCGATCTTCGGCTTCGCCGCCGACAGCACCGACACGAGCGAGGACTTGCCCGCCGAAGGGAACCCGACCAGCCCGACATCGGCCACGGACTTCAGTTCGAGGACCAGTTCCCGCTCGACGCCGTCCTCACCGAGGAGCGCGAAACCCGGCGCCTTGCGCGCCTTGGACGAGAGGGACGCGTTGCCGAGTCCGCCGCGGCCACCCTGGGCGGCCTCGAAGCGGGTGCCGACACCGATGAGGTCGGCGACGATCTGGCCGTCCTCGTCGAGGACGACGGTGCCGTCGGGGACCTTCAGGATCAGGTCGTCGCCCTGGGCGCCGTCACGGTTGCTACCCATCCCCTGCTTGCCGTTGGTGGCCTTCGCATGGGGGTGGAAATGGAAGTCGAGGAGGGTATGGACGTTGCCGTCCACCTCGAGCACGACGTCACCGCCACGCCCGCCGTTGCCTCCGTCCGGGCCACCGAGCGGTTTGAACTTCTCCCGGTGTACGGAGGCGCAGCCATTGCCGCCTTTTCCGGCGCTGACGTGCAGCACGACGCGGTCAATGAATCGGGACATGACTGCCGGATCCTTCCTCAGTCAATTGTGTTGATCTCACTCTTGAAAAAACAATAGGGGCGGACCGGGTATCACGACCCAGGTCCGCCCCTATTGGGAGCTTGAAACGTCCCTCACGGGACGATGCATACTCGCGGCAGGACTAGGCCTCTGCCGCCGCCGGAACGATGTTCACGGTCTTGCGTCCGCGCTTGGTGCCGAACTCGACGGCACCGGCAGAGAGCGCGAAGAGCGTGTCGTCGCCGCCACGACCGACGTTGACGCCGGGGTGGAAGTGAGTTCCGCGCTGACGCACCAGGATCTCGCCGGCGCTGACGGACTGGCCGCCGAAACGCTTCACGCCGAGTCGCTGAGCATTTGAATCGCGACCGTTACGGGAGCTGGATGCACCCTTCTTATGTGCCATGTTCTTGACCCTCCTCGGGGGAAATCAGCTCTGAAGCTCTAGCTACTTGATGCCGGTGACCTTGAGGACCGTCAGCTTCTGCCTGTGGCCCTGACGCTTGTGGTAGCCGGTCTTGTTCTTGAACTTGTGGATCCGGATCTTCGGGCCCTTGGTGTGCTCGACGACCTCACCCGTGACCGAGATCTTGGCCAGCTTGTCGGCGTCGGTCGTCAGATCGGATCCGTCGACGACGAGAACGGGAGCAAGCGAGACAGCAGTGCCGGGCTCACCCTCGATCTTCTCGACCTTGACGAGGTCACCAACAGCGACCTTGTACTGCTTTCCGCCGGTCTTGACGATCGCGTACGTTGCCATCGGAGGGCTACCCCTTGCTTCTTCGAACTTGCTCGCGCCACAGTGTGCGCGACTGGTCTGGTGTGACGGCTAGCTCGGTCGAGATCGCGCAGCCCTCACAGGTGAGGGCACAGCTGACCTTCATCGCCGAGTAGCGACTGGTCAAGGTTACAGGAAGGCAACCGTTCCGTACAAACCGGCGTCGATTGCCTTCCCGAGCTCCCTGGTCAGTTGTCGGCGTCCACCGGCGGGCCGGCGGGACGTGCCGCGGCCCGACGGCGTCGCGGCCTGCGCGGCGCTGCCTGCGAATCCGCGCCGTCCGGCGAGGACGCCGGCGGTCCGCTCACGGCCGAAGCCGACATGGCCGGTTCCGGCTCCGGTGCGTGCTCCACCCCGGGCTCCTGTGTCGGAATCACGAATACGGTCCCGGTGCTCGGGGTTTCGGACACCGGCGCTGCCGCTGCCCTCGACACCCGACGGCTCCTACGCCGCGGCGGGGCCACCGGTTCCGGTTCGGGCTCGCGCTCCACGACGGGTTCCGGGGCCTCGGCGACCGGTGCCGCTTCGGCCGGCGCAGCTTCGACGACCGGCTCCTCGGCCACGGCTTCTTCGGCCACGGCTTCCTCCGCCGCGGGTGCCACGACGGCTTCCGCTGCGACCGCTGCCGGGGCCTCCACCACGGCTTCTTCGATGCCGGGCAGATCCGCCGCCGGTGTCTCCGCCACGGCGGCGACCGGCTGCTCGGGCTCGGGAACCGCCGCGGCAGGCTGCTCGGCCGGTTCCGCCTCGTGCCCGCTGTGCGCGTGCGCGGCCTCCTCCTCGTGATGGTGGTGTGCCATCGCGAGAGCGACCGGGTGGGCCCGCTTGACGGCGACGTCCACCGTCGGGGTCTCCTCGTGCACGGGAGGCTGCGAGGTCTCCCCGCCGGACGACTTGTCGCGTCCCCGCTTCTTGCGGGAGCCACCGGAGTCGCCGCCGCGGGACGACCCGCGCGCACCGTTGTCCTCCGAGGTCTTCACCTCGATCGGCTCGGTGTGGACGATGATGCCCCGGCCGTGGCAGTGCTCACACGTCGTCGAGAACGCCTCGACCAGCCCGGTGCCCAGCTTCTTCCGCGTCATCTGGACCAGGCCGAGCGACGTGACCTCGGACACCTGGTGGCGGGTGCGATCCCGGCCCAGGGCCTCCGTCAGGCGTCGCAGCACGAGATCGCGGTTCGATTCGAGCACCATGTCGATGAAGTCGACGACGATCATGCCGCCGATGTCGCGCAGGCGCATCTGCCGGACGATCTCCTCGGCAGCCTCGAGGTTGTTCCGCGTGACGGTCTCCTCGAGGTTTCCGCCGGCACCGGTGAACTTGCCGGTGTTCACATCGACCACGGTCATGGCCTCGGTGCGGTCGATCACGAGCGTGCCGCCGGACGGCAACCAGACCTTCCGGTCGAGCGCCTTCGCCAGCTGCTCGTCGATGCGGTGCGCCTCGAAGACATCGACACCGTTGTCCGACGTGTGCTGCTCGAGCCTCGGCATGAGGTCGGGGGCGACGGACTTGATGTACGACTCGACCGTCGACCAGGCCTTCTCGCCCTCGATCACGAGCTGGGAGAAGTCCTCGTTGAACAGGTCGCGGATGACCTTCACGAGAAGGTCGGGCTCCTCGTACAGGGCCTGCGGGTTACCGGACTTGCCGGATTCCGCCTTCGCGGCCTGAGCCTCGATCCCGGCCCACTGGTCCTGCAGACGCGTCACGTCGCGGGCGAGTTCGTCCTCGCTCACACCCTCCGACGCGGTCCGGATGATGACTCCGGCGTCCGAGGGCACGATGTCGCGCAGGATGTCCTTGAGGCGCTTGCGCTCCGTGTCGGGCAGTTTGCGGCTGATACCGGTGGACGTGCCGCCCGGCACGTACACGAGGAAGCGGCCCGCGAGGCTGATCTGCGTGGTCAGCCGCGCACCCTTGTGCCCGACCGGGTCCTTGCTGACCTGGACCAGCACCTGGTCGCCCGGCTTCAGCGCCTGCTCGATCTTGCGGGAGTTGCCACCGAGTCCGGCGGCCTCCCAGTTGACCTCACCGGCGTACAGCACGCCGTTGCGGCCGCGGCCGATGTCGATGAACGCGGCCTCCATGCTGGGCAGAACGTTCTGGACGCGCCCGAGGTACACGTTGCCGACCATTGAGGCCGACGCCGACGTTGTCACGAAGTGTTCGACGAGGACGCCGTCTTCGAGCACGGCGACCTGCGTCGTCGCGTGCGGTTGCCCGGTGGCGATGCGGTCGCGCACCACCATCACGCGGTCGACGGCCTCACGGCGGGCCAGGAACTCCGATTCCGTGAGGATCGGCGGACGCCGGCGGCCGGCATCGCGGCCGTCGCGGCGACGCTGACGCTTCGCCTCGAGCCGCGTCGAACCCGTGATGCCCTGGACCTCGTCCTTCGAGCGGCTCTTGTTGCGAGGTTCACGCTCGTGGACGACGGTGTTCGGCGGATCGTCCTCGGACGTGGCCTCTCCCGACCCCTCGCCACCGGACTTGCGACGGCGACGACGGCGGCGGCGACGGCTCGACCCGTCGGAGTCACCCTCACCGGTCTCGTCGTCTCCGGACTCGGCTTCGGCCTGCTCGGCCTCCGCGGGCTTCTCCTCGGAATCCTTCTTCGGCGTCCCTTCGGGCTCCCGAGTCGGTGTCTCGGCGACCTTGTCCTCGCGTGCGGATTCCTCGGCCTCGGCACCCTCGATGTCGGTGTCGATGTCCTGCTCGTTCTGCTGTTCGCCCCGTCCACGACCACGTCCGCGACGGCCGCGCCGACGACGGCGCGGCTGATCGCCGTCGACGTCGGACTCGTCCGACTCGGTGTCGGCGGTTCCGGTGTCGGCGGTTCCGGTGTCCGCGATTCCGGTGTCCGCGATTCCGGTGTCTTTGGCCTTCGCGGGCTCGGCGACGTCCTCGCGCGATTCGGCGACGGGCGGCTGCTCGGTGGTGGGTTCAGGGGTGCCGGCGTCCCGGCGACTGCGCCGGCGACGCGGCGGGGTCTCGACCGCCGCGAGGTCGGGCTGCAGGAACAGCGGGACCTGCGAGACGGCGTGCGGAGTCTCCACGGCAGGCTCGGCGGCGGGCGCCTCGACCTGGTAGGACGCGGTGGTGAACAGGTCACGTCCGAGGTCGCGCTCGGAAACCGCGGCCTCCTCCGGGACGGGCTCGTGGGCGGGAGCTTCCTGGGCCGGAGCTTCCTGCGGAGCCGGAGTCTCCTCGGCCGCCACAGTCTGCTCGGCTGCCGCTTCCTCGACGTCGGCAGCCGAAACCTGTTCCGGTGCGACCTCGACGACAGGTTCGGCGGCCGGGGCCTCCGCGACCGGTTCGACAGCCGGGGCCTCCGCGACCGGTACGACCGCGGCGGGTGGCTCGGTGGGAGCGGCCTGCGCAGCGGTGAAAGCTGCGTGAACACGCTCGGCGACATCGCGTTGCAGGCTCGACTGCGCGCTGCGCAGTTCGGTTCCGAGGGCCGCAGCCTCGGCGAGAACCTGCTTGCTCGTCACGCCCAGCATCTTCGCGAGGGCGTGAACGCGAATCTTCTCCGGAAGAGCGGGAACCGCGCTCCCGGCGGTGGCCGTTTCGTTCGGCTCTGAATTTGTGGGCGGCGCTTGATCGGCCACGTAGTCTCCTCAGCCCCCGGGCGCGTCCACTCCCGTGTCTGGGAGTGTCACGCGGCCACGCGAGGGCGCAGTATGTGTACTCGCGCCCCAGATGTGAGCGCGAGATTGTCTGGTCTCGCTCCACACAGCGCGTGCAGTGTCCGTTTTCACTGCACACCCATGTGGTGCCTTGCGGATGGCCGTCATCCGCGGCGCGAGCGCCTGATCATCCAGCGTGCCGAACGCCCAGGTATTTCCTGTTGACGCAGGGGCAGCGATGAAGGGCATCGAGCCGTGGTGTCATCCGGTCGAAGCCACGTGGTGCACAAATTGCGGTCCGACCACCCCCAGTATCCCACACGTGTGCCGCAGTCCGTGCCAGCGGCGCACGTATCGGTCTGGAACATGTTCCGCACGCGATGGCGCCGCCGGCCCGGAGGGCAGGTCGCTGGGTCGAGGGGTCGGTGGAGAGGTAGGTCAGTTGGCGGCGAGGCGGGGGAACCAGAGGGCGATCTCGCGCTCGGCGGACTCGACCGAGTCGGAGCCGTGAACCAGGTTCTCCTGGGCTTCGAGCCCGAAATCACCGCGAATCGTGCCCGGAACAGCCTTCTCGACGGGGTCGGTGCCGCCGGCGAGCTGACGGAACGCCGCGATCGCCCGGGGACCTTCGAGCACTGCCGCGACGAGCGGGCCGCCCGTGATGAATTCCAGCAGGCCGGGGTAGAACGGGCGGCCTTCGTGCTCGGCGTAGTGGTCCGCCGCGATGTCGCCGGGAGCGGTGCGCAGGTCGAGCGCGGAGATCGTCAGACCTTTCCGCTCGATACGACCGAGGATTTCTCCTACATATCCGCGGGCAACGGCATCGGGCTTGATCAGGACAAGGGTGCGCTCAGTCACGGCGCACAGCCTAAATGGTCAGCCCCGCTGCCCCGGCAGCAGGCCCCGCTCCATTCGCTGGCGGACATTCCGGCGGAAGTAGAGAAGGTATCCCCACAGGATGGCGAAGACCACTCCGACCGACCCGATCGACACGTGGACGAAGAACCCGAGCAGGAGCCCCACCTGCAACAACAGGTTGTACTTCATCGCCCAGGGGCGGCCCTGCAGGCCCGCCCCGAGGATCATGAGCACCGCGAGCCCCACGAGGTACGTTCCGGACCACCAGGTGAGTCCGCCGCCGACCGTCGCGACGACCGGCAAGGCGAGAAGCACCACGATGGCTTCCAGGATCAGAGTTCCCGCGACCACCCCGCGGAATCCCTTCCATGGGTCCTTGGTCGGCGGCCCGAACTCGGGTTCCGAAGCACTCGAGTCTGGCTCGCTCACGCTGGGTCCTTTCCGAAGAGGGTGCGGGCCGCACCGGCGGTCACCACGGATCCGGTGACCACGACGCCCGCCCCCGATACTGCTTCACCGGGCTCGGCGACCTCCTCGGCCAGTCCGATGGCCGTTTCCAGCGCGTCCGCGAGGTTGGGCGCCACGACGACGCGTTCGTCGCCGAACTTGGCGACCGCGAGATCGGCGAGATCGTCGACGTCCATGGCCCGCGCCGAACCGTTGTTCGTGACGACGAGCTCGTCGAACACCGGTTCCAGCGCCGACAGGATGCCGTCGACGTCCTTGTCACCCATCACGCTGACGACGCCGACGAGCTTGCGGAAATCGAACTCGGCGGTCAGGGCGGCGGCGAGCGCACGGGCCCCGTCGGGGTTGTGCGCAGCGTCGAGGAACACGGTCGGGGCGCTGCGCACACGTTCGAGCCGTCCCGGGTTGACGACCGAGGCGAACGCCTCCCGGATTGCGTCCTGGTCGAGCTGCCGTTCCGGGCCCGCACCGAAGAACGCCTCCACGGCCGCGAGCGCGAGCGACGCGTTACGCGCCTGGTGCTCCCCGTGCAACGGCAGGAAGATATCGGTGTAGACGCCGCCGAGGCCCTGGAGTTCGAGCTGCTGGCCCCCGACCGCGATCTGCCGGGCGAGCACCGTGAACTCGGAGCCCTCCCGCGCGACCGCGGCATCCACCTCGACGGCACGGCGGAGCAGCACCTCCATCACTTCCGGCGTCTGCTCGGCGAGGATCGCGACGGCGTCGCGGGGCACGAGCGCGTCCCCGCGGCCCTTCTTGATGATGCCGGCCTTCTCCTCGGCGATCCCGGCCAGATCGTCGCCGAGATACTCGGCGTGATCGAGGCTGATCGGAGTGATCACCGCGATCTCGCCGTCGATGACATTGGTTGCGTCCCAACGCCCGCCGAGGCCCACCTCGACGACGGCGACGTCGACGGGCGCCTCCGCGAACGCGGCGTACGCCATCGCGGTGAGCACCTCGAACTTGCTCATGAGGGGGCCGCCGGCCGCCTGCGACTGCTGGTCGATCATCTGCACGTACGGTTCGATCTCCCGGTACGTGTCGACGTAGCGGCGAGGCGACACCGGGCGCCCGTCGATGCTGATGCGCTCGGTGGCGAGCTGCAGGTGCGGGCTGGTGGTGCGGCCGGTGCGCCGGTGCAGCGCCGTGAGCAGCGCGTCGATCATCCTCGTCACCGACGTCTTGCCGTTGGTGCCGGTGACGTGGATGGCGGGATAGCCGTGCTGCGGCGAACCGAGCACGTCCATCAGGGCCGCGATCCGGGTGAGGGACGGCTCGATCTTCGTCTCGGGCCACCGCTTGTCGAGTTCCGCCTCGACCAGCGTCAGCTCCGCGAGGTCGACAGGGCTGACTTCCTCCGGCGTGAAGTCGGGCGAGGTCACGCGCCTTCCAGCTCCTTCAATCGCTTGGTGATGCGTTCGATTTCTTCCGTCGCGATCTGCTGACGCGTGCGGATCTTCTCCCTGACGGCGTCGGGGGCCTTGGCCAGGAACGCCTCGTTGGACAATTTGGCGGTGGTTCCGGCAAGTTCCTTCTGCGCGGCCGCGAGGTCCTTCTCCAGCCGGGCCTTCTCGGCACCGAGGTCGACGTTGCCGGACGTGTCGAGGTCGACCGTCACGGTCGCCTTGCTCAACCGCACCTCCACCGACGCGGACACCGCGAAACCGTCCTCCGGGTCCGTCAGACGCACCAGCGACGTGATCGCGGCGAGCTGAGTGTCCAGATCGGCCTCGGCGATGCCGCTGATCCGTGCGGGCACCCGCTGCGAGGGTTTGAGCCCCTGATCGCTGCGGAACCGGCGCAACTCGGTCACCAGTCGCTGCATGTCCTCGACACGCTGCGCCGCAACGGCATCCGCGGCGGCCTCGCTCGCCTGCGGCCAGTCCGCCACGACGACGGATTCGTTCTCGGTGAGCGCCTTCCACAGCGTCTCGGTGACGAACGGGATCACCGGGTGGAGCAGGCGCAACAGGGCGTCGAGGACGTTGCCGAGGACTGCCCTCGTGTTCGCCGCGACCGTGTCGTTCTCGGCGAACTGCACCTTGGCCAGCTCGAGGTACCAGTCGCAGACCTCGTCCCACGCGAAGTGGAACAGTGCCTCGCACGCCTTGCTGAACTCGTACCGGTCGAATGAGGCGTCGACCTCCCCGCGCACCTGTTCGAGGCGGTCGAGGATCCACCGGTCGGCGTCGGTCAGCTCGCCGCGCCCCGGCAGCGGCGCCGGCGCGGCCCCGTTCATGAGGGCGAACTTGGTCGCGTTGAACAGCTTGGTCGCGAAGTTCCGTGAGGACTGTGCGTGATCCTCGCCGACGGACAGGTCGCTGCCGGGGTTGGCGCCGCGGGCCAGCGTGAAGCGGAGCGCATCGGCACCGAAGCGGTCGACCCAGTCGAGCGGGTCGATGCCGTTGCCCCGTGACTTCGACATCTTCTTGCCGAACTGGTCACGGACGAGGCCGTGCAGGAACACGTCCTCGAACGGCATCTGCGGTCCGGACTTGCCTTCGCTGAACACCCCGTCGCTTCGCTCGCCCCGCCCCGCGATGGCGTCGTCCTCCGACACGTACGTGCCGAACATCATCATCCGCGCCACCCAGAAGAACAGGATGTCGTAACCGGTGACGAGAACACTTGTGGGATAGAACTTCTCGAGCTCGGGTGTCTTCTCGGGCCAGCCCATGGTCGAGAACGGCCACAACCCGGAGGAGAACCAGGTGTCGAGGACGTCGGGATCCTGCACCCAGCCCTCGGGCGCGGTCTCGTCCGGTCCGAAGCACGCGACCTCGCCGTCGGGGCCGTACCAGATCGGGATCCGGTGACCCCACCACAGCTGACGCGAGATGCACCAGTCGTGCATGTCGTCGACCCAGGCGAACCAACGCGGTTCCTGACTGGCCGGGTGGATGACCGTGTCACCGTTGCGCACCGCGTCACCCGCCGCCTTCGCGAGGGACTCGACCTTCACCCACCACTGCAGCGACAGGCGCGGCTCGATGGACTCACCGGTGCGCTCGGAATGCCCGACGCTGTGCAGGTAGGGCCGCTTCTCCGCGACCACGCGACCCTGCTCGGCGAGCGCCTCGCGCACCTTGACGCGCGCCTCGAAGCGGTCGAGACCGTCGAATTGCGTTCCCGTGTCGGCGATCTTGCCGGTCTTGTCCATGATGGTCGGCATCGGCAGGTTGTGCCGCAGGCCCATCTCGAAGTCGTTGGGGTCGTGCGCAGGCGTGATCTTGACGGCGCCGGTGCCGAACTCGGGATCGACGTACTCGTCCGCGATGATCGGGATGTCGCGCCCCGTGAAGGGATGCTCGAATGTCGTCCCGATCAGATGCTTGTAGCGATCGTCGTCGGGATGGACGGCCACGGCGGTATCACCGAGCATCGTCTCGACACGGGTGGTCGCGACCACGACGTGCGGCTCGTCGTCGTTCAGGGAGCCGTACCGCAGTGAGACCAGCTCACCCTCGACGTCCTCGAACTTCACCTCGATGTCGGAGATCGCCGTCTGCAGCACGGGCGACCAGTTGACGAGTCGCTCGGCCCGGTAGATCAGGCCGTCGTCGTACATGCGCTTGAAGATGGTCTGGACGGCGCGGGACAGCCCGTCGTCCATGGTGAACCGGTCGCGGCTCCAGTCGACGCTGTCACCGATGCGGCGCATCTGGCCGCCGATGGTGCCACCGGACTCGCGCTTCCAGTCCCACACCTTGTCGATGAACAGCTCGCGGCCGAAGTCTTCCTTCGTCTTGCCGTCGACGGCAAGCTGCTTCTCGACCACGGTCTGCGTCGCGATGCCAGCGTGGTCCATGCCGGGCAGCCACAGCACCTCGTAGCCCTGCATCCGCTTGCGGCGGCTCAGCGCGTCCATCAACGTGTGGTCGAGAGCGTGACCCATGTGCAGGCTGCCGGTCACGTTGGGCGGCGGCAGGACGATGGAATAGCCCGGCTTGTCGCTGCGAGGGTCCGCGCGGAAGTAACCGGCGTCTACCCAGCCCTGATACAGATCGTCCTCGACGGAACTGGGGTCCCAGCTCTTCGGGAGGGCATCGGCACGGTTCTGGGGATTTTCTGGAGCTGCACTGGTCACCCGTCGAGTCTAATGAACGCGCGGACGACCGACGACGGGGCTACCGGGCCGCCTCGCTACTGGTCGCTGAACAGCGCGCGGTGCACCTCGGTGGCGGTGCGATGCTCCGGGTCGACGGGACGTAGCGCCTCGCCGGCGTCTTCGCCGCCTGCCTGGGATCCTGCGGTGCTGTGCAGCTCGGAGAAGAGCTGCACGTGATGGTCGTTCAAGGGATTCCTCCGGTTCGTCTGCCGCAACCATTGCGGCAACCACTCGAGAGTGTCGAGTATGCATCGAAATCGCCGCCGATCGGCGGCGACACGGCGACGCCGCGCCGGTGGTGTTCACACACACGCCGGCAGGGGGCTCAGCCGGCCCGCTGTGCCACCACACAGGCGAGGTAGAGCGTCACTCCCAGGCCCGGTTCGTCCAGCGGGCGACCGAGGAGCCGGGCGATCTTGTCGAGCCGGTTGGCGAGGGTATTGCGGTGGACGTGCAGCCGCTTCGCCGCCTGGCTGGAGTTGAACCCGCACTCCCCCCAGGCTATCAGCGTCTCCTGCAGGTGCGGCCAGTCGTTGTCGGTGGTCAACCCGCCGAGCACGGCCCGTGACAGTCTGTCACGAGTTTCCGCAGGTATCACCGACACCGCCTGATGGAGGCGGAACCGGTCGATGTCGTAGACCTGCCCGCGTGGGTCGAGTACCGCGCCGAGCCGGAGCGCGTCGTACGCGTCCTGGGACGAGAGATTGAGCTGCTCGACCCCGTGCGCGATCGAGCCGATCCCCACACGGGTGTCCCATCCCCGTTCGCGGACCAGCGACACATACTTCCGGCACCGGCCCGTCAGAGCCGCATCCGCCGCGGGCGTCGCTGCGGTCATCACGGTGGTGACCGCGACGACCTGCCGGGCGAGCGGTGCGACCAGATCGGTCGCGGAGTCGAAGGCGTCCTGCACGGCGCGCAGGACCCGGTGGGACACGGGCTGCCCCAGGGCGGCGACGTCGTCGGTGTGACTGTCGTAGCCGATCAGCACCATGACCCGGGGAAGGTGCAGATCGTATCCCAGACCTGTTGCCCGCCGCGAGATCTGGGCCTCGGTGAACGTGGAGCGATGCCAGTCACAGATGTCGCGGAGCAGTTCTTCCGCTGCCCGCTCGTAGGTCAGCCGGGTACCGATCCGCGAGGCCTCCTGCATCAGGATTTCGGTCTGCCTCTTGACCACAAGCCCGAACTGTTCGACCTGCTCGGGTGAGCCGGACAGCCCGATCGTGCCCACCACGTCACCGTCGATGACGAGCGGAATGGTGACGCCGGGCAGACTGCCGACGAGGTCGCGGACGTCCGCTGCCGAGTGCGCGATCATGCGCCGCGCACGGATCACCTCGATCGACGCCTCGTGGAACTGGCCGATGCGACGTTCGTCCCCGCTGCCGACCACTGTTCCGGAGGCATCCGTGATGAGCACGTTGAACCCGATGACGTCGGTGATCTCATTCGCGATCTGTTGCGCCAGAGCCTCACTCAGCATCGACAGCCCTTCCGACCTCATCTGGATGATTGTGCATATCGCACAACTGAGTATCGATCTCAGTGTAGATCAAGGTCAACTTGCCTAGTGACCACGGTCACAGACCGTTCCTACGATGGGTTCATCCCAATTAGGAGTTCACATGGCAATCCTCGACTGGATACTTCTCGGTGCCTACTTCCTGCTACTCGTCCTGATCGGCGTCCAGACCATGCGACGCGTCAAGTCGCCGGACGATTTCGCCGTGGCAGGCAACCGAATCATCTGGCCGGTCTTCTTCGGCAGCCTGGCCGCGGCCTTCCTCGGCGGCGGAGCATCGCTCGGCGTCGCCGGCGCCGCCATGCGCGACGGATACGTGTACATGTTCGCCTTCTGCGCGTTCGGCGTTCAGACGGTGCTCGTCGGCTACTTCGTCGCACCGAGACTCAAGAACTACATCGGTGCCCACACCCTCGGCGACATCATGGAGGCACACTACGGCCGACCGGCGAGACTGGTCACCGGCGTACTGTCCGTCGTCCTGTGTGCCGGCATCCTCGGCGCCCAGGCCCTGGCAATCGGTACCGTCGTCAACGCCACCCTCGACGTGCCCACCGTGCCCGCGGTGATCATCGGCATGGGAGTGGTCGTGCTCTACTCCTCGTTCGGTGGGGCGTGGGCGGTAATCCAGACGGATCTGCTGCAGTTCGTCTTCCTGGGAGTGCTACTGCCGGTGGCACTTCTCATCGGGCTCGACGCCGTCGGCGGACCGTCGGCCCTCCTGGACAGTGTTCCCGCCGAGCACCTTTCGTTCATGGGCGACTACTCCCCCGCACAGTTCCTCACGCTCTTCGCGGCACTACTCCTCGGCGAGACGCTGGTCCCACCGTACGCGCAGCGGACGTTCTCCACCCCCGACTCGCGGCACGCCCGTAAGGGCTACGCACTGGCCGGGTTCTTCTCGTTCTTCTTCTTCTTCACCTCGGCGTCCCTCGGGTTGATCGCACTCGTCCTGTACCCGGACATCGAAAGCGATCAGGCGCTTCCGACCGTAGTGATGAATCTGATGCCGGTCGGCGTTCTCGGATTGGTGGTGGCGGCGCTGATGGCAGTCGTAATGTCGACGGCCAGTTCCTATCTCAATTCCACCGCCGTCGTCCTGACCAAGGACATCTACCAGCCACTCAGCCCAACCGAACTGCCACCGTCGAGGCGGCTCACCATCGAGCGGGCCACCAGTGTCGTCGTCGGTGCCGGAGCGACCATCTTCGCACTCAGCGTTCCGTCCATCGTCGACGCCCTTCTCTACAGCTACACATTGTGGGCTCCCACGGTCATCGTTCCGCTGTTCGGCGCCGTGCTGTTCGGCGTGCGGTCCGCTCCGGCGGCACTGTCGGCGATCACGGCGGGCGCGATCGTCACCGCGGTGTGGCAGTGGGGCCTCGACGCTCCGTTCGGACTGGATGGGCTGGTGCCCGGCGTCGTCGCCAACCTGCTCGTCTTCGTCACGGTCGCCGTGGCCACCGCGTCCCGTTATCCGCGCCGGCAGCAGCCTGCCGTCCGCGTCACTGAAGGAGAATTCGCATGATTTCCGTCCTGCTCTATTACGGGGTACCGACCGCCGTCATCGCCGTCACCCTCTGGGTCGGATTCCTCGGCTGGCGCTTCTACGTCAAGGAAGTGCTGCGCGGCGACAACGAGACCACCAAAGCCGGCGAGCGCGACCATGGGTGACATCGTGGACGTTCCCGGCGTGACCACAGCCACCAGCCCATACCCGTCGGCGCGCAGGGTCGGCGACCTCGTATTCGTCTCCGGCCAGGTCTCGTTCGACGACACCGGCAACGTCGTCGGCAACGACGTGGTGGAGCAGACACGTCACTCCCTCACACGACTCGACAGGGTTCTCGCCGCGACCGGCGCAACCTTGCACGACATCGCCTCGGCCACGGTGTATCTCGCGAACGCCGGCGACGGCCCGCGCTTCAACGAGGAATGGATGCGCTGGTTCGCCGCAGAGCACCGACCGGCCAGGGCAACCGTAGTCGCGGACCTGCTGGACCCGAAGCTGCTCGTGGAGATACAGGCCATTGCCGTCACGGGCCGGGGCTCGACCGAAGGAAAGGAAGCGAAATGAAGGTGGCGGTACTCGGAGCAGGGGTCGTCGGTGTGGCGACCGCTCACGCTCTCGCCGAGCGTGGACACGAGGTTCACGTATACGACCGGCGCAGCGAGGTCGCATCCGACACCAGCGCAAGCACCGCCGGACTGATCGCCCCCGGCCACTCCTACGCGTGGGCGTCGCCGTCGGCTCCCACCATGCTGGTCCGATCATTGCTCGGCGCGTCGACCTCGATCCGCGTCCGCCCCCGGGCGGATGCCGAACTCGCCCGGTGGGGTGTGCGATTCCTCCGCGAGTGCACGGCCTCCCGGGCGCGGTCGAACACCCTCGCGAAGCTCCGACTGGCCCGGTACAGCCAGCAGCTGATGGACGAACTCACCGCCCGCGAGAACCTGGAGTACTGCCAGACACGGAACGGCGTGCTGTACCTGTACAGGGACGAAGCGGAACTCGAACGAGCGCAGGTGAACTCGCAGCTGCTCCGCGACCACGGACAGCTGCAGGACGTGCTGGGCCCCGAGGAGATCACGGCCGCGGAGCCCGCCCTTCGGCACGGGACGGCCGCGTTCGCCGGGGCGATCCACGACCGCACCGACGGCACCGGCGACCCGCACCGATTCTCGGTGGGGCTCGCCGAGGAATGCCGAAAGCTGGGGGTCCGGTTCCACCTGGGCACGTCCGTCGTGGGCCTCGAGAGCGACGGCGCGGCCATCACTTCAGCCGTCACCGATCAGGGCGACATTCGCGCGGATGCCTACGTCCTCGCCGCCGGGGCCGCGAGCGCTCTCGTCGCGAGGAGCGTCGGCCTCCGACTGCCCGTTTACCCGGCCAAGGGATACACGCTGACCGCGACCGTCAAGGACCCCGAACGCGCGCCGGTGGTGGGC
The DNA here is from genome assembly GCF_042671975.1 of Rhodococcus sp. NPDC127593. NCBI lineage: Bacteria > Bacillati > Actinomycetota > Actinomycetes > Mycobacteriales > Nocardiaceae > Rhodococcus > Rhodococcus sp. NPDC127593. The sequence continues at coordinate 177,108 of NZ_JBHXWI010000010.1, read as the reverse complement.
GGCATCGACGAGAAGACGCTCGTCGCCTGGTCGCGGTTCGGTGACGAACTGAGAATGTCGGCCACCGCCGAATTCGTCGGATACGACCGCAGTCACTCCCCCGCCGACTACGCGGGAATCGTGGACGCGGGAAACGAACTGTTCCCCGGCGCCGTCGACTGGGATACGGCCAGATACCGGACGGGCCTTCGCCCGATGACGCCCGACGGCCCGCCGATGATCGGCCTGGGACGCCGCGACAATCTGTACTTCAACACCGGTCACGGTCACGTCGGCTGGACCATGGCGGTCGGTTCGGCGCGCATCCTCGCGGATCTCGTGGACGAGCGGCGACCGGACATCGACCCGACTCCGTACTCCCCGATTCAGTCCCGTCGACATCCGAGCGGACGAGGCGCGTAACGAAGTGCACTGACCCGACGACTATCCGAGCGTGCCTCCGGAATCGGCGGCGCACCGACCTCGCTGACCGCAACCCCCGACTGCGGTCAGCGAGGTCGGCACACCAGCGCGACGGATGCTTCGCGCTAGCCGCTTTCGGCGTCGCGCTTGGCGAACGCGAGCTGCATTTCCCAGCCCTCGACGTTGCCTTCGTAGGCGGCCGCGCGCCGCTCGGCACTGGGGAGGAAGTCCACGACGAAGACGTCGCCTTCACAGTGTGGTGGTCGCCTTGCCGGGCTCGCCGTCGCCGATGAACCAGCCGGGTTCACTCACCAGCCGGAACACCCGCTCGATGGGGGCATCGATCTGGATCTCGCGCTCGATCCTGTCCTGGGATGAGTCCGGAACGCTCACGATGATCCTCATCCTCACCTCTCGGCAATGTGCTACCTCGCGGTTGCACATCGGTACTCTTTGCGCAACCTTCAGGTTGCACTCGCCGAGGGCAGAGGGCAGGAAAGACGCGTCCGGGCGCCCGCCCGTCGCCGGAAGGCGGTGGGGCGGGCACCCGGGGAACGTGTCAGCTGAAGTGCGCCAGCAGGGCGTCGCGCTGACGGTCGCCGAGGCCACGGAGGCGGCGCGTCGGAGCGATCTCCAGGTTGGCCATGATCTCCTGGGCCTTCACCTTGCCGATCTTCGGCAGGGCTTCCAGAATGGCGCTGACCTTGGTCTTTCCGATGATGTCGTCGACGTCGGCCTTGGAAAGGACCTGCTTGAGGGTGATGTCGCCGGACTTGAGCTTGTCCTTGAGCTCTGCGCGTGCCTTACGAGCGGCGGCGGCCTTCTCGAGAGCTGCTGCCCGCTGTTCGTCAGTGAGCTGGGGAAGTGCCACGATGTCTCCTTCATTCGGGGTACGTATCGAACACCGTAGCGAGAGAACCGCTACTTCACCGCATCCATCGGACGTGTCGCGCGTCCTGTCCGATTCGACAGGCCCCGGCTCACGGGTCCGACGGCGCGAAAAATGCCAGGACGCGGGCGGCGCGCTGTGTCATGCTCGACGTGTTCCGATCGGTTCACACGTCGAGTTCGGGAAGGAAGTAGCGATGCGCGCACTGCCCACAGCCCACACAGCCCGGTTGCAGCCGTCACGCACGGGCGCAGCCTCCTCCTTCCCCGCCGGCAGGCAAGACGAACGCGGGATCATGCCCGCCCCGAAGACCTACCGCTCCGCCCGGCACGCCTGACTCGGCTTCCGTCGCCCGGCGTGCCCCCACCGCCGCGAACCGACGACAGAACCGAGATCTCCCGTGAGGCACCCCACCCGTAACCCACCCGGCAGCACCCTCGACGCCCGCAACTGGTCGCGAGCGGGTGTGCTGGTCCTCAACGTCACGTACGAGGCCCTCTGCGAGATTCCCGCGGAGCGCGCCGTCGTGCTGATCAGCGTCGGTGCGGCCGAGACGGTCGCCGATCGAGAGCCTCCGTTCCCGATTCGCTCGCAACGCGTCGAGATCAGCCTGCCGCAGACCATTCGACTGCTGCGTTACGTCTACGTCCAGCACTCCGTGCTGGTGACCGACAGCAGCCGCGCGACGTTTGCGGGCGTCTTCCGGCGCGACCGCAATCGCTGCGGCTACTGCGCCGAGCCGGTCGCGACGACCATCGACCACGTGCTGCCGAGGAGCCGCGGCGGCCCGAACACGTGGGCCAACCTCGTCGCCTGCTGCGTCCCCTGTAACCAGAGGAAGGCCGACCGCACACCGGAGGAGGCGGGAATGCCGCTCCTCTGGGAGCCGAAGGCGCCCCGGCACATCGAGAAGGCGCAGCGGCAGATCTGGAGGGATCTCGCGGCGGTCTAGCCGCGAGATCCCTCCACCACCTTTACCGACCGACCTTCTCCCGGGAAGGGGAGATCTCCCGATGACCGACGTCCTGGACACGACCCTGTCCACCCTGTTGCCTGCCTCCGACGACCCCGCGGGCTGGGTCGACGCCGCGTGCCGCGCCGACCCGGAGCCGGACCGGTGGTTCCCGTTCCCGACCGAGGATTTCGCGTACGCGCGCGACGTCTGTCAGCATTGCGCACTGAGGATGCGCTGTGAGCTGTTCGCCAGGGCCACCGGTCAGACCGGCGTATGGGGTGGCAAGGAATTCGATCGGGGTCGCGAGAAGCGGACGTGAACTCCGCCTCGGAGCGGCCCCGGTCCGCCGGGCTACCGGCCCAGGATCTCGGGCAGCGCGACGTCCTCGCCCCGCACGTGCTCGGAGAGGAAAGACAGCACCACCTGGTACCAGACCTTCGCGTTCTGCGGGGTGAGGATCCAGTGGTTCTCGTCCGGGAAGTAGAGGAAGCGGTGTTCGGTGCGACCGTCGTCGTCCGCAGGCAACCCCGACTCGGACAGCAGCTCGAACCACAGCCGCAACCCGTCGCCGATCGGTACGCGAAAGTCCTTGTCGCCGTGAATGACCAGCATCGGAGTGACGATGTCCGCGACGAACAGGTGCGGCGAGTTCTCCACCGCCATCTCGGGCGTCATTTCCCGCTGCCAGTACCAGGCGGCGTCGGTGGTGGGGCCGAACTGGTCCAGCGCCCACAGACTCGCGTGGGTGACGATCGCCTTGAACCGGTCGGTGTGTCCGGCGATCCAGTTGGCCATGTAACCGCCGAACGATCCGCCCATCGCCGCGGTGCGCTTCTCGTCGATCTCCGGCAACGCCACCGCGGCGTCGGTGATCGCCATGAGATCGGTGAACGGGGCCTTTCCCCACTTACCCCAGCCCCGCTCGACGAACTCCTGCCCGTAGCCGGTGGACAGCGCCGGATCCGGCAGCAGCACGGCGTATCCCCGCGCCACGAGCAGCCACGGATTCCATCGCCACGACCAGGTGTTCCACGAACCGAGGGGGCCGCCGTGCACCCATAGCGCGAGAGGTACCGGCGCGTGAGCGGAGGCGCCGGTCGGCACCGCGAGCCACGCGCGCACCGCCGCGCCGTCGGCGGCGACCGTCTCGACCTCCGTCAGCGTGCCCGGCAACTCGGGGAGCTCGGCGGGCGCCTTCAGCAGTGACACGGCGCCGGTGCTGATGTCGATGCGCGCCGGGTGCGGCGGCGCCGCGTACGACGCACGCAGTGCGAACACCGTCGACCCGTCGGGGGCCACCTGCAGGTCGGTGTACGCGCAGTCGTCGGTCGTCACCGGTGTCGGGTCCGCGCCGTCACGGAGCAGGAAGATCGGTGCGCGCCCGCGGTCGTCGGCGGTGACGAGGAGCCCCGAGCCGTCGGACAGCCAGACCACAGACGTGGCCCACCGGTCCCATCCCGGCACCACCTCCGTGACGGTCCCCGTGTCGAAGCTGTAGCGGTGCAGCGTGAATCGAGGCGCGGAGTCGGGTGTCGCATGCGATTCCCGCGTGAACACGATGCGCCGTCCGTCCGGGGAGATCACGGGGTCCGACAGATCGGCGTCGGCGTCGTCGACGAGGACCGTGTGCGTCCCCGTTTCGGTGTCGACGCGCACCAGGATGTTCCGGATCGACGCCAGCGGACCGGGAACCGTCCACGAGGTCACGACGAAGGCGCCGTCGTCGCTCAGCGCGTAGTTCGCCTCCCGCAGCGCCGGACCCGGCATCGGGGTGAGGTCGGTCAACTCCGGCTCCGGCCCGTTGTCCGCGAGCGCGTCCAGCGGGGCGGACAGGAGGTGGGGCACCTCGGGACCGAGATCGTGGTCCCAGTAGCGAATCGGGTAGCCCGTGTGCAGGATCGCCGAGACCTTCTTCTCCTTGCGCTGGGCGCGCACCCGCTCGTCGTCGGTGGACTCGCCGGATCTCCCCAGAACCCCGGTGGTGACGACGAAACGCGGCGCGCACCGAGCGGCGCGGACCCCGGTGATGCCGCCGCCGCGGCGCGCGACGACCACCGCCTCGCCGCCCCGCGCGGGCAGTCGCCACAGGTCGTCGGGCAGGTCGTCCTCGTCCTGCGTCGGACGCGAGGACGTGAAGAGGAGATCGCCGTCGCTGGTGAACGTCGGGTTGGACTCCCCACTGCGACCACGGGTGAGCCGGCGCGCCGCGAACTCGCCGGTGGGATCGATCTCCCACAGCGCGGTGACGTACTTCGTCGACTTCTCGTCGAGCGTCGACTGCGCGACGACGAGCCTTCGCCCGTCCGCGGACAGCGCGAGGCCGCCGACGCGGCCGAGCGCGAGGTAGTCGTCGAGGTCGTCGAAGGGAGTTCCGGCGTGGAGTTCAGGAATCGCGGTCACGAGTCGTTGGTATCACGAACCGGGCTCACACCGTCGGACATCCGCGTCTCAGGCGAGCAGGGGCGCGACCCGCGGCGGGATCTCGTTCAACGCGTACGGCAGGCTCAATACGGTGCTCCATGCCATCGCCTCGGCGGCGGCGTCCTCGAGCGTGATCGTGCGGCCCGCCTTCACCACGTCGAGTTCCTGATAGATCGGCGTCTTGTCGAGTTCCGTGCGCAGCTTGTCGCCGTAACCGCCCCCCGCGTACCAGACGAGGAGGTCGACGTTCGCGAGCGACAGCTGCTCCGTGCTGATCTCGGCGAAGTTGCCGGTGATCTGCTCTGTCACAGCGGGGTTGACGAAGCCGAGTTCGGTGAAGAAGCGGACCTTCGGGTCCTCCGGGCCGTACACGCCGAACTGCCCCGGGCCCTTGAGCGCGCCGACGAGGACGGTCTTCCCCGCGAATGCCGGGTTGGCGGCCCGGACGTCGGCGAACTGCGTCTCGACGGAGGACACCAGCTCGGCAGCCTTGTCCTTCTTACCGAGCGCGTCGCCGAGAATCCTCGTCTGGTCCTGCCACGGGACGCCGTAGTCGGCGAAGTCCGCGGGCTGCGCCACCGTCGGCGCGATGGCGCTCAGCTTGTCGTACTGGGCCTGGGTGAGGCCGGAGTAGGTGCCGACCACCAGGTCCGGGGCGAGGGTCGCGACCTTCTCGAAGTCGATGTTGGTGGATGCCGTGCCCACGATCTCGGGCTGCGCATCGCCGAGGAGGTCCTGCGCCCACGGCCACACGCCGTAGGGGTAGTCGCCGTACCAGTCGAACGTGCCGGCCAGCGTGCCGCCGAGCGCGAGGATCGTGTCCTGGTCGTTGTAGCCGACACTGACGATGCGCTGCGGGTCGGTCGGCACCTGGGTTTCGCCGTACTTGTGGGCGATGACGGGGCCCGACGGCTCACTGCCGGTGCCGGAGCCGTCGCCGTCCGAGCTGCTGCAGGCCGCGGCGAACGCGAGCAGCGCTCCCCCGGTGCCCACGAGGAATCCGCGTCGGCTCAGGCCGATCCTCTGTTGACCCACGTTCATGCGGCGACCCTCTCGTCTACCAGGTACTACGATCCACTTAGGTAAGGCTTGCCGAGCTTAGCCTAAGGGGTCGCACGAACGGGTTCCCGCCACATCGCCCACAGCGTCGGCCCGCCGTCCGGTATCCGGATCTCGCCGGTGACGTCGAAGCCGAAGCGCTGGTAGTAGGAGATGTTGTCTTCCTTGCTCGACTCCAGATACGCGGGGAGCCCCTCGGCATCACAACGGTCCAGCCGCGACTGCAACAGCGCCTTCCCATAGCCGCCGCCCCGTCCCGCGCTCGACGTTCCGATCGTCGCCAGATACCAGTGCGCGGGATCGACCGGGTGTGCGTCCTCGACGGTTCCGCTCACCGCGGCCCCGACGCCCAGCCGGGTGCCGAACGCGCGGACCAACCCCGGCAGGCTGAGGAGCGACGACAACGTCGACTCCTTCCAGCCGCCCGGCGGATCCCACATGGCGGCCCCGCGGATCACACCGTCGTCGTCTTCGGCCAGCTCGGCTCCGCCCCCGGCGAGGTGGTGATGGCGGATCTCGACCGAGAACAGTCTCGGGAGGCCACGGCGCCTGCGCTCCGGATCCGGCCACATCCACACCATCACGGGGTCGTCGAAGAACGCGTCGGCCAGGACGCGCACCACCTCGGGGAGGTCGGATCTGGTCGCAGCTCGCACGCTCACACCCATGCCCAGAGGGTACGGGCCCATCACGGCGGCGCGCGGGAACGACTGGCCGCAGTCCCTGGTTCGGGGCCACTATGGACTCATGACCCGCCCCTCGTTCACACGTAGTCCGCTCGAATCCGGCGGCAGGTGATGGGCCGCGTCACCGCGCGACGCCCGGTCGTCCGCATCACCGAGCACGGAACGACACGCAGACCCGATGCGCTGGCCGTCGAAGAACCCCTCGAGATCCGGGTCGGCGGCCGTTCGCTGTCGGTGACGATGCGGACACCGGGCGACGACATCGATCTGGTGCACGGGTTCCTGCTGACCGAGGGCGTCATCGAGAGCCGCGACGACGTGTCCGTCGTCCGCTACTGCGACGGCGTCGACGAGAGCGGAGCCAACACGTACAACGTGCTCGATGTGGTTCTGGCCGAGGGCGTCCCGGCGCCGGGTGGACCCGAACGCCGATTCGTCACGTCGTCGGCATGCGGGGTGTGCGGCAAGGCGTCGCTGGACCAGGTGCGGACGCGGTCACGATTCCCGTTGTCCGGCAACGACTTGTCGGTGACGGCGGCCACGCTGTCGTCGATGCCGGCCACCCTGCGGTCGGGTCAGCGCATCTTCGATTCGACGGGCGGACTGCACGCCGCGGGCCTGTTCACACCCGACGGCGCACTCGTCGCGTTGCGCGAGGACGTCGGCAGGCACAACGCCGTCGACAAGGTGCTGGGGTGGGCGCTGACGCAGGATCGGGTGCCGCTGTCGGGCAGCGTCCTGCTCGTCAGCGGGCGCGCGTCCTTCGAACTGGTGCAGAAGTCCGTGATGGCGGGGGTACCGATGCTCGGCGCGGTGTCGGCGCCGTCCTCGCTGGCCGTCGACCTGGCACTGGAATCCGGCACGACGCTCGTCGGCTTCCTCCGCGGGGAGTCGATGAACGTCTATGCCGGAGCCCAGCGCGTGAAGATCGGGGCCTGAGCGGGCTCTTCTAGACGGTGGCGTCGACGAGGAGCTTCGCGCCGGTGGCCGCCTGGACGTCCTCGACGCTGTGGCCGGGAGCGGTCTCGACGAGGCGCAGGCCGTCGGGGGTGACGTCGATGACGGCGAGATCGGTGACGATCTTCTGCACGCAGCGCTTGCCGGTGTACGGCAGCGTGCACTCCTCGAGGATCTTGTGCTCACCCTTCTTGGTGACGTGATCCATCATCACGATGACCTTGCCTGCGCCGTGGACGAGGTCCATCGCGCCGCCCATGCCCTTGACCATGGCGCCCGGGACCATCCAGTTGGACAGGTCGCCGTGGCTGCTGACCTGCATGGCGCCGAGAACGGCCACGTCGACGCTGCCGCCGCGGATCATCGAGAAGGAGTCGGAGGAGGAGAAGAACGCGCCGCCGGCGACCACGGTGATGGTCTCCTTGCCTGCGTTGATCAGCTCGGGGTCGACCTCGTCGTCGGTCGGGTACGGCCCGACGCCGAGGATGCCGTTCTCCGAGTGCAGGATGACATCCTTGCCGGCCGGGATGTGGCCGGGGATCAGGGTGGGCATGCCGATGCCGAGGTTCACATACTGCCCATCCTCCAGCTCGGCTGCGACCCGGGCCGCCATCTCGTCACGCGTCCAGCTCATGCCCGCACCGTCCTGTTCTCGATTCCCGTTTCCTGCTTGCCGACCTCGACCACACGCTGGACGAAGATGCCGGGGGTGTGCACCTCGGCGGGGTCGATCTCGCCGGGCTCGACGAGGTACTCGACCTGCGCGATGGTGATGCGACCGGCGCCGGCGGCGTCCGGGTTGAAGTTGCGGGCCGTCTCCCGGTAGACGAGGTTGCCGAGGCGGTCGCCCTTCCATGCGTGGACCAGCGCGAAGTCGGTGCGGATGGCGCGTTCGAGGACGAAGGCCTCTCCGTCGAACTCGCGGGTCTCCTTGGGCTTGCTCGCCACCGCGATGCCGCCCTGGCCGTCGTAGCGGATCGGCAGACCGCCGTCGGCGACCTGCGTCCCGACACCGGCGGGGGTGTAGAAGGCGGGGATGCCCGCTCCCCCGGCGCGCATGCGCTCGGCCAGCGTGCCCTGCGGGGTGAGCTCGACCTCGAGCTCTCCGCTGAGGTACTGCCGCGCGAATTCCTTGTTGGCGCCGACGTACGAGCTGATCGTGCGCCGGATCCGGTGCTGCTCGAGGAGCAGACCCAGCCCGAAGCCGTCGGTGCCGCAGTTGTTGCTGACCGTCTCGAGGTCGGTCGCACCTTGTGCGAGGAGGGCGTCGATGAGGACCGAGGGGATACCGACGAGGCCGAAGCCGCCCACCGCGAGGGACGCTCCGTCGGGGACATCGGCAACGGCCTCGGCCGCCGTTGCGAAGACTTTGTTGACCATGTGACCCAGGCTACCGCAAAATGTTCGAGTAGTGAACACCCATCCACATTGCGAACAAATTTGGCCCCGCCTGTTGGCCCCATCACAGAACGCGACTACTATGTGCGAATAGCGGCCGACTGTTCACATCGAGAACGTGAGGATTCTTTTCCATGCTGCATCTGCCAGCCCACCACCACGCCGGGCACGACGCCAATGCCCCGCTGCTGTTCCCCGAGTACAAGACGACTCGGCTGCGCAGCCCCAAGAACGACCTGATCCTGGTCCCGCAGCGACTCGGCGAGATCACCGGTCCGGTCTTCGGCGACGCCGACATCGCCAAGGGTGAGAACGACATGACCCACGCCAACGGCGGCGAGGCCCAGGGACAGCGCATCATCGTCCACGGCCGCGTCCTCGACAGTGCGGGCAAGCCCATCCCCGACACCCTCCTCGAGGTGTGGCAGGCCAACGCCGGCGGCCGCTACCGCCACAAGATGGACTCCTGGCCGGCCCCTCTCGACCCCTACTTCAACGGTGTCGCCCGCTGCCTGACCGACAAGCAGGGCCACTACGAGTTCACGACCATCAAGCCCGGCGCCTACCCGTGGGGCAACCACCACAACGCGTGGCGGCCCGCTCACATCCACTTCTCCTTGTTCGGTCAGGCGTTCACCCAGCGACTGGTCACGCAGATGTACTTCCCGGACGATCCGTTCTTCTTCCAGGACCCGATCTACAACTCGGTGCCCGAAGCGGCCCGCGAGCGGATGATCAGCACGTTCGACTACGACCACACCCGCGACAACTGGGCCGTCGGATTCAAGTTCGACATCGTCCTGCGCGGTCAGGACGCCACCCCGTTCGAGGACCCGGAGGGCCACTGATGATCGACACCCAGAACCCCGACGCCCCCCGCTACCCGGTCTTCGCCAAGAGCCAGGACCAGGTGTCGTTCGGCGTCACCCCGTCCCAGACCGTCGGCCCGTACGTCCACATCGGTCTCTTCCCCACGTGGGAGAACAGCGGCGACGCCGTCCCCGAGGATGCGCCGGGCCGAATCGACGTGTCCTTCGACGTCATCGACGGCGCCGGTCAGCCCATCGGCGACGCGATGATCGAAACCTGGCAGGCGGATGCCGCGGGCCGATTCGACAGCCCCACCGATCCCCGCGGTGCCGCCGAGGCGACCCCCACCGGCTTCCGCAGCCTGGCCCGCGTGTTCGCCGACGAAAGCGGCACGATCGTGGTGCACACCGTCAAGCCGGGCGCACTCCCCGCCGAGAACGGCGCCGTCGAGGCCCCGCACATCAACGTCGGACTGTTCGCCCGCGGCATGCTCGAGCGGCTGTACACCCGCCTCTACTTTCCCGAGGACACGGCCGCGCACGCGTCGGACCCCGTGCTCTCCGCCGTCCCGGAAGCAGACCGCCCCAAGCTGATCGCGGAGAAGACCGGTCGCGGATACCACCTGACGATCCACGTGCAGAACACGGACGGACGGGAAACCCCGTTCTTCGCCCTGTAGTCGGTCACAACCCAGAAAGGTGTCGCGCGTGAACTCTCCGGAGCCTTCCCGGGGTGCCCTGTTCGATCCGACGTTCGGTGCCGGCGAGTTGTCGGCACTGCTCTCGGACCGGGCGTGGGTCACCGCGATGGTCGAGGTCGAGGGGGCACTGGCCCGGGCGGAGGCGAAGTGCGACGTCATCCCCGCCGCGTCCGCCGACGCCATCTCGTCGGTGTTCGCGCGCGTCGTCGCCGAGGGCTCCGTGGATGTGGGAGCCCTCGGCGAGGCGGCCGCAGCGGGGGGTAATCCCGTGATCCCGCTGGTGAAACTGCTCCGCGACGAGGTCGCGGCCGCCGATTCCGGAGTGCCCGGAAGCCACGTGCACAAGGGCGCCACGAGTCAGGACATTCTCGACACCGCCCTGATGCTGCTGTGCCGCCGGTCGGGTGCGCACATCCTGGCGTCCCTCGACGAGGCGGTGCTCTGCGCCGAGGCGCTCGCGCGGGCCCAGCGCGACACCCCGATCGCCGGCCGCACACTCGGCCAGCAGGCCCTCCCCACCACGTTCGGCGTGCTCGCCGCCGGGTGGATGACGGCGCTGCACAGGGCTTCTCGCGCGCTGTTCGATGCACTCGACGCCCTCCCCGTGCAACTCGGGGGTGCGGCCGGAACGTCCGCGGCGCTCTACCCGCACGGCCTCGACGTCGCCGACGTGCTCGCCGACGAGCTCGGGCTGGCACGTCAGGACGTTCCCTGGCACACCGATCGCACCCGCATCGCACTGCTCGCGTCGGCGCTCGGAGCGGCCGCGGGCGCGGTGTCGAAGATCGCCACCGACATCGTGTTCCTGTCGTCCACCGAGGTCGGCGAGGTCAGCGAAGGGTCACCCGGCGGTTCGTCGGCCATGCCGCACAAGCGCAATCCGGTCGCCGCGATCGCGGCCCGCGCCGCGGCCCGCCGCACCCCGGGACTCGTCGCGACGATCCTCGGCTCGATGGATCACGAGCAGCAGCGCGCCGCGGGTGCCTGGCACGCCGAGTGGGAAACGCTCACGGACCTGCTGCGCCTCACCGGCGGAGCCGTCGCGCGCATCGCCGACTCGCTCGGCGGGCTGAACGTCCACCCCGATGCGATGGCCCGCAACCTCGACATCACCGGTGGCCTGCTCCTCGCGGAACGAGTCACCGGCGCCCTGTCGGCCCGCACCGACAACGCGCGCGACCTCGTGACCGCCGCGTGCGAGACCGGACACCCTCTCGACGAGGATCCGGGGCTCCTCGAATACCTGCAGGCGGACGAGATCCGCGCCCTGCTCGACCCCGCCGGATACCTCGGCCACGCCCACGACATCGTCGACCGCGCACTGGAAACAGTGGCCCGCGGCCGGGAAGGAACGCGATGACAGTCGCACTCGCACACGAAATCTCCGGACCCCGCAGCGGCGCGGCGGACGCCCCCGTCGTCGTCCTGCTCGGATCGCTCGGTTCCAACCGGTCCATGTGGGACCCGCAGATCGCGGCGCTGTCCGACGAATGCCGGGTCGTCGCCGTCGATCAACGCGGCCACGGAGAATCGCCGGCACCGGACGGCCCGTACTCCGTCCGCGAACTGTCCGAGGACGTCCTCGCCCTGCTCGACTCGCTCGGAGTCGACGCCGCCCACATCGTCGGTCTGTCCATGGGCGGGGCGATCGCCCAATGGCTCGGGGCGCACGCTCCGCGCCGGGTGCTGTCGCTGTCGCTGCTGTGCACCGCCGCGAAGTTCGGCGAACCGCAGGGATGGATCGAGCGGGCCGCCGCGTCGCGCACCGACGGTCCGGAGTCGCTCGCGGATGCCGTTGTCGCACGCTGGTTCAGCGAGGGGCTCGCCAAGCGTGATCCGGAATTCGTCCGGCACTACCGCGAGATGATCGCGTCGACGTCCCCCGAGGGATACGCCGCATGCTGCGACGCCCTCGCCGACTGGGATTTCACCGCCGATCTGTCCCGCATCAGCGCACCGACACTGGTGATCGCGGGCGAGGAGGATCCGTCCACCCCGCCGTCGGTCATGCAGATCCTCGCGGACGGCATCACCGGTGCCCGGTTCGAGGTGCTCTCCCCCGCCGCCCACGTCGCGAACCTGGAGCAGGCAGGCGCCGTCACGGCGCTGCTGCGCGAACACATCGCCGGCGGCGGATACGCGCGCGGACGACGCGCCGCGCACGCACAGGGAATGACGGTGCGCCGCTCGATACTCGGCGACGCGCACGTGGACCGCTCCGTGGCGGGAACCACCGACTTCACGGCACCGTTCCAGGACTTCATCACCCGCACCGCGTGGGGCGACATCTGGTCGCGCCCCGGGCTGGACCACGAGATGCGGCGGCTGCTCACGATCGCCGTCCTCACCGCGGTCGGTAACGACCACGAACTCGACATGCACATCCGGGCCGCGCTCCGCGCGGGTGTCGACGCCGACAAGATCGGCGAGGTGCTCCTCCACACCTCCGTCTACGCCGGAGTGCCCAACAGCAATCTCGGGTTCGCACTCGGCAAACAGGCCCTCGCCGACCTGTCCTCCACCGACACCGGGGCCACGGAGGAGAATTCGCAGACATGACCGCTACCGAACCGACGGAGAAGATCCTCCCGTCCCCCGACTACGTGCAGTCCCTGGCCCGGGGCCTCGCCGTGATCCGCTGCTTCGACGACCGGAATCAGCGGCGCACGCTCAGTGACGTCGCCCGCGCCACCGACCTGACCCGCGCCACCGCACGCCGATTTCTGCTCACCCTCGTCGAGCTCGGCTACGTGGCCACGGACGGTTCCGCGTTCTGGCTCACCCCGCGGGTTCTCGAACTCGGATACAGCTACCTGTCGAGTCTGTCGCTGCCGGAGGTCGCGCAGCCACACCTCGAGAGGCTGAGCCACAAGGTCCACGAGTCGTCGTCGGTGTCGATCCTCGACGGTGCCGACATCGTCTACGTCGCCCGTGTGCCCGTCAGCCGGATCATGACGGTGGGCATCACCATCGGCACCCGGCTCCCCGCGTACGCCACCTCGATGGGCCGGGTCCTGCTGGCGGGACTGCCCGACGACGAACTCGACGCGTACCTCGAAAAGCTCGACATCCAGCGGCTCACCGAACGCACGATCACGGCCCGCGACGAGCTGAAAGCTGCGATTCTCGCGGTCCGCGCGGACGGTATCTGCGTACTCGACCAGGAACTCGAGGCAGGCCTGCGGTCGATGGCCGCCCCGATCCGCAATGCCTCCGGGCTGACCGTCGCCGCGGTGAACATCTCCACTCCGGCCGCGCGATACAGCCTCGAGGATCTGCATTCCGCTCTCATCCCGTCGCTGCGGGTCACCGCAACCGACATCGAACAGGACCTCGCCACCGTCAATCGCTGACGCAGTGCCCGAGGAATCTTCATGAAAGGTCATCCCATGCGTGACGTCGTCATCTGCGAGCCCCTGCGAACGCCGGTCGGGCGCTTCGGCGGAGTGTTCAAGGACATCACCCCTCAGAGTCTCGCGGCCACCGTCATCACGGCGCTCGTCGAACGCACCGGCATCGAGGGCAGCCAGATCGACGACGTCATCCTGGGCCAGGCGTCCCCGGGCGGGGAGGCCCCGGCCATCGGCCGGATCGCGGCCCTCGACGCCGGACTCGGCATCGACGTCCCGGGCATGCAGGTGGATCGTCGCTGCGGATCCGGTCTGCAAGCGGTCATCACCGCCGTGCTGCAGGTGGCGTCCGGCGGCAACGACCTCGTCCTCGCCGGTGGCGCCGAATCCATGAGCCAGGCCGAGTTCTACACCAACCCGAACATCCGCTGGGGAGTCAAGGGCGAAGGGGTGCAACTCGCAGACCGGCTCGCCCGCGCCCGCGTCACCGCCGGCGGCGCGAACTTCCCCGTGCCCGGCGGCATGATCGAGACCGCCGAGAACCTCCGCGCCGAATTCGACATCAGCCGTGAGGACCAGGACGCGCTCGCCGTGCAGTCGCACCAGCGTGCCGTCGCCGCGCAGGAATCCGGCCGCTTCGCCGAGGAAATCGTCGGAGTGACGGTGCCGCAACGCAAGTCGGACCCGCTCGTCGTCGACAAGGACGAGCACCCGCGCGCCGACACCACGGTGGAGTCGCTGTCCAAGCTCCGCGCCATCCGCTCCAAGATCGACTCCGCCTCCACCGTCACCGCAGGCAACGCCAGCGGGCAGAACGACGGCGCCGCCGTGTGCATCGTGACGACCGCCGAGAAGGCGAAGGAACTCGGGCTGAAGCCCCTCGCCCGCATGGCGTCCTGGGCCGTGGCCGGCGTCCCCCCGCGCACGATGGGCATCGGCCCGGTGCCCGCCACGGAGAAGGCTCTCGGTCAGCTCGGACTGTCACTGTCCGACATCGGTGTCATCGAACTGAACGAGGCCTTCGCCGCGCAGACCCTCGCCGTCCTCCGGAGCTGGGATCTCGACCCCACCGACGAACGTCTCAACCCCAACGGATCCGGTATCTCCCTCGGACACCCCGTCGGTGCCACCGGCGGCCGCATTCTCGCCACCCTCCTGCGGGAGATGGACCGTCGCGAATCCCGGTACGGGCTCGAGACGATGTGCATCGGCGGCGGCCAGGGACTGGCCGCGGTGTTCGAGCGGGTCTGACGCAGAAACGCGGGTCTGTCGTCAGGCCAGCGCACCCACGACACCCTCGGCGGTCCCGAGCAACCTGCCCGAGGCCGCGAGGGTGACCGCGGCCTCGATCTCCGGCGCGAGGTGACGGTCGGTCCCCGGTCCGGCGACCTGCTCACGGATCGTGTCCCGCACCGCACCCGTCGCCGGCGACGGCGCCAGCGGGGCACGCAGATCGAGCGCACGAGCGGCCGTCAACGCCTCGATCGCGAGCACCCGGGTCAGTCCGTCGACCGCCCGGCGCAGCTTCCGCGCCGCCGACCACCCCATCGACACGTGGTCCTCCTGCATCGCCGACGACGGAATCGAGTCCACACTCGCCGGCGCCGCCAGCCGCTTCAGCTCCGAGACGATCGCCGCCTGGGTGTACTGCGCGATCATGTGACCGCTGTCCACCCCCGGATCGTCGGCCAGAAACGGCGGCAGCCCGTGATTGCGGGCCACATCGAGGAAGCGGTCGGTGCGGCGCTCGCTCATGCTCGCCACGTCCGCGACGACGATCGCCAGGAAGTCCAGCACGTACCCGACCGGCGCCCCGTGGAAATTACCGTTCGACTCCACCCGACCGTCCACGGTGACCACCGGATTGTCGACGGCACTGGCCAGTTCCCACGACGCCACCCGCTCGGCGTGCGCGAGCGTGTCCCGCGCGGCCCCGGCCACCTGCGGGGCGCACCGCAACGAGTAGGCGTCCTGCACCACGGTGCAATCCGGGCCCGCATGGCTGGCGACGATGCCTGAACCCGCGAGCAACCGCGTCATGTTTTCCGCAGCAGCCGCCTGTCCGGGATGCGGCCGGAGCGCCTGCAGGTCCGCGGCGAACACCCGGTCGGTGCCGAGCAGCCCCTCCACGCTCATCGCCGCCGTCACGTCCGCAAGCGACAGCAGCCCACGCAGATCGTGACACGCCAGCACCAGCATGCCGAGCATGCCGTCGGTGCCGTTGATGAGGGCGAGCCCCTCCTTCTCCTCGAGCACGACGGGTTCGATACCGGCAGCGGACATCGCCTCCGCGGCGGGCTGGAGTTCGTCGTCCGCATCTCGCACCGTGCCCTCACCGATCACCGCGAGCGCGACATGGGCCAGCGGCGCCAGATCACCCGAGCATCCGAGGCTGCCGTACTCGTGGACCACGGGTGTGATGCCGGCCGACAGGAGCGACGCATAGACACGCGCAACCTCTGGGCGCACCCCCGTGCGCCCGGTGGCCAGGGTCGACAACCGCAACAACATGAACGCCCGCACCACTTCTCGCTCGACCTCGGGACCCGACCCCGCCGCGTGGGAGCGGATCAGGCTGCGCTGCAATCGGGCGCGCAATCGAAGCGGAATGTGCCGGGTGGCGAGGGCCCCGAAACCGGTGGACACTCCGTAGACGGGCTTCGGATCCTCGGCGAGATCCTTGATGCGCCGCCGTGACTCGCTCATCGCAAGGAGCGCATCTTCGGACAGCGTCACGGCGGCGCCTCGGCGAGCGACACTCAGCACCTGCTCCGGTGTGACCGCTCCGACGCCGACTACGACGATCTCCTCGGTGCTTGCGCAGTCGTCTCCGTGACGCGCAGCGGTATCGACGCTCATACTTTTTCTTCCCTTCGGAGGTGTGAATTCTGGACGCGGTCGAGCAGTCGTGTGCGCTGATCTCGATCGAGGGCGAGTTCCGCCCCGACCACCGCCATCGCGATTGCCCCGTCCAGTACCGCTTCGTCGGCGGACGGGGAGGTGCCGTGCAGTGCGAACTCGGCCGTGTGATGTGCGGCATCACCGACGTCGTACCCGATGGTCGGGTGGATGGCGGGTAGGACGTGGGAGACGTTTCCCATATCCGTCGACGCGATGTGGTCGCCCGCCCGAGACAGGGCGGTCCGGCCGCGGGCGCCGATCGCCCGGGAGTATGCGCGGGTCATGAAATCGTCCTGTCGCAATTCCGCGAAGTCCTCGCCACAGGGTGTGATGGTCACGTCCGTGCCCGTTGCGAGTGCACCGGCTTCGAGACATGCCCGCACTCTCGCCTGCACCTGCCGGAGCTTGGTCGTCGATGGCGCTCGAATCTCCACTGCCACTCGAGCATTCGACGGAATCACGTTGCAGGCCTGCCCGCCGTCGGTGACGATGATCGATACGACGAGGCCGCGCTCGAGTTGCTGACGCAGGAGTCCGACGGCGTTGTACGCGACCGCTACCGCGTCGAGCGCGTTGGCGCCCAGCCACGGAGCGGTCGCGGCGTGCGAGGACCGGCCCATGTACTCGGCCGTCCACTGGCTCATCGCCAGGGAGGATCCGCCCACCTCGTCCCGCCCGCCCGCGTGCACCATCATGGCGGCGGCGACATCGTCGAATACACCGGCTCTCAGGAGGATGGCCTTCCCGCCGCCCGCTTCCTCGGCAGGGGTTCCCACGAGCTTGATCCGGACATCCAGGGAGTCCGCCACCTCCGCCAACGCGATCGCCGCACCCACCGCGGCGGCGCCGTTGACGTTGTGCCCACACGCATGGCCGATCTCGGGAAGCGCGTCGTATTCGGCGCAGAAGCCGATGGTGAGGGCGCCGGTACCCCTGGTCGCGACGAAGGCCGTCGCCAGGCCCCCGACGCCTGTCGCCGTCTCGAACCCGGCACCTTCCGCGAGGTCGATGATCTTGGATACCGATCGATGTTCCTCGAATGCCAGTTCCGGCTCGTGATGGAGGCTGTGACTCAGGGTGATCAGTGCGCCGGACCAGTTCTTCACCGAGGACTCGATCTTCGCCGCAACATCGGCTGGGACGAGCGCCCTTCGGTCCGTCATGAGAGGTTCGCTCCCTTGCGGTAGCACAGTCCGAGGCCGGCCCCCACGAGGGCGACCGCTGCACACACGCACCACAGCCACACGTAGGACTGCATTGTCACCCCCGCGGAAGTGCTGGTCGCGGAGAGGATTGCGCCGACAGTGGCCGCTCCGATCGCCGCACCCATCGAGAGCGCGAGTTCGTTGATCCCCGCCGCCATCGCGGTCTCGCGGTCGGGTACCGATTCGACGCACAGGGCGCGCGTCGAGGCCTGGTAGCCCCCGAAACCGATGCCGAGCAGAGCGATAGCGGCGAGATACTGGAGCGCCGACGAATGCCAGAGGAGCACACTGCCGAAAGAGGTTGCGATCAGGGCGCCCGACAGGGCTAGTGTCTGCCGTTCGCCCAGCTTGCGCAGCATCGTCGCTGTGGAGAGTGAACTCGCGAGCGCGAACACGTTGAGAGCCAGTGCGACGAGCGCAATCGCGCGAGGCCCGTAGGAGAGGCCGAATCCGCTGTCGTCGGGCGAGGACCCGAGAAAGACTGCATTCGCACCGAAGAAACCGATCGTCGAGAAGGCCAGACAGAAGGTGACCCCGGAGACGACGGCCACGGGCGGGTGGACGAGCATGCGGAGATCCACCATCGGGAACTTCGAGCTCGAGTCGACGCGGATCCACGCAGCGAGACCGATGACGCCAACAGACATCGATCCGATCGTTTCGCCCGACGTCCATCCCCAGTCTGCACCGAGCGACAGGGCGGCCACCACACCGGCCAGACCGAGCGACAGCAGAGCGAAGGACACGAGCGGAATACGGCCGCCCGACCGTGGAGCACCATCGGGGATGAGGAAGCCGGCGATCACCGCCAGGACCGCGACCGGTACCGCGACCCACAGCCCGAGTGTCGCCGACCGCTCGCTGAGGGAGCCCGCGATGACACCGCCGATGCCGACCGCCGCGGTGAGGACGCCGACCAGTAGGCCGACTCCGGTACGGCGACTCGCCGGCGCCTGATGTCGCAGGATCCCGATCAGGAGCGGCATGAAGCCCACGACCGCACCCTGGAGTACGACACCGACCGAGATCGTCAGCACGCTCGGCCACATCGCCATGATCAGTGACCCGGCAGCGACGAGGGCAATGGAGAGGCGCAGGAAGCGGCGGTACCCGAACGAATCGCCCAGTTTGGCGAGTAGTGGTGTCCAGATCGCGAACGCCAACTGGGACAGCAGATAGATCCTGGTCTGTCCGGATGCCGTGATCTGGAGGCTGTCGCCGAGCGACGGCAGCAGTGGTGTGAGATAGCCCTGCGTGACGCCGCTGAGCAACTCGACGGTGGCCATCGAGCCCAGTAGTGCCCCGACCGGGAGCCGCCTTCCCCTCAGGTCCTCACCCACAACCGATATTGTCCGCATCATCGACCTCGACTTCGCTGTGCCTGGTTGTTCCAGGTTGCGCACCCGCGCTGCGACAACTCTCGGTGGCCCACCTCACTAATCTGGAAAGATGACCGGTTTCTCACAGAAGAGGACCAGAAAAATGCCGGATGTAACGTCAGCGATCGCAACCGAGCTCGATCTCGCCATCACCGATGCCCTCCAGCTGAACCCGCGAGTCGACTGGGCAGAGCTGGCTCAGACCCTCGGGCATACACCGAAGACACTCGCGAGAAGGTGGAAGCTGCTGACCGAACGCGGTTCCGCGTGGGTTGCGGTGGTACCCGGCCCGGCATTCGTTCGCCAGGGATGTGCCACATTCCTGGCCGTCCACTGCAGACCTCAGGCGAAGCGCGACGTAGCCCGGGCACTGGTCGCCGAATCGGCTGTGGCGACCCTGTCCAGCACGACCGGCGCTGCGGACTTCCTTCTCGACGTGTTCGTTCCCGGCATCGCAGATCTCGCTCGGCTTCTCGACGACCGGATCGAACGAATCGAAGGAATCACCGCGGTGACATCGATGGTCGCGCTGACCACCTACCGGGAGGGTTCGCGGTGGCGGGTACAGGCGCTGGACCTGGAACAGTCCACTCGCCTGGTGCGGCCGACCCCCTCCACCCGTAGGACACCGCTTCCCTCACTCGACGACCTCGACCGGGCACTGCTTCAGGTCCTGGCGACGGACGGCCGGCAATCCTGGACCGATCTCGCCGCTCGGTGCGGGACGACCGGGCCGACCGCGCGCCGCCGAGTCGAGAGGATGACGGACTCGGGCCGTGTCGCTCTGCGATGCGAGGGAGCTCCCGAACTTCTGGGGCCCGTCGTGCCGACGACCTTCATGATGACCGTTCCGCCGGGTGAGCTGAACACAGCGGGAAACCTGTTGGGCCGCATGCCCAGATGCCGTGTGGTCGAGGCTGTCACAGGGACGTCGACGATCGTCGCCACCATGTGGTTTCGGGCGGCAGCCGAGATCGCGCCGTTCGAGGCCGCCGTGACACGCGAACTCCCGTCACTCGTGATCACCGACAGGTTCATCACCCTGCACATGTACAAGAGGGGCGGGCACGTACTCGACCCCCTCGGCCGTACCACTGGCGTGATCACGTTGGCTGCGTACTGAAGGTCGTCCGGACAACTCACAACCGGTGCAAGTCGACGTCGCCGAGTTCCCCGTCGCGGGCGGTGGCGGTCATGTAGGTGCAGTGCGGCTGGCGCCGTCGATCCGTCGGCGATCCCGGGTTCAGCAGTCGCAGACCGGTTTCCGTGGTGGTGTCCCAGGGGATGTGGCTGTGCCCGAAGATCAGGACGTCGGTGTCCGGGTAGGCGGCGGACATGCGTTTCTCCCTGCCAGCGGAGGCTCCGGTCTCGTGCACGACGGTGATGCGCACGCCGGCGAGGGTCACATCCGCCCGCTCGGGCATCAGGGCGCGCAGGTCGTCGCCGTCGTTGTTGCCCCAGCACGCCACGAGCCGCGCCGATCGCGCCCGCAACGCTTCGAACGTGGGGAGATCGACCCAGTCGCCGGCGTGGATCACCACGTCGGCGCGGTCGACCTCGTCCCACACCCGGGCGGGCAGGTCGCGCGCCCGCTTCGGGACGTGGGTGTCGGCCAGCAGCAATAACCTCACCGTGACAGTCTGCGCCACGTGGCGGGCGCGACCCCTACGCGCCTGCGAGGGCGGCGGCGTCCTCTGCCTGCAACAGCAGACCCATGTGCTCACGCATCCGCTGGGCGTCCGGCTCGAGTCCGGTGAAGATCCGGAAGGAGTCGACGGCCTGACCGATGGTCATGCCGATTCCGCTGAGGGTCCGGGCACCGATCTCGCGGGCGCGGCGGAGGAGTTCGGTTTCGGCGGGACGGTAGACGACGTCCGCGACCCACAGGTCGGGGCGCAGCAGTGCGGCGTCGAGTGCCATGCCGGGGTGGGCCGCCATGCCGATCGGCGTCGCGTGGATGAGGCCCTGCGCCGCACCGACCGCAGCAGGAACGGCGGAAAGGTCACCGGCAGCGATTTCCCGGTCCGGGAACAGGTCGGCGAGCGAGTCGCGCAGATCCTTCGAGCGCGCAGCATCGGCGTCGATGATCGTGAAGTGTCCGACACCCCGGGTGAGCGCGCCGTAGGCGACGGCCGCACCGGCTCCGCCGGCCCCGAGTTGCACGACGCGGTTCATGGGCGCGCCTTCGAGGCCCTCGTCCATGTTGCGCGCGAATCCGGACCAGTCGGTGTTGTGGCCGATCAGGCGCCCGCCGTCGATGTGCACCGTGTTGACCGCGCCGAGCTTACGGGCGTCGTCGGACAGGTCGTCGAGGAGCGGAATGATCGCCTGCTTGCAGGGGTGCGTGATGTTGAGCCCGTTGAGCCCGAGGAGCTTGGCGGCCGCGAGGAGCTGCGGCAGTCCCTCGACTCCCATGCCCAGTGTGTCGAGGTCGAAGATCCGGTAGACGTACCCGACGCCCTGCGCGCGACCCTCGGCTTCATGGAGGGACGGGGTCAGCGATTTCGAGATCCCGGTGCCGATCAGACCGCACAGGTAGGACGGGTGAGCGGTGGGGGCATCGAGGTCACGAGAGGTCATGGCGATCACTTCCGGGAGAGGGTGGCAACTAATTAACTATCTAGTGAGTTATGTCACGGTAGCATACCTCCATACCGCGCGGAAGACAGCACAGGCAGGAGTTTCAGGGATGACACGAAGTAAGACGACGGGCGCCACCTCCGAGAAGGAGACGGTCAAACGGACCCGCAACCCCGAGAAGACCCGGGAGAACATCCTGCGGGTGGCCATGACGGAATTCGCCGACAAGGGTCTGGCCGGGGCCCGCATCGACGAGATCGCGGCGAAGACCGCCACCACGAAGCGGATGCTCTACTACTACTTCGGCGACAAGGAGGGCCTGTACCGGGCAGTCCTGCAGCGCGCCTACGAGGAGATCCGCTACGAGGAGTCCCAGGTCGACGTCGACCACCTCGAGCCGACCGAGGCGATCCGGGCGCTCGCCGAGTTGACGTTCGACCATCACGAGGCTCACCCGGACTTCATCCGTCTCGTCGCGATCGAGAACACGAATCGCGGCGTCAACCTCGTCCAGGCCGAGGGACTTCCCGAGACGCAGGCGCCTGCGATTCGCACGCTCGAGCGGATTCTCCAGCGAGGGCAGGAGGCGGGCATCTTCCGCACCGACACGACGGCGCTCGACATCCACATGCTCATCAGCTCGTACTGCGTCTTCCGGGTGGCGAATCGGTACACGTTCAAGGCGCTGTTCGACTGGGATCTCACCGGCGCGGAGAACCGCCCCCACCTGCGCGCGATGATCGGCGACGTCGTCCTGGCCTACCTGCAGCAACCCGGGAGGGTATGAACTAACTATTTCGACCATTATTGACTCGAGGCTGTGACCTGGGTTACCTTGCTTGTACGACCTAGAACACCTGCTCGTTCGAGCCGCCAGTGTTCACATTCCTCGCTCCCCAGGAGTATCGATGACCATCGACTACGGCACCGGCGTCTCCGGTCGAAACGGTGACGGCAAAGGCCGCTCCTCCGTCGACCCCAACGCTGATCCCACCAACGCGAAGAAGGCCGCGAAGGCCGCCTTCTTCGGCAGCCTGCTCGAGTACTACGACTTCTACATCTTCGCCTCGGCTGCTGCGCTGGTGTTCCCGCACGTGTTCTTCGAGGGATCGAAGAATCCGCTGCTGCTGTCGCTGGCCACGTTCGGCATCTCCTATGTCGCGCGTCCGATCGGTGCCGTGTTCGTCGGACACTTCGGCGACCGGGCCGGGCGCAAGAAGGTGATGATGTTCTGCCTGGTACTCATGGGCGTCGTCACCTTCCTGATCGGCTGCCTCCCGTCGTCCGAGCAGGCCGGGATGGTCGGCCCGGCGCTACTGGTACTCCTGCGCATCTGCCAGGGCGTCTCCGCGGCCGGCGAACAGTCGGGTGCGGGCTCACTCACCCTCGAGCACTCCCCCGCTCACCGTCGCGGCTTCTTCTGCAGTTGGACGCTCACCGGCACCCAGGCCGGCTTCATCGTCGCGAGCCTCGCGTTCATCCCCGTCGCGGCGCTGCCCGACGAGAGCCTCTACAGCTGGGGCTGGCGCATCCCGTTCTGGTGCAGCCTCCTCGTCCTCGTCGTCGCCTACATCGTGCGCCGCAAGCTCGAAGAGCCCGAGATCTTCCTCGCCAACAAGGAAGCCCTGGACGAGGCGCCCGCCCCGCTGCCCGTCGTCGACCTCTTCCGCACGCACTGGCGTGACGTTCTCCGCGTGGTCTTCTGCGCCTTCATCGCCGTCGTCAGCACGGTGTTCTCCGTGTTCGGCCTCGCCTACGCCACCACCCCGGAGATCGGGATGAGCCGCACGACCATGCTGTGGGTCGCGATCGCCGCCAACGCGGTGGCCCTGGTCTCGCAGCCGCTGCTCGGCATGCTGTCCGACCGGATCGGCCGCAAGCCGGTGTTCATCGGCGGCGCGATCGGCTCGGCCGCCGGAATCTTCCTGTACTTCGCCGCGATCGGCACCGGCAACGTGGCGCTGATCTTCCTCGCGGGCATCCTCCTGATGGGAGGCGTCTACGCCGGGACCAACGCCATCTGGCCGGCGTTCTACGCCGAGATGTTCTCGTCGCGGGTTCGCTACTCCGGCATGGCGATCGGCACGCAGCTCGGTTTCGCTCTCGCCGGGTTCGCACCGACCATCGCCCAGGCCCTGCGCGGTTCCGACCCGAAGAACTGGGTGCCGGTGGCGATCTTCACCGCCGTCTGCGCGCTCGTCGCCGCGGCTTCTGCCTCCACCGCCAAGGAGAATTCCCGCACTCCGTTGCTCGACCTCGACAAGGAGGACGTCGCGCTCACGAAGGCGAAAGCGAACGCGAAGGTCTGACCCACTCGGAAACGAACGATGCGCCCGGCACGTGTGCCGGGCGCATCGTCGTGTCGGTGCCTAACGCCGCAGTTCGTGGGTGAGTGCTTCGAGTTCGTCGCCGCCGGCCATCTGCTGGGTGAGTTCTTCGAGGCTGATCTCGTCGAAGGTGCAGTCCAGTTTCTGGCGGCCGCGGTTGAGGAGCACGAAGTGGTCACCGACCATGTACGCGTGGTGCGGGTTGTGGGTGATGAACACGACCCCGAAGCCCTGTTCCTTGGCGGCGGAGATGTAGCGCAGCACCATCCCGGACTGCTTGACCCCGAGGGCAGCGGTGGGCTCGTCGAGGATCAGGACGCGGGCGCCGAAGAAGATCGCCCGGGCGATCGCCACACACTGACGCTGACCACCGGACAGCGACCCGATCGGGGCGTCGACGTCGGGCAGTTCGATGCCCATCTTCGACAGCTCGGACATCGTGGTGGCGCGCATACCGTTCGCGTCGAGGGTCTTGAACGGTCCCTTGCGCAGTTCCTGGCCGAGGAAGAAGTTACGCCACACCGGCATCAGCGACACCACCGCCAAATCCTGGTAGACGGTGGCGATGCCCTTGGACAGGGCTTCCTTCGGTGAGCCGAACGTGGTGGCCTCGCCGTCGACGAGCAGCTCGCCCTCACTCTGCTGGTGCAGGCCGGCGATGATCTTGATCAGGGTGGATTTGCCGGCCCCGTTGTCGCCGAGGACACCGGTGACCTCCCCGGCCCGCACCCGCAGGTTGATGTCCTGCAGGGCGATGATGTTGCCGTACTGCTTGCCGACGTGCTTGAGCTCGATCAGCGGGATCTTGTCGCCACCACCGGGTTCGGTATCGACGGGCATCTGTTCGATGGTACTCATGCGGTCACCTCTTGGCGGCGTAGTTGCGGAAGGCATTGTTGGCGATGACCGCGAACAGCAGCATCGCGCCGAGGAAGAACTTGAACCAGTCCGGGTTCCAGCCGGCGTAGACGATGCCCTGGTTCGTCATGCCGAAGATGAACGCGCCGATCGCGGCGCCGATCGCGGTGCCGTACCCACCGGTGAGCAGGCAGCCGCCGATGACCGCGGCGATGATGTAGAGGAACTCGTTACCGATACCCTGCCCGGACTGGACGGTGTTGAACGAGAACAGCAGGTGCATGCCGACGAACCAGGCGGCGAACCCGACGGTCATGAACAACCCGATCTTGACCTTGGTGACCGGGACACCGATGGCGCGGGCGGAGTCCTGGTTGCCGCCGACGGCGAAGATCCAGTTCCCGATCCGGGTCTTGAACAGCACCCAGGTGGCGATCGCGGTGAACAGCAACCACCACACCACGGTGATCCGCACCGACACCCCACCGACCTCGAACGAGGACGCGAACACCTTCTTCGCCGAGTCGAAACCGGCCATGTCCGAGACGCTGGGGGTGGCGACCTGCCCGGTGACGAGTTTGGTGACCGCCAGGTTGATGCCGGTGAGCATCAGAAACGAGCTCAGCGTGATCAGGAAGCTGGGGATCTTCGTCTTCATCACCAGGTACCCGTTGAAGAACCCGACCGCCAGCGACACCACCAGTGCCAGGGCGGCGCCGGCCCACAGGTTCAGGTGCAGGTTGTAGGCGATCATCGACGCGGCGAGGGAGCTGGTGGTGACGGCGACACCGGCGGAGAGGTCGAATTCCCCGCCGATCATCAACAGCGCCACCGCACACGCCATGATCCCGATCGTGGAGGAGGCGTAGAGCACCGTGGCCAGGGCCTCGGGGCTGCGGAACGGGGGTGCGACGACCATGAAGAAGACGAAGATGGCGATCGCACCGAACAGGGAACCGATCTCCGGGCGGACCAGCAGACGCTGCAGGCGTCTCTGCTCCTTCACCCGCTCGTCGTGGACGACCTTGTGACTGGCAAGGTCCAGATCTTGCTGTGTGGACATGACTTTCCTCTCCGCGCCGGTGGATCTCAGCGTTGTGCGGTGCCGGCCGGTCGTGCGACCGGGTCGATGGTGACGGTGATGGTGTGTGCGTGAGATGGACCCACCGGGGTCCGGATCGTGTGCCCTGACATGTGATTTACCGCCGATCAGCGGGTGCCGGCCTTGGCGTACTCGGCGACCTTGTCGATGTTGGACTTGTCGATGAACGACGGCCCGGTCAGTGTCGGCCCGCCGCCGCCGATGACGTTGCCGTTGTTCAGGTAGAGCCACAGCGAATCGATGGCCAGGTAGCCCTGCAGGTACGGCTGCTGGTCGATGGCCCACTGCACGCTGCCGTCGGAGATGGCGTCGACGAGTGCCGCGTTGGTGTCGAACGTGTAGACCTTGGCCGGGCTGCCCGCATTGCCGACCGACTGCACGGCGGTGAGGGCGATCGGGGCGCCGAGCGTCAGCACACCGTCGATGGACGGGTCCTGCTGGAGCTTGGCGGCGATCGTCGAGTTCACCGACGGCATGTCCTCACCGTTCACGTTGAGTGTCTCGAACGTGCCGCGGAAGGCCTGCTTGGCACCGGCGCAACGGGATTCGAGCTGAATCTGGCCCTGCTGCTGGATGACGCAGATGACGTGCTTTGCGCCGTCCTGGTTCAGACGGTTCCCCGCGGCCTGGCCGGCGATGGTCTCGTCCTGCCCGAAGTACTGGTTGACTCCCATGTCCTTCCAGGCGCCGTATCCGGCGTTGAATGCGGAGATCGGGATACCTGCGTCCTGCGCGCTCTTGACCGCGGGTGCCATCGCCTCGGGGGTGGCGAGGGTGAGCGCGAGTCCGTCGACCTTGGAGTCGATGGCCGTCTGCACGAGGTTGGCCTGGTTGGGGGCCTGCGGATCGGAGGAGTACTTCAGTTCCACGTTGTCCTTGTCGGCGGCATCCTGCGCGCCCGTGCGGATCAGGTCCCAGAACGTGTCGCCCGGTGCCGCGTGCGTGACCATCGCGATCGTGACGCGCGGGGTGTCGGCGCTGCCCGCGCCGATCCCGGACCCACTGCTGTCCGGCTTGCCTCCGGTGCTCGAGCACGCCGCGAGGCTCATCACCAGGGCACTCGCGCAGGCCAGTACCGCCACGCGACGCCGGTTGGGGAAGTTCATCTGCTTTTCCTCTCGGGGGGACGAACGGCCCGGTGACGCCTTGGCCGTGTGCCTTAGATGTAATACGCGTCACACCCGAAAGTCAATAGTTTGTCTGGACATTAGGACCACATATCAAATGCGCGGACATGGGTGTCCCCGCAGACGACCCGGAAATCGAGCAGATGCGTGGACAGGTGCGGGCGCGCTCAGCGCGTGACCGCTGCCCCGGCGTCACGCGGCAGACGCAACGTGTCGACCACCGTGCACAGCATCAGCAGGCCCAAAAGGACGAAGGTCCAGGAATATTCGGACCCGAACCCGTGCTCGGACGACGTCGCCAACGGCGTGAACGCCGTGAGGGCGAGCGCCGCGACCGCGATCCCGAGACCGGCCGCCAGCTCCTGCACGGCGGCGTTGAGCGTATTCGCGTGCGTGAGGTCGGCACGATCGACGTCGGAGAACGCGAGACTGTTGTACGCGGTGAATCCGACCGAGCGCAGGGCTCCGCTCACGAACAGGACCCCCGCGATGACCGGCATCGGGGTCGACGAGCTCAGGGCGGCGAGCAACCCGAAGCAGCCGACGGACAGCAGGGCGTTGACCAGCAGGATCGGCCTGATCCCGAAGCGCCGCATCAGCGGCGTCGTACACGGTTTGACGGCGATGTTGCCGGCGAACAGCGCCGCGACGAGCAGACCCGCGAGGAACGGAGTCCAGCCGAAGCCGAGTTGGAACTGCAGCGGCAGCAGGAACGGCACTGCCGTGACGATCAGGCGGTAGAGCGAACCACCGGTGACGGTGGTCCGTAGCGTCCGCACGCGCAGCACGCGGAAGTCGACGAGCGGATGGGGAGTGCGGGCGAGATGGAGCACCGAGGCCGCCAGCAAGACGACAGCGACCACTCCCCCGATCGCGACCCGCCGCCAGTCGGTACCCGTCACGCGGATGCTCTCCAGCGCGATCAGGGCTGCCGCGATTCCTGTTCCGACCCCGAGGAGGCCCCGCCAGTCCAGCCGGCTCGTCGACCGCGAACCCGCCCCGTGAACCAGCTTCAGCGACAGCAGGATTCCGAGGACGCCGATGGGAATGTTGATGACGAAGATCCATCGCCACGAGCCGACGGTGGCGATCGCACCGCCGAGCAGGGGCGCGATGACCGGCGCCGCGAGCGCGGGCCACGTGAGCAGCGCTATCGCGCGGACGAGGTCGCTCTTCGTGCTCGACCGCAGCACCGCGAGCCGCCCGACGGGCACCATCATGGCGCCGCCGACTCCCTGCAGCACCCGCATCGCGACGAGCATCGGCAACGACACACTCGCCGCACACCCGATGGACGCCAGCGTGAACACGGCGATGGCGGCCACGAACACGCGGCGGGTCCCGAACCGGTCGGACACCCACCCGCTCGCCGGGATGAGGACGGCCACCGTCACCAGGTAGGCGGAGATCGCGATGTTGACGTCGACGGCGTCGACACCGAAGGACTCGGCGATCAGCGGGATGGCGGGCGCGATGATGGTGGCGTCGAGAATCTCCATGAAGAGGGCACCTGCCACCAGCAGGGCCATCCCACGGGGGAACGACGTCGCGCGCGCGGTTCTAGCGATCGACAACGGTCGTGTCGAAGTAGTACCGCGACGCGCGGTAGCAGTGGCTGCCGAACTCGACGGCGCTTCCCGAGTCGTCGAACGCGGTCCGGTCCATTGTCAGCAGCGGCGCCCCGGTCTTCTCGTCGAGGAGCGACGCCTCCGCCTTGCTCGCCGCCTTCGCGCCGATGCGTTGCCGTGCAAGACGGATGTGCACGCCGCGGGCCCGGAGTGCGTGGTAGAGGCCGTGCGCCTCCAGCTCCTCGGGGTCCGGCGCGAGGTCCACCGGGATGTGGTTGGTCATCAGCGCCAGCGGTTCCCCGTTGGTGCTGCGGAGGCGCCGGATGGACGCGACCTCGGCGCCGGGCTGCAGGTTGAGTTCGGCGGCGACGTCTTCGGCCGGCACGGCGACCTGGTAGTCGAGGAGCTTGGTGGTCGGGCTCTGCCCCGCCCGCGCGAGGTCGTCGAAGAGGCTGGTGAGTTCGACCGGCCGGTGCACGGCACTCTGCACCACCTGCGTTCCGACTCCGCGTTTGCGGACGAGCAGGCCCTTGTCGACGAGCTCCTGGATGGCGCGGCGCGTGGTGGGACGGGACAGGTTCAGACGCTTGGCGAGTGCCAGTTCGTTCTCGAAGCGGTCACCGGGGGCGAGTTCCCCGCCGATGATCGCGTTCTCGATCGTCTGCGCAAGCTGGAAGTACAACGGAACCGGGCTCGATCTGTCGAGCTCGACTGCGAGTGGTGCACCCACGGACAACTCCGATCCTCGTGCGCGGGCGACGTCCACCGTCGCCGATCTTTCCGGCAGTGTATGCGAACACTAACACCAGATTGACTTCAAGTAATAATGTCAGGACAAAGTCTTGACAGGAGCCGGTGATGTGGAGCACAGTTTCAATCAGACCTCGGCGCCCTGCGCAGACCACCCACAACGACCTTTCGGGAGTCAGCCTTGACCACCATCCAGACGCAACCCAACCGGAACGGATTGGACGTCCTCGCCATCGGGCGCTGCGGTGTGGACATCTACCCATTGCAGACCGGAGTCGGACTCGAACACGTCGAGACGTTCGGTAAGTTCCTCGGCGGGAGCGCGGCCAACGTCACCGTCGCCGCCGCCCGCCTCGGCTGCAGCAGCGCTCTCATCTCGGGCGTCGGAAACGATCCGTTCGGTCGCTTCGTCCGCACGGCTCTCACCGATCTCGGCGTCGACAACCGCTACGTCGGTATCGACACCGAGCACCCGACTCCCGTCACGTTCTGTGAGATCTTCCCGCCGGACGACTTTCCGCTGTACTTCTACCGCAAGCCCGTCGCCCCGGACCTGCAGGTGACTCCGGCGGACATCGATCTCGACGCGGTCCGCGACGCGAAGCTCTACTGGTCGACGGTCACCGGACTGTCCGAAGAGCCCAGCCGCAGCGCGCATTTCGCAGCCTGGGAGGCCCGTGGACGCCGCACCCACACCGTCCTCGATCTCGACTACCGCCCGATGTTCTGGTCCTCCCCCGCCGAGGCCACCGCTCAGGTGCAGCGCGCTCTCCAGCACGTCACCGTCGCGGTCGGTAACCGCGAGGAGTGCGAGATCGCGGTCGGTGAGACCAACGCGCACAAGGCCGCGGACGCACTGCTCGATCTCGGCGTCGAACTGGCCATCGTCAAGCAGGGCCCCAAAGGCGTCCTCGGGAAGACACGCACCCAGAGCATCACGGTGCCCCCGAACGACGTCCAGGTGGTCAACGGGCTCGGTGCCGGCGACAGCTTCGGCGGCACGCTGTGCCACGGACTGCTCGCCGGGTGGCCGCTCGAGAAGATCCTGCGCTACGCCAATGCCGCGGGGGCGATCGTCGCCTCCCGCCTCGAATGCTCCACCGCGATGCCGACGGCCGACGAGGTCCGGGCGCTCGCCGATTCCACCACTTCGGAGGCTGTCAATGTCTGAAACTCTCGCTCACCGCGCAGTCTGCGCGTCCTACGCCGACGTCACCGAGGTACGCGCCAACGACCCGGCGGCCATCGACCGCGCCTGGGCCACCCGGGTCGCCCGGCCCACGGTGCGCGGCAACGGCCGGCTCATGATCGTCGCCGCCGACCACCCCGCCCGCGGTGCACTCTCGGTCGGCGACCGTCCGACCGCGATGAACAGTCGCACCGACCTCCTCGACCGCCTCCGCACCGCCCTGCGCAACCCCGGCGTGGACGGCGTGCTCGCCACCGCCGACATCCTCGACGATCTGGTGCTGCTCGGCGCGCTCGACGACAAGGTGGTCATCTCCTCGATGAACCGCGGTGGGCTGGCCGGCGCCAGTTTCGAACTCGACGACCGGATGACCGGCTACACCGCCGCCGGCACCGCGAAGGCCGGCATGAACGGCGGAAAAATGCTGTGCCGCATCGATCTCGACGATCCCGGCACTCTGTCCACCCTCACCGCGTGCGCCCAGGCGGTCGATTCGCTGGCCGAGGCGGGGCTGATGGCCATGGTGGAACCGTTCCTGTCGCGGCGGGTGGACGGCAAGGTCAAGAACGATCTCAGCGCCGACGCCGTGATCAAGTCGATCCACATCAGCCAGGGCCTGGGGTCCACGTCCGCCTACACCTGGATGAAGCTGCCGGTGGTCGACGAGATGGAACGCGTCATGGATGCGACGACGCTTCCGACGCTGCTGCTCGGCGGAGATCCGCAGACGGCACCCGAGGAGACGTTCGCGAGCTGGGCCAAGGCCCTCGCGCTGCCGTCGGTCCGCGGCCTGATCGTCGGACGCACGCTGCTGTACCCGCGGGACGAGGACGTCGCCGCCGCGGTCGACACCGCCGTATCCCTCGTTCACTGACGCACGCCGGAGAGGCCCACGATGAACAGCAAGTACTACGTGCCGGTCGGTTCCGCGGCCACCGGACCGTTCGACCTCGAGGTCACCCCTGAATCGGCGGGCTGGACCGAATCGAGTCTTCGGGTGCTCACCCTGGCCCCCGGTGGGTCGGCCGAACTCGTGTCGGGTTACGACGAGATCATCGTCGTACCACTGGCCGGGTCCGCGGCGGTGTCGAGCGAGGACACCGAGTTCGCCCTCACCGGACGGCGATCCGTGTTCGACGGACCGAGCGACTTCGCCTACGTGGGCCGCGATTCGGCTTACACGGTCACGAGCGCAACCGGTGGACGATTCGCCCTGTGCGGGGCCCGCGCCCGGCAGAAGTTCCCGTTCCGGTACGTCCCGGCAGCCGACATCTCAGTCGAACTGCGCGGCGCCGGCAACTGCAGCCGTCAGGTGCACAACTTCGGCACCGCCGATCGCTTCGAGGCCGATTCGATCATCGCGTGCGAGGTCATCACTCCCGGTGGCAACTGGTCGTCGTACCCGAGCCACAAGCACGACGAGAACAGCGACGTCGAGTCGCAGCTCGAGGAGATCTACTACTTCGAGATCGCCGAAGCCAATGCCACCGCAGTGGATTTCGGCGGAACCGGATTCGGCTACCATCGCGTGTACGGCACTCCCGAGCGGCCCATCGAGGTGCTCGAGGAAGTGCGCTCCGGCGACGTGGTCCTCGTGCCGCACGGCTATCACGGACCGTCGATCGCCTCCCCCGGACATCACATGTACTACCTGAACGTCATGGCCGGGCCCGGCGAAGACCGCGCCTGGAACATCTGCGACGACCCGGCCCACACCTGGCTGCGCGGCAGCTGGGAACACCAGACCGTCGATCCCCGCCTCCCCCTCCACGCACCATCCGAAGGAGCATGACCGTGGTGTCCACCGCGCCGATGTCGGCGAGCAAGAACCCCAACGCCGAGGGCACCGTCCACCTCACGGTGGCTCAGGCAACCATCCGTTTCCTCGCCAACCAGTACGTCGAGCGGGACGGCGAACGCACCAAGTTCTTCGCCGGCTGCTTCGGCATCTTCGGCCACGGCAACGTCGCCGGACTCGGTCAGGCACTGCTGCAGGCGGAGATCGACGCCGTCGAAGCCGGCACCGAATCCGAACTGCCGTACGTCCTCGGCCGTAACGAGCAGGCGATGGTGCACAGCGCGGTCGCGTACGCACGCCAGAAGGATCGGCTGCAGACGTGGGCGGTGTCGGCCAGCGTCGGCCCCGGCTCGACCAATATGCTGACCGGCGCGGCGCTCGCCACCATCAACCGGCTGCCCGTCCTGCTCCTGCCCGCCGACACGTTCGCCACCCGCGCGAGCGCACCGGTGCTGCAGGAACTCGAACTGCCGTCGAGCGGTGACGTCACAGTCAACGACGCGTTCAAACCGCTGTCGCGCTACTTCGACCGCGTGTGGCGGCCGGAGCAGTTGCCTTCGGCACTGCTCGGCGCGATGCGCGTGCTGACCGACCCCGTCGAGACGGGTGCGGCCACCGTCGCCATTCCGCAGGACGTGCAGGCGGAGGCCTTCGACTGGCCGGAGTCGCTGTTCGCCGAGCGCACGTGGCACGTGGCCCGGCCACTCCCCGAGAAGTCGGTGATCGCGCGGGCCGCGGACGTGATCCGGTCGGCGAAGAAACCGCTGATCGTCGCGGGCGGTGGCCTGATCTACTCGGGCGCCACCGAGACATTGGCCTCGTTCGCCGAGACGACCGGCATCCCGGTCGGTCAGAGTCAGGCAGGCAAGGGCTCACTGCCCTACGACCACCCGCAGTCGGTCGGCGCGATCGGCTCGACCGGCACCACGGCGGCCAATGCTCTCGCCACCGAGGCCGACGTGATCATCGGCATCGGCACCCGCTACAGCGACTTCACCACGGCGTCGCGCACCGCGTTCAACAACCCGGACGTGCGGTTCGTCAACATCAACGTCGCGTCGATCGACTCGGTGAAGCAGGGCGGCGTCAGCGTCGTCGCCGACGCCCGCGAGGCACTCGAGGCGCTCACCGGGGCACTGGGCGATTACCAGATTCCCGATCAGTACCGCTCGCGCACAGCCGAACTCGCCGAACACTGGGAGTCCACGGTCGCCTCGGTCTACAAGATCGACGACGACTCGCTCGGCCTCAACCAGAATCAGGTCATCGGACTCGCCAACACGCTGTCCGACCCTCGCGACGTCGTCGTGTGCGCCGCCGGCTCCATGCCGGGTGACCTGCACAAGCTGTGGCGCACCCGCGACCCCAAGGGCTACCACGTCGAATACGGGTTCTCGTGCATGGGCTACGAGATCGCCGGCGGCATCGGCGCCAAGATGGCCTGCCCCGACCGCGACGTGTTCATCATGGTCGGCGACGGCTCATACCTGATGATGGCCACCGAACTCGTCACCGCCGTGCAGGAGAACGTCAAGGTCATCGTGGTGCTCGTGCAGAACCACGGCTTCGCGTCCATCGGGTCGCTGTCGGAGTCGCTCGGATCCCAGCGGTTCGGCACCGACTACCGGTACCGTGGCGACTCCGGCCGGCTCGACGGCGACATCCTGCCCGTCGATCTGGCGGCCAACGCCGCGAGCCTCGGCGCCGATGTGATCCGCGCGAACACGGCAGCCGAGTTCGCCGACGCCGTCAAGGTGGCGAAGGCGAGCGACAACACCACCGTCATCCACGTCGAGACGGACCCGCGAATCGCCGCACCGGACAGCGAATCCTGGTGGGACGTCCCCGTCAGCTCGACCAGCACCCTCGACTCCACCCGGACCGCCTACGAGACGTACGCGCAGTGGAAGAAAATCCAGCGTCCGTTCCTGCGCCCGTCCGGCAACTGACAACTCTCCCCATACACCTCTCGAAAGGATTTCCCGATGAGCGTCATTCGCGTCGGATCCGCCCCCGACTCCTGGGGCGTCTGGTTCCCCGAAGACCCGCAGCAGACCCCGTACGGACGGTTCCTCGACGAGGTCTCGGCATCCGGTTACGAGTGGATCGAGCTGGGCCCGTACGGCTACCTGCCCACCGACCCGCAGCAGCTCCGCGACGAACTCGCGGCCCACAATCTGAAGCTGTCGGCCGGCACCGTGTTCGAGCACCTGCACCAGGACGACTCCTGGGATGCCGTGTGGACCCAGATCGAGGACGTCGCGAAGCTGACCGCCGCCGTCGGCGGCAAACATGTGGTCGTGATCCCGGAGATGTGGCGCGACCCGAGCAGTGGCGAGGTGCTCGAGGACCGCAATCTCACTGCGGAGCAGTGGAAGAAGAAGACCGGCGGCATGAACGAGCTGGGCAAGAAGATGTTCGAGCAGTACGGCGTGAAGGCGCAGTACCACCCGCACGCGGACAGCCATGTCGACACCGAGGAGAACGTGTACCGCTTCCTCGACGGCACCGACAGCGAATACGTGAACCTGTGCCTCGACACCGGCCACATCAGCTACTGCGGCGGCGACAACCTCGCGATCATCGAGCGCGCTCCCGAGCGGATCGGCTACCTGCACCTCAAGCAGGTCGATCCCGAGGTCCGCGCCAAGGTCGAGGCCGAGGACCTGCCGTTCGGCGAGGCCGTCAAGCTCGGCGCGATGATCGAGCCGCCGCTCGGCATCCCCGACCTGCCGCCGCTGCTCGCCGCAATCGAGAAGCTCGACATCGACGTGTTCGCGATCGTCGAGCAGGATCTCTACCCCTGCGCCGTGGACGTTCCGCTGCCGATCGCCCAGCGCACCCGTAAGTACCTGGGGTCCTGCGGGATCCCGTCCGTCAAGTTCGTCTAACCGATCACGTCAGGAGCTAGTCAGCTATGTCCGGAAGCAACGACCTGCGCATCGCCGTCCTGGGTGTCGGAATGATGGGCGCCGACCACGTCGCACGCATCACCGAACGCATCAAGGGCGCCACCGTCGCCGTCGTCAACGACTACTTCATCGAGAAGGCCGAGCAGATCGCCGCCGGGATCCCCGGCTGCCGGGTCATCGGCGACCCCCTCGACGCGATCGCCGACCCCGATGTCGACGCCGTCGTCCTGGCCACCCCCGGCCCGACGCACGAGAAGCAGCTTCTCGCCTGCCTCGAGCACGGCAAGCCGGTGATGTGCGAGAAGCCGCTGACCACCGACGTCGCCACGTCCCTCGAGATCGTCAAGCGCGAAGCCGAACTCGGCAAGAAGCTGATCCAGGTCGGCTTCATGCGACGTTTCGACCACGAGTACGAGCAGTTGAAGACGCTCATCGACGACGGCGTGTTCGGGCAGGTGCTGCTCGCCCACTGCGTACACCGCAACCCCGCCGTGCCGCCGAGCTTCGACAGCTCGATGATCGTCAAGGACTCGCTGGTCCACGAGGTGGACGTCACCCGATTCCTGTTCGACGAGGAGATCACCTCCGTCCACATCCTCCGGCCGGCCGCGAATCCCGGTGCCCCCCAGGGACTGCAGGACCCGCAGATCGCGTTCTTCAGTACAGAGTCCGGTCGCCACGTCGACGTCGAGGTCTTCGTGACCACCGGTGTCGCGTACGAGGTGCGCACCGAGATCGTCGCCGAGAAGGGTTCGGCGTTCATCGGTCTCGATGTCGGACTCGTCCGAAAGTTCGGCACCGGCGCGGGCAACGGCCGCTCGGGCGCAGGTATGTCGGGCGGGGAGATCACCCCCTCGTTCAAGGAGCGCTTCGGCCAGGCGTACGACGTCGAGATCCAGCGCTGGGTCAACGCCGCCCGCACGGGCGCGGAGACCGGCACCTACATCGACGGACCCGGTGCGTGGGACGGCTACGCCGCCGCTGCCGTGTGCGCCGCCGGCGTGCAGTCGCTCGAGACCGGCGAACGTGTGACCGTCGACATGGTCGACCGTTCCTCCATCCCAGGAGCGGAGCCTGCGGAGCGACCCATCGGACCGGGGGCCTGAACACGATGAAGATTGCACTCGATCCCACCCCCTTCCACCACGACTACTCGCTTCTCGAACTGCCGGCGGTGGTTGCCGAACTCGGCTTCGAACACCTGCAGCTCACCCCGCACCGCGACATGATCCCGTTCTTCAACCACCCGAAGGCCGACGACGAGTTGGTCCGGCAGTTCCGCAAGGCCTGCAGCGACGTCGGCGTCGGAATCGCCTCCGTGTTGCCGGTCCTGCGGTGGTCCGGCCCGGACGAAGACGCCCGCGAGGCGGCGGTGCGGTACTGGAAGCGCGCCATTCAGATCACCGTCGACCTCGGTGTGAACGTGATGAACACCGAGTTCAGCGGCCGCCCGGAGAAGGCCGAGGAATCGGAGCGCGCCTTCTACCGGTCGATGGAGGAACTCGTCCCCATCATCGAGCGTGAAGGCATCGACGTCCGCATCGACCCGCACCCCGACGATTTCGTGGAGAACGGTCTGGACGCCATCCGGATGATCCGCGGCATCAACTCGAAGAACTTCGGACTGGTGTACGTCGCGTGCCACAGCTATCACATGGGCGCCGGCATGCTCGAGATCATGCGCGCGGCGGGCGACATGCTGCGGCTCGTCCACGTCGCGGACACGATGGATCACCACCGCTCCCACGGACTGCGGTACATCACCAATCCGCCCGGCAACGCGGTGCGTGTCCACCAGCACCTCAAGATCGGTGACGGCGACCTCGACTGGGACGA
The DNA here is from genome assembly GCF_042671975.1 of Rhodococcus sp. NPDC127593. Lineage (NCBI taxonomy): Bacteria > Bacillati > Actinomycetota > Actinomycetes > Mycobacteriales > Nocardiaceae > Rhodococcus > Rhodococcus sp. NPDC127593. The sequence continues at coordinate 139,949 of NZ_JBHXWI010000010.1, read as the reverse complement.
GTTCTTCGGCGGGCTGTCCGAACTCGGCTTCTACGACAAACCCGACACCGTGATGGTGTCGAGCGTCTTCGCCGAGGACGAGAACGCTCACGATGTCTCCCGCTACCAACTGAAGACCATGAAGGATTACATCGCGCGCACGCGGTGAAAGGACAACACATGAGCACCAACATCACTCGCGAGATCGCACACTGGTCGGACGGCAAGGGTTTCGCCGGTACCAGTGGTAACACCGCCCCGGTCACCAACCCGGCGACCGGTGCCGTGACCGGGCAGGTCGCCCTCGCCAGCGTCGAGGACGCCCGCGCCGTCATCGATGCCGCCGCCGCCGCGTTCCCCGCCTGGCGCGACACCTCCCTCGCCAAGCGTTCCTCCATCGTGTTCAAGTTCCGGGAACTGCTCAACGCCCGCAAGGGCGAACTCGCCGAGATCATCACCTCCGAACACGGCAAAGTCGTCTCCGACGCGTTGGGTGAGGTGAGCCGCGGGCAGGAAGTCGTCGAATTCGCCTGCGGCATGCCCCACCTGCTCAAGGGCGGCATGACCGAGAACGCCTCCACCAACGTCGACGTCTCCTCCATCCGCCAGCCCGTCGGCCCGGTCGGGATCATCTCCCCGTTCAACTTCCCCGCCATGGTCCCGATGTGGTTCTTCCCCATCGCCATCGCCGCCGGCAACACCGTCGTCCTCAAGCCCAGCGAGAAGGACCCGACCGCCGCGATCTGGATGGCCGAACTCTGGGCCGAAGCCGGCCTGCCCGCCGGGGTGTTCAACGTCCTCCAGGGCGACAAGACCGCCGTCGACGAACTCCTCACCAACCCCGCCATCAAGGCCATCAGCTTCGTCGGCTCCACCCCCATCGCCCAGTACGTCTACGCCACCGGCACCGCCCACGGCAAACGCGTCCAAGCCCTCGGCGGGGCGAAGAACCACGCCATCGTCCTCCCGGACGCCGACCTCGACCTCGCCGCCGACGCCATGGTCAACGCCGGCTTCGGCTCCGCCGGCGAACGCTGTATGGCGATCTCCGCCCTCGTCGCGGTCGGTGACATCGCCGACGAACTCGTGTCCAAGATCAAGGACCGCACCACCACCTTGAAGATCGGCGACGGCACCAAGGACTCCGACATGGGACCGCTGGTGACGAAGGTGCACCGCGACAAGGTCGCCTCCTACATCGACGCCGGCGAGAACGACGGCGCGACCATCGTCGTGGACGGCCGCACCGTGCAGGCGAATGGCGGCACCGACGGGTTCTGGCTCGGCCCGACCCTGATCGACCACGTCACCACCGACATGTCCGTCTACACCGACGAAATCTTCGGACCGGTCCTGTCCGTGATCCGCGTCGAGTCCTACGACGAGGCCCTGGAATTGGTGAACTCCAGCCAGTTCGGCAACGGCACCGCCATCTTCACCAACGACGGCGGCGCCGCCCGACGGTTCCAGAACGAGGTCGAGGTCGGCATGGTCGGCATCAACGTCCCCATCCCCGTCCCGATGGCGTACTACTCCTTCGGTGGCTGGAAGAACTCCCTCTTCGGCGACAGCCACGCGCACGGCACCGAAGGCGTGCACTTCTTCACCCGCGGCAAGGTCGTCACCACCCGCTGGCTCGACCCCAGCCACGGCGGCATCAACCTCGGATTCCCCCAGAACGCATAGGTACTGGTTCTCCGCGCCGGACCGTCCGCGGTCCGGCGCGGAGTCCGTTCGATCGAAAGGAACTTCATGAGCGACACCTCTCTCGCCCGCCGTCATCGGGTCGTGGTCATCGGATCGGGATTTGGCGGCCTCTTCGCCACCAAGGCTCTGAAACGGACGGACGTCGATGTCACTCTGATCGATCGCACGACACACCACCTGTTCCAGCCGTTGCTGTATCAGGTGGCGACGGGAATCCTGTCCGAGGGTGAGATCGCGCCCGCGACCCGGCTCGTCCTCGAGGACCAGCAGAACGCGTCCGTCCTGATCGGCGGAGTCGAGAAGATCGATGTCGCCGACCGGACCGTCACCTCGATGCATCGCGGCCGCACCACCGTCACCGAATACGACAGCCTCGTCGTCTCGGCGGGTGCCCGCCAATCCTATTTCGGCAACGACCATTTCGCCGAGCACGCACCCGGCATGAAGACGATCGACGACGCCCTCGAACTGCGCGGCCGCATCCTCGGCGCCTTCGAAAGCGCCGAGGTCAGCACCGATCCGGCCGAGCGGACGCGACTCCTGACGTTCGTCGTGGTTGGCGCCGGACCCACCGGAGTCGAGATGGCCGGGGAGATCGCCCAACTCGCGCATCGCACTCTCGCCGGCGCCTACCGCACCATCGATCCCCGTGACGCGCGGATCATCCTGCTCGACGCGGCGCCCACGGTGCTCCCGCCCTTCGACGAGAAACTGCGCCGAGCTGCCGCCGACACGCTGGAGAATCTGGGAGTCGAGATCCAGCTCGGCGCGATGGTGACCGACGTCGACGACGACGGACTCACCGTCCGCGACCAGGACGGTGCCGAGCGGCGGATCGAGGCCGCGTGCAAGATCTGGTCCGCCGGAGTCGCCGCCAGCCCGCTGGGCCGGCAACTGGCCGAACAGACCGGCGCCGCCACCGATCGCGCCGGCCGCGTCCTCGTCGAACCCGACCTCACCCTGCCCGGCCACAGCAACGTCTTCGTCGTCGGGGACATGATGAACCGGGACGGTCTTCCCGGCGTCGCCCAGGTCGCGATCCAGGGCGGCCGCTACGCCGCGCAGCTGATCGCCGAGGAGGTGCGCGCCCACCGGAAGGGTCGCGACATGCCTGAACGCGCCCCGTTCCGATACACGGACAAGGGCAGCATGGCCATGATCTCCCGCTTCCACGCGGTCGCGAAGGTCGGCCGCCTCCAACTGACCGGGCTGCTCGCCTGGCTGCTCTGGCTCCTGATCCACCTGGTCTACATCGTCGGATTCAAGAGCCGACTCGCGACCGCCATGTCCTGGACATGGTCGTTCCTGGGCAGGACGCGGGGACACCTGGCGGTCACGGAGCAACAGGTGGTGGCGAGGACGGCCATCAACCGGCTCGATGCCTGGGAGGATTCCCGGGCGGTACCCGAGGCGGCGACGGCCTCGGCACGGTGAGTACCGTCGCCTCCGTGCCTGCTTCCGCTCTCACCGTCGGCATCGACGTCGGTGGTACCAGTATCCGGGCCTGCGTAGTCGACGAGACCGGCGAGGTACTCGACTCCGTCCAGGCACCCACACCACAGTCGGCGAAAGCCCTCGAGGACGCGCTCGACCGTGCAGTCCGCGAACTCGCGTCCCGTCATCGGATCGCCGCCGTCGGTCTCGCCGTGGCCGGATTCATCACCTCCGACCTCACCACCGTGCGCTTCGCCCCGCACCTGCCGTGGAAGAACGTGCCGGTGGCGAACGACCTGAGCGACCGGCTCGGACTCCCGGTGGTCCTCGAACACGACGCGAACGCGGCGGCGTGGGCGGAGCACCGGTTCGGTGCCGCCGCCGGTGGTCGCAATGTCGTAATGGTCGCGATCGGCACCGGCATCGGTGCGGCGCTGCTCATCGACGGCACGCTCTACCGCGGCAGTTTCGGCGTCGCTCCCGAGCTGGGCCACCTCCAGGTGGTGCCGGGCGGCCGACCGTGCGCGTGCGGCAAGCGGGGGTGCTGGGAACGGTATTGCAGCGGAACCGCGCTTGTGGACACGGCCATCGAGCTCCTCGCCGCCGACCCGACGAGTTCGACGGTGCTCGCGCGAGAAGTGGCGAGCGATCCGGGATCGCTCACCGGCCGCCGTATCGCGAGCGCCGCGCGGGACGGCGACCCGCTCGCCGTGCGCACCATGGAGGAGTTCGCACGGTGGCTCGGCGTCGGACTCGCCATGATCGGTGACGTCTACGACCCCGATCTCGTCGTCGTCTCCGGTGGTGTCAGCGGTTCGGCTCCGCTGTTCCTCGACCACGCGCGGGACGTCTACGCCTCTCTCGCAACCGGTTCCGGGCACCGCCCCCTCGCCCGCATCCGCGAAACACAACTCGGCGAATCGGCCCAGCGGATCGGGGCCGCGACGATGGCCAGGGACGCGCTGCTGAACGGAGCTCCGCTCCCCGTGCGTGGTTGACGAGTCTCTGGACTCGTCGAGCACTCACGAGCGGCGGAGCCGTCCGCAAGATTCTCCGATATTTGTCGGCGGCCCCCGGTAGGATCGAAGATACGTTCGATACCGGGGGGTTGAAGACTATGGGGGACAGCAGTTCCAGCGAGGTCGCACTCGACGCGGCACCGCCTGGGATAGTGGCGATCGAGGCGTTGCGCGTCGGCAAATCGGTGCTGGCGCAGGCTCAGTACCGCCAAGTTGTGGCGGTTACCGAGTTCTACGACCTCTGCTGCGACGAGGACGAGCGCCGCGGCATCAACCCGGCCCACTCCGGTTCCCATACGTCGGTGGAGGTGTCGGTCGCACTGGGAATGAACGAACCGGTGGTGACCGCCTGGATCGACCTCGGACTCGACCTGCGCCACCGATTGCACGGCACCCGAGTCGCATTCGCGGCCGGGCGGATCGACCTGGATCAGGCGCGGGTCATCGCCGCCGTGCTCGCCGGCGTCAGCGACTCGAAGTTGGAGCAACTCGAAACCGCGATCCTCGACGGTCGCTCCCTGCCACCGTCCAAACTGCGAGCCCGCGCTCGTCGGCTCATCGCCCGTCACGACGCCGTTCGACCACGACCACCCCGAGAACGGTGGTCTCACCGTCGAGTCGAATCTCGCGTGCCTGTGCCGACGTCACCACCGGCTGAAAACCGACGGCTCCTGGACCGTCCGCCAGACCGGCGGAGGGAACCTCGAATGGACCACGCCGCGCGGTGACACCATCCGAACCGAACCCGAAGGGGCAGCAATCGAACTCACCCACAACCACATCCGCGGGGTGCAGCGCCCCCGTGCCCTCCGACTGCTCACCGAGCGCTCCCACGACCAGCAGGACGAGGTGTATCTGAACGAACTGCACGGGAGGCTGGCCACACACCACCACGCACCGGCACCACCACCCGAAGGCGGCGGCACCGGTGCGTGAGAGCGTGCGATCAGTGGGCGGCGACGGCGGCGGTGCTGCCCGCAGCGGACGCGTCGGGCCTGTCTGCGCCGAGGCGGTCCTCCAACTCTTCGAGGCTGCGCCCCTTGGTCTCCGGGACGAAGCGGTACACGAAGTACACCGATACCAGGTTGACGAGGACGAACAGGCCGAACGTTCCGGTGGATCCGAGGACGGAGTTCAGGATCGGGAAGACGAATGAGATCAAGGCGTTCGTCGTCCAGAGCACGAAGACCGCTATGCCCATGGCGAACCCGCGGATGGCCATCGGGAAGATCTCCGAGAGCAGCAACCACACGCAGGTTCCGATGAAGCACTGCACGAAGGCGACGAACACCATCATCGCGGCGAGGATGATGTAGCTGCGGCCCGTGGACGAGGGCAGCAGGAACACCAGGGACAACGCGGCCTGCGAGGATGCCACACCGACGAAGCCGGTCAGCAGCATCTTGCGACGATTCACGAAGCCCAGCAGGATGATTCCGAGAATTGTCATGACCACCGAGGTGACACCGACCGCGATGGTGGCCACCAGGGACGCGCTGACACCCAACCCGCTCTGTTCCAGGATCGTGGGGGCGTAGTAGTTGACCGTGTTGATGCCCGTCGCCTGCTGCACGATGGCCAGACCGCAGCCGATCCAGAGGATCCGGCGCATCCAGGGGTAGTCGCGCAGATAGTGGACGGCGCCACTGACCTTCGAGTTCCGGTCGCGGGCGGCGTGGAGGCTGATGCTGGCGTACTCGACTGCAGCCTCCGACTCGCTGCGGCTCAATTCGAGGGTGCTGCGGGTCTCGGCGAGCCGGCCCTTCGACGCGTACCACCGCGGTGAATCTGGGAGCGCGAGCATGCCGAGCAGCAGGAGAACCGCGGGCACCGAGGCGATGGCCAGCATGTACCGCCACACCGTCGGATCCTCGATGAGGTGATCGAGCAGCGCGTTGATCGAGAAGGCGAGCATCTGACCGGTGACGATCATCAGTTCGTTGATGGTCACCATCCGGCCGCGACGCTCGACCGGCGCCATCTCGGCCAGGTAGAGCGGGCAGGTGACGGCGGCGGCGCCCACACCGAGACCGAGGACGATCCGCGCCAGCACCATGACCTCCACGTTGGGGGCCATCGCACACCCGAGGGCGCCGACGAGGAACAGACCCGCGCAGACGAGCAGTGTGCGCTTGCGGCCGAGAGCGTCGGACAACCGGCCTCCCAGCAGCGCACCGACGGCGGCACCCGGGAAGAGCAGCGAGCTCACGACGGTTGCTTCGCCGACGGCGCTGAGGTTCAGCTCGTCCTTCATGTAGAGCAGCGCACCGGAGATCACACCGGTGTCGTAGCCGAACAGCAGGCCCCCTAGCGTGGAGATGACGGTGAGCTTGGTCAGGAAGCGTTTGTGACTGCGCTCGTTGCGCGCAGCGCCGCCGCTTCCGCGGGCACTGGCAGCCGAGTGGGTTGTCGACATCAGGTGTTGGCCTTTCTGGGGAATGCTCACGCATCGCGACACGGAAGATCGGTTCACGTGTCGATACCGCCCGAGTGCGCTCGGCTCGATGCAGCCGAAAGGGCGTTCTCTCCTGGACTGAAGCGCTTAACTAACGCGCTTCAGTTACCTACTATGATGTGAATCACAGAGGGTGTCAAGGGCAGAGATCGCGCTGCATGAGAATGTCCCTGACGACGCAACCGAGGGAGATCGAGATGCTCGACGATCGAGCCACCGCGCACAAAGGTGCGGAGCGGCTACCGGCCGGCCTGCACCGACGCCCCACGATGGCCGATGTCGCGACGCGGGCCGGGGTGTCGCGCACCCTGGTGTCACTGATCTTCAGCAACAAACCCGGAGCGTCCGACGAAACCCGGGACCGCGTCCTCCAGGCTGCAGACGACCTCGGCTACCGACTCGATCGGGCCGCCCGCATGCTCGCGCGTGGGCGCAGCCGCACCCTCGGTGTGCTCATCGACGTCCACCAGACCTTCCAGGCCGACCTGATCGGAACCATCTACGCAGAGGCCGAGGCCGCCGGATACGAAGTCCTGCTCTCCGCGAGCGCACCCACCCGGGACGAACACAAGGCGATCGAAGCCCTCCTCAGCCACCGGTGCGAGGGGCTGATCCTGCTCGGCCCGCTCTCCGAGGTGGACTATCTGCGCACGCTCGCAGACCGTGCCGTCGTCACCGTCGTCGGCCGCGCACTCCCCCACACCGCCGTCGACACCGTGCGGACGGCGGACGCCAAGGGCATCCGGCAGTCCGTCGACCATCTGGTCGAACTGGGACATCGCGAGATCGTGCACGTCGACGGCGGCGCGGACCCGGGGTCACCCGAGCGGCGTCGCGCGTACCTCGCGGCGATGCGCAAGCACGACCTCTCCGACCACGTTCGCGTCATTCCCGGTCAGCACAGCGAAGAGGCAGGTGTCGCCGCCGCGAAAACCCTGCTGGCCGAGGACGGCCTGCCGACCGCCGTGCTCGCCGGCAACGATCGCTGCGCCCTCGGTCTCCTTGACGTGTTCACCCGCGCCCACGTCGACGTGCCGGGCGACATCTCGATCGTCGGGTACGACGACAGCCACCTGGCTCAGCTGTCGCGGATCGACCTCACCACCGTGCGGCAGGACACGGAGGGTCTGGCGCGGCACGCCGTGCAGTTCGCCATCGGCCGGCTCGAGGACGACGACCTCGACCCACAGGATTTCGTGATCGACCCCCACCTGGTGGTGCGCGGCACGACCGGGCCGGCCCGGTCGTAGCCGCGTCCACGGCCCGCCCCGATTCAGCGCAGAGGTAACGTCCTCACTTCGTGATGCTCCTGAGGTAGTCGACGCTGCGGACGACGTCGCGCACGGGGCCTTCGCCCTCCGGTTCCGACGCGAGGATGGTGTCCTGTTCGAGGACGTACCAGCCGTCGTAACCCTGATTCTGCAGCCGCTCGACCACCCCGGCGATATCCACGTCTCCGGTGCCCAATGGCGTGTACATCCCCTGCGCGACGGCCTCGGTGTAGGTGAGCTCGCCCGCCCGGACCCGCCCGAGAAGCGCCGCATCGACGTCCTTCAGGTGCGCGTGGGCGATCCGCTCGGGGGCCGTGGTGACGAGGTCGAGGGGGTCGGTGCCGCCGATCAGCAGGTGTCCGGTATCCAGGCACAATGGGATCGACGAGCCGTCCAGGATGCGGTCCACCTCGGCATGGTTCTCGATCATCGTCCCCACGTGGGGGTGGATCACCGCCCGGAGTCCCCGGTCGGCAGCGGCCGACGACAGGCGGTCGAGGTTGCGCAACAACGTCTTCCATCCCGAGTCGTCGAGTTCCGGTCGCGAATCGTAACCGACGGCTCCCGTCACCGCCGCCAGGACCATCACCTCCGACCCCGACGCGACGAGCGAGTCGATCGCCCCGCCGACGGCAGCGACCGCGTCGTGATCCGGATCGTGGAGCAGCACCGGGACGAATCCCCCGACCGCCGTCAGGTCGTACCGGGCGAGGGTGTCCGTCAGCTCGTGCGGATCCGAGGGGAGGAATCCGTCCGGTCCGAGTTCCGTGGCGGCGAGGCCGGCGTCACGCATCTCGGTGAGCACCCGGTCGGGGTCGAGCTGGTGACCCCAGCCCTCCACCTCACACACTCCCCACGAAATGGGCGCACCTGCAAGTCGAATCGTCATCGTCGTGTTTCATCCAATCGCACCGGTCGGTGCTGTTGTAGTGGCAGTGTGGCCGTCTCGGCAATCCCGCTCACGGCTGCCGCCGGGTGGTCTGCGCGGCCAGACGCTCCGAGAGCACGGCCGGATCGGCGTTTTCCCGCAATGCGTCCCACACCGTGTCCACCTGCGTGGCCGGCGCGAGACTGTGCACCGGCTGATCGTGATCGAGGTTGGTGGGGAACGGGTAGCACTCGGCCGTCGCGACGACGGCATTGCGGAGGGAGCGCTCGCCCGCCCCGGCACTCTGCCGTGCCAGCAGCGCCGGATACACGGCGTTCGCCATGGCTTCCCGGTCCAGCACCTCCATCGCCCGGCCGAACGGCGACGAGATCTGCAGCAGATTGGCCGTCCGCCGGATTGAGTCCGAACGGTTGTGACCTGCGCCGTGGTAGAGCGCCGGATTGAAGAACACCGCGTCGCCCTTCCGCAGCGGCAGCTGAACATGGCTGTCGCGGAAGAACTCGACGAACTCAGGCCGGGAAAACGCCAGGTAGCCCGCCTCGAACAGATGCGAGTACGGCAGATACAGGGTGGGTCCGCTCTCGACGGGCATGTCGCAGTGCGCCACCGCCCCCTGCAGCGTCAAGGCGGCCGACATCCGGTGCAGGTGCGCGGGGTATTCGGTCAGCTCGTGCCGGGGGACGATGCCGAGGTGGTAGTCCCGATGCGGCACCTGCGCGGCCCCACCGGGGTTGACCACGTTGACCTGCGACGTCACCTGATACAGCGGCCCCAGCCAGCTCTGGCAGATCAGCGCGAGAATGTCGTTGGCGTAGTACTCGGCGAAGACGTCCGGGGCGCCGAGCGCCAGCTTCTGCGCGGCGTTCCAGATGCGGTCGTTGGCGCCCGCCTTGCCGAAATGATCACCCACCACACCACCCGACGCGCGCTGCTGCGCGATGAGGAGGTCGAATTGTTCCGTGGCGCGATCCACCACGGCGAGATCGCTGAAGGCGTTCTGGAACACCACGATTCCGGGGCCGTCGGTGAGCGCACGCACGAGTTCGGTCTGCACGGCGCGGCGGGACTGCGCGTCATCGAGGTGGGGAATCAGCGAGTCACTGCGGTACCGCAGGACGTTCTGTTCCACGGAGTGAGCGAACGGGTAGTCGGCGAGGTTCGTCGAGCGGTCCACCGAGGCGCGAAACGCGTCGAGGTCGCAGTCGGAGTCGCGGATCCACTCACGCCGGCCGGTCGGCGAAGGAGTCGTGATGGTCATGGGGATAGTCTTGCTGTTATGTGAGCGGCAAACAACAGCAGAAGTCCATCATTTTCACCTCAGGAGGCGGCGGTGAAGCACCGCTACAGGGTCCGTGAGATCGCCCAGCAGTCGGGATTGAGCGAGGCAACCGTCGACCGCGTACTCCACGAACGCCCCGGAGTACGGGAATCGACGAGAGCGGAAGTGCAGCAGGCGATCCACGATCTCGACAAACAACGCACACAGTTGAAGCTGAGCGGGCGCAAGTTCCTCGTCGACGTCGTCATGCAGTCACCTGAACGTTTCACCACCGCGTTCCGCGCGGCCGTGGAGGCGGAACTGCCCGCTCTCGCCCCCGCCGTCGTGCGCTCACGATTCCATTTCCGGGAAACGGGCTCCACACCCGCGATGGTCGAGACCCTCGATCGGATCGGCGCCCGCGGCACACAGGGCGTGATCGTGAAGGCGCCCGACTCCGTCGAGGTCGTCGAGGCCATCGACCGGCTCACCGCGGCGGGGATTCCGGTGGTCACCTATGCCACCGACGTGCCGGCCAGCTCACGGGCCGGCTACGTCGGGATCGACAACCGGGCCGCGGGGGCGACCGCCGCTTACCTCGTCGACCAGTGGCTCGGCGACATGTCGTCGGCCGTCCTGATCACGCTGAGCAGCAATGCCTTCCGAGGCGAGGAGGAACGGGAGATGGGGTTCCGCGCCGCACTGCGGAGTTTCGGCACCGACCGTACGGTGATCGACATCGCCGAGAGCGACGGGCTCGACGCGACCATCGAGAGCCTCGTGCTCCGGGCGCTCGGACAGAACCCGGACATCGCGGCCGTCTACTCGATCGGCGGCGGCAACGTGGCCACGGCCCGCGCATTCGAACGCACCGGCCGCACCTGCCGCGTGTTCATCGCCCACGACCTCGACGGGGACAACACGCGCTTGCTGCGGTCGGGCACGCTCTCCGCCGTGCTGCACCACGACCTCCGGGCCGACGCCCACCTGGCGTGCCGCATGCTGCTGCAGGCCCGGGGCGCGCTCGGTGGAGTCGTGACTGCCGCGTCACCCATCCGCGTGGTCACCCCGTACAACCAGCCGTGACGGCGTAGATCAGCGACTCACCCGCGCCTAGCTGCCCTGCCCCTGGGGGACGGGGACGCCGCGCGATTGGAACCAGCCCGCCGGATCCATCTTGGTTCCGTCGACCGCCCACACCTCGTAGTGCAGGTGCGGTCCGGTCGACTGTCCCCGGTTGCCCATGGTCGCGATCTGGTCGCCGGCCCGGACCTGCTGCCCGACCGACACCAGTGAGGTGTCGATGTGGCCGTACACGCCGGTGGTGCCGTCGTCCTGCTGGATGCGGACCCACAGCCCGAATCCCGACGCCGGACCGGTCTCGATCACGGTGCCGTTGGTGACAGCCTTGATCGAGGTGCCGATGGAGTTGGCGATGTCGATGCCGTTGTGGTTGGTGCCCCAACGCGGACCGAAACCCGAGGTGAAGGTGCCGTCGGCCGGGACCAGCACGGCGGGTCGACGTGCCGCTTCCTCGGCCGCAGCCTGGCGCGCAACCTGTTCGGCGGCCTCGCGAGCCAGCCGTTCGACCTCAGACTTCTCGAACGCCAGCCGCTCGACCTCACGTTCGGCGGCGCGCTGGAGTTGCTCGGCGTAGTCGACGGGTACCGGGCGCGTGACCTGCAGGAACTGGGGCGGCGTCGAGAGAGACACGCCCGTCTCGGTCGTCGCCTGCGCCACCTCACCGGTGGCCGCGGAGGCGATGCCCCCGGATGTGAGCAGAGCAGCGGCCGCCAGCGAGGTCGCCACCAGCCGTCTGCGGGAGGTCTTCGTCGAACGGTGGCGCTGGGCGCGCCGGGCTTGCGGGACGGTGTTCGGGTGTAGAGCCAAAACCACATTCCTCTGTCGAGCTCGTGATTGATAACGAAACGGTCACGGTTTCGACACAGGTTAGTACGGATCGGCCTGAATCCCGCGCGTCGCAATGACGCGCTTGGGGAAATTTTACTCCCGGAGTTGGATTTCTCGACCTCATCAGTCACATGCACCTCGTGGGCACACTTCGACGACAGTGGTCACGCTCCAGAAGTGTCGGACGTCACGGAGCCCGCGGTCGTGACCGCGGGCTCCGTGACCTTCGTTGTCGACCGCTCAGCCGGCCGCCCGCAGCTGGGCAGCAAGACGCATCGCGGAGTTCGCGTCCCCGTATCCCTCGTAACCGCCGACGCGTTGCACCACCTCGAAGAACAGGTCGGCGCCCACCGTCTGGGTGAACAGGTGGAAGAACTCGCCATGGGCATCGGCGTCGTACATGATGCCCGACCCGCTCATCCGGTCCAGGAGTTCACGGGAGAGTCCGAAGCGGGCGTCGAGGTCGTCGTAGTAGTTCGGCGAGATCACGAGCGGCTCGAACCCGTTGGACTGCATGGTCGCGGCGGCGGTGAAAATGTCCGTGCACGAGAACGCGACGTGGCTGATGCCGCCGCGCCGAGCCGCGGCGATGTGGGAGTTGCCCGAGACCGCACCCGGAACCATGTTCAGGGAGATGCGCAGCGGACGGTCGACGCCGTCGGCACCCGTCTGATCCATCGTCAGCGCTTGACTGCGCATCATTCCGACGGCGTCGGTGACGTCGAGGCCCTCGTGCGGCGCCATCGCGAACACCGAACGGAGCAGCAGCATGATGCCGTCCCAGTTGTCGGACGGCACTGCGAGCGCCACGTGATCGACCCCGGTGAACACGGGCACCTCGTCCTGCCAGCGCGACTCCGTCGGATACAGATCGAACGCCGACTGCCACGAGGCGGCACTGCCCGGACCGCGCAGATCCAGCGACGTCGCATCGGTGATCTTCAGACGCACCACATCCGATTCGGGGGCCGTGTCCACACCGGGCAACAGGACCTCGTGCACCGGGACCTCGAGCGCCGCGGCGCGCTCACCCCACGCGTCGGGATCGCTCGACCGGATACCGATCTGGGTGAGCACCGGCAGGTGCGCCGGCAGACCCGGAGCGGTCCACACGGTGCCCGCGGTCGCGTCGACCACGATGGTCATCCGGCCGTGTCGCCACAGCTGGAGGTCGTGGCTGCGGTGCCGGCCCACCAGACGGAATCCGATGTGCTGCAGCGCCTGCCGAAGGTCGGAATCCTTGCCGGGACCGGCCGCGAGCCGGAGCGACACGATGCCTTCGAGGGGCGCGCGCGGCGGCGGCTCGAACAGGGCAAGACCGCGACCGGTGTCCTCACCGTGCTCGGCCTGCACTCGCGCGACCTCCTCCTGGAGGTACAGCAGCGAGCGGTGAGCGTCGGCGGCCGTGCGGCCCGTGGAAGACTGCCGGAACGTGTCGTTGAAGATCTCGAGCGACCACGGTCCGGTGTATCCGGCTGCCTGGACGTGCGCGCCGAACGTCGCGAGATCGAAGTTGCCCTGCCCCGGGAAGTTCCGGTGGTGCCGGCTCCACTGCAGGATGTCCATCGACATGCGGGGCGCGTCGGCGAGTTGGAGGAAGAAGATCTTCTCCCCCGGGATGTCGCGGATGCCGGACGGGTCGTCGCCGCGGGAGAGGATGTGGAAGCTGTCGAGGCAGGTGCCGAGGGCAGGATGGTCGGCGTCCTGCACGATCTTCCACGCGTGCCGGTACGTGTTGACGTGCGTGCCCCAGGCCAGCGCCTCGTAGGCGATGCGGAGTCCCCGGCTGTGTGCGCGCTCGGCAAGAGTGTGGAGTTGCCCGGTAAGGCGGGCGTCGTCTCGCACCGCCTCGGGCAACGGCGAGGAGCACACCAGCAGGGTGTCGCATCCGAGCTGCTCCATGATGTCGAACTTGCGCTCGGCTCGGATCAGGTTGCGCGCGAACGTCGCGTCGTCCACGGAATCCAGATCGCGGAACGGCTGATACAGATCGAGGGTGAGTCCGAGATCCGCTGCACGGGAAGCCAGCTCACGCGGCGACCACGGCGAGCTCACGAAATCGGGTTCGAACACCTCGAATCCGTCGAACCCGGCCGCCGCGATCGCGGTGACCTTCTCCTCCAGCGATCCGCTCAGGGATACCGTGGCAACGCTCGTACGAACCTGTTGTCCCATGGTGGCGTCAGCCCTTGTTGCAGATGAAGTCGACGGCCAGCGCATAGCCGAGGATGCCGAGTCCGGCGATCACACCGGTCGCGACTCCGGACACGTACGAGTGGTGCCGGAATTCCTCGCGGGCGTGGACGTTGCTGATGTGCACCTCGACGAGAGGCACCTCGAGCGTCACGAGGGCATCGCGCAACGCCACCGACGTGTGCGTGAAACCACCGGGGTTGATCACGACGCCCGACGCCGTGGTTCGGGCCTCGTGCACCCAGTCGATCAGATGACCCTCGTGGTTGGACTGCCGCGCGACGATCTCACGTCCGGCTTTCGCGGCAGCCGTACGGCACAACTCCACGACGTCGTCGAGCGTCTCCCGCCCGTACACCTCGGGCTGCCGTTGCCCCAGCAGGTTCAGGTTGGGGCCGTTGAGAACAAAGATCGGTCCGGGAGCGGTCATCGCGCGCATTACCTCCATTTGTACGAACTAGTGAGTTAGTTCGCACCCAGGATACAGCGCGCTCCCGCCTAGGCGGACTTGTCTCGGCGTTCTCCCCGCTCCGGCTTGCGCGGGACGATGGTCGGAAGCACGTTGTCGTTGACCGTTTCGGCGCTGACCACGACCTTCTCGACGTCGTCACGGCTCGGGATGTCGTACATGACCGGGAGGAGGACTTCCTCCATGATCGCGCGCAGTCCACGAGCACCGGTGCCGCGGAGGATCGCCTGGTCGGCGATTGCCTCGAGTGCGTCCGTGGTGAACTCCAACTCCACGCCGTCCATGTCGAACAGCCGGTTGTACTGCTTGACCAGTGCGTTCTTCGGCTCGGACAGGATCTGGACGAGCGATTCCTTGTCGAGGTTGGTCACCGACGCCACGACGGGAAGACGGCCGATGAACTCGGGGATGAGCCCGAACTTGATCAGGTCTTCCGGCATGACCTCCGCGAAGTGGTCCTGCGTGTCGATCTCCGCCTTGGACCGCACCTCGGCACCGAAACCGATGCCGCGCTTGCCGACGCGATCGGACACGATCCGCTCGAGGCCGGCGAACGCGCCCGCCACGATGAACAGGACGTTCGTCGTGTCGATCTGGATGAACTCCTGATGCGGGTGCTTGCGACCGCCCTGCGGCGGCACGCTGGCCTGCGTGCCCTCGAGGATCTTCAGCAAAGCCTGCTGCACACCCTCGCCGGACACGTCCCGCGTGATCGACGGGTTCTCGCTCTTGCGGGCGATCTTGTCGACCTCGTCGATGTAGATGATGCCGGTCTCGGCGCGCTTGACGTCGTAGTCGGCGGCCTGGATCAGCTTGAGGAGAATGTTCTCGACATCCTCACCCACATAGCCGGCTTCGGTGAGCGCCGTCGCATCGGCGATCGCGAAGGGGACGTTGAGCATCTTCGCCAACGTCTGAGCCAGATACGTCTTGCCGCAGCCCGTGGGACCGAGCATGAGAATGTTCGACTTCGCCAGCTCGACCGTCTCGCCGCGCGCATCACGACCCTTGTCGCCGGCCTGGATGCGCTTGTAGTGGTTGTAGACCGCAACGGCGAGAGTCCGCTTGGCGGCATCCTGGCCGATCACGTAGTTCTCGAGGAAATCCCGGATCTCGGCCGGCTTCGGCAGCTCGTCGAGCTTCACCTCGCTGGACTCGGCCAGCTCCTCTTCGATGATCTCGTTGCACAGGTCGATGCACTCGTCGCAGATGTACACCCCAGGCCCAGCAATGAGCTTCTTGACCTGCTTCTGGCTCTTACCACAGAAAGAGCACTTGAGCAGATCCCCGCCGTCACCGATGCGTGCCATCTCGTCAGGTCCCTACTTCCTTCGTCTACGTGCAACCATCGAACCGATCCCACGCCGTGCGCGCACCGACCGAAAACGAAAGCCCGTTATGTGACCGTACCCGCAGATCGCGAGCGAGGTCGACTGGTTGTCGGTGATTCGCGCACCGATCTTCCGGGAAAGCCGGGCTTGCCGATCCCGCACCCGGCTCGCGGCAACCCCGCCGTAACGGCGTGTCGCCCGAGCCGGGGCGGCAGGAAATCACTTCTGGGCGCTGAGTTTGCGGTACTCGAGCACGTCGTCGATGATTCCGTATTCCTTGGCCTCGGCGGCCGTGAGGATCTTGTCGCGATCGGTGTCCTTGCGGATCACGGCGGCGTCCTTGCCGGTGTGCTTCGCGAGGGTGGTCTCCATCAGGCGACGCATCCGCTCGATCTCGGCAGCCTGGATCTCGAGGTCGGAGACCTGACCCTGGATGCCGCCGGTGGCGGGCTGGTGGATGAGGACACGAGCGTTCGGCAGGGCGAGACGCTTGCCGGGGCTACCGGCCGCCAGCAGCACCGCGGCAGCCGAGGCCGCCTGGCCGAGGCACACCGTCGTGATGTCGGCGCGCACGTACTGCATGGTGTCGTAGATCGCCATCAGCGAGGTGAACGAGCCACCCGGCGAGTTGATGTACATGGTGATGTCGCGATCGGGGTCCAGCGACTCGAGAACGAGAAGCTGAGCCATCACGTCGTTGGCCGACGCGTCGTCCACCTGCACGCCGAGGAAGATGATGCGCTCCTCGAACAGCTTGTTGTACGGGTTGGACTCCTTCACGCCGTAGCTCGAGTGCTCGATGAACGACGGCAGGATGTAGCGCGACTGGGGGCCTGCGGGCGCCTGGCCTCCCAGGCTGCGGGGATCGAACAGGTTGGTCATCAGTTCTCCAAAGGATTTGTGGGAGCGGTCAGTGACGAAGCCGGGCCGCTACAGCCCGGTCCCGCCCGCCTGCGCCGCGCGGGAGACGACGTGGTCGACGAAGCCGTATTCGAGAGCCTGCTTCGCGGTGAACCAGCGGTCGCGATCCGAATCGGCGGTGATCTGCTCGACCGTCTGACCGGTGTGCTCGGCGATCAGCTCGGCCATTTCGCGCTTGGTGTGCGCGAACTGCTCGGCCATGATCGCGATGTCACTGGCGGTACCACCGATTCCGGCGGACGGCTGGTGCATCATGATCCGCGCGTGCGGAAGCGCGTACCGCTTGCCCTTGGCCCCGGCGGAGAGCAGGAACTGGCCCATCGACGCGGCCAGGCCCATCCCGAACGTCGCGACGTCGCACTCGGCGAACTGCATCGTGTCGAAGATCGCCATGCCGGCGCTGACCGAGCCGCCGGGCGAGTTGATGTAGAGGGAGATGTCCCGGCCGGGATCCTCTGCCGACAGCAGCAGGATCTGAGCGCACAGCTTGTTCGCGATGTCGTCGTCGACCTGGGTACCGAGGAAGATGATGCGCTCACGCAGTAGGCGCTCGTACACCGAGTCGCTGAGGTTCAATCCAGCGGTGGCTGAAGTCATGGCGGGACTCTGCAAAGTCTCCAGGTGATTGGAAGTCACGGTACCTGCCTTCTCCGTAAATCGTTGATTGCTGACACAGACACTAACGAAGCAGGGCGGCACCGGAGTCCCGGTGCCGCCCTACTTCGCTCAAAGCGGAAAACAACTCACAGCCGAACGCGAGAAAAACATCCCGCGACCAGCATTACTTCTGGTCTTCGCCCTCGGCGGAATCCGACGCAGGCTCGTCCGCGGACGCAGCCTCCTCGGCCTCGGCCTCACCGTTGCCGAACAGTTCGGCGGTGTCGACAGCGGCACCCGAGGTGTCGGTGACGGTGGCCTGCTCGACGACACCGGCGAGAGCCTTGCCGCGACGCACATCCGCGAAGACGGCGCCGAGCTGACCGGCCTGCTGGATCTGCTGGATGAACTGCTCGGGCGCCATGCCGTAGCGCTGCGCCTGGAACAGGATGCGCTCGGTGAGCTCGTCCTGGCCGACGGTGACGTCGGACGCGTCGGCGATGGCGTCCAGCAGCAGCTGGGTCTTCACCGAGCGCTCGGCGCTCTCCTTGGCGTCGTTGTCGAACTCTTCGCGGCTCGTGCCCTGCTCCTCGAGGAGCTTGTTCAGCGCTTCCTCGTCGTGATCGAGACCGTGCACGGCGTCGTGCAGTGCAGCGTCGACCTCGGCCTTGACGACGGCCTCGGGCAGCGGGACCTCGACGGTCTCGAGCAGGGTCTCGAGGACCTTGTCGCGGATCTGACCGGCCTGCTCGACCTTGCGAACGCGTCCGACGCGCTCACGCAGGTCGGCCTTCAGCTCGTCGAGGGTGTCGAACTCGCTTGCCAGCTGAGCGAACTCGTCGTCCTCGGCAGGCAGCTCGCGCTCCTTGACGGTGCCGACGGTGACGGTGACCACAGCTTCCTTGCCCGCGTGGTCACCGGCGACGAGCGTCGAGGTGAACTCCTTGGACTCGCCGGCCTTGACGCCGACGACGGCCTCGTCGAGGCCCTCGATGAGCTGGCCCGAACCGACCTCGTGCGACAGACCGCTCGCGGTGGCCTCGGGAACGGCCTCACCGTCGACGGTGGCCGCCAGGTCGATGGAGATGAAGTCTCCGTCCTCGACCGCACGCTCGACACCGGTGAGGGTGCCGAAGCGCTGACGCAACGACAGCAGCTGCTCCTCGACGGCCTCGTCGGTGATCTCGATCGGATCGACGGTGACACTCAGCTCGCTGTAGTCGGGCAGCGTGATCTCGGGACGGACGTCGACCTCGGCGGTGAACTCGAGGAGCTCGCCGTCCTCGATCTTCGTGATCTCGATCTCGGGCTGACCGATCGCCTTCACCGAGGCGCTGGTGACGGCCTCGGAGTAGCGGGACGGGAGTGCGTCGTTGACGACCTGCTCCAGGACTGCGCCACGACCGACACGAGCTTCGAGCAGCTTGGCCGGTGCCTTGCCCGGACGGAAGCCGGGGAGACGGATCTGTTGCGCGAGGGCCTTGTAGGCCTTGTCGAAATCAGGCTTGAGCTCCTCGAAGGGCACCTCAACGTTGATACGGACTCGCGTCGGGCTGAGCTGCTCGACGGTGCTCTTCACGGACTGGCTCCTTCGTGTGGTCGTGCTCTTCTACTGTGCGGCAGTTGCCTGCCCTGTGGTTCTGGTCGGGGTGACAGGATTTGAACCTGCGACCCTCCGCTCCCAAAGCGGATGCGCTACCAAGCTGCGCTACACCCCGGTCGAAGCCGGCTCCCGCCAACCTCGCGGGGACCCGAGGAAGAATCCTACGGCCCCCCGATTATGAAATCCAAAGCGAGGTTGGGTACAGTCACTCATCGCAGACGACATGCATGGCGATCCCAGGTTGTCGTATGCACGGGGATGTAGCTCAATGGTAGAGCCTCAGTCTTCCAAACTGATTACGCGGGTTCGATTCCCGTCATCCCCTCCCCACAGGAGCGTTCCCACCCCAGGGAACGCTCCTTTTTCGTCGTGCGCGGGCGGCCGTGCACACGTCGGCCGCTATGACATGCGTCACAGGGACGCGCGACGTACCCGCACCTCTCTCACTCCGGACCACTCCCCGTTCGCCGAGCGCGTAACCACGATTTCGGTCAGTACTCTGGGAGATGTCCGATTTGTCCCCAACTCGTGGATGCTTCAGCCCCGCAGCCGGCGGTCCGCGAGAACTCCGGAGGCCCACCGTGGAACTGCTACTCATTCTCGTGATCGTGGCGGCGGTCGCCTTCCTGGTGGTGAAGAGCCGCAGCAACCGCGCCGGGCAGACCGCGAACCAGCTCGAGGACGCCAAGGCGGACGCTCGACAGGCCATCGAACGGCTCGGCGGACAGGTCTACAGCCTCACAGGATCCGACACCGCCTCCCAGCAGGCCCTCGCCGACGCGTCCGAGCGGTACACCGCGGCCGGCTCCCAGATCGATCAGGCCGGGACGCCCGTCCAGGCGCGTCTCGCCAAGCAGACGGCGCTCGAGGGTCTCTACTACATCCGCGCCGCCCGGACGGCCATGGGCATGGACCCCGGCCCGGAGATTCCGTCGATCGACGGCCAGAAGTCCGCGGGAGCGGTGACCGAGGACCGGGAGGTCGAGTTCGAGGGGCGGCAGGTCGCGGCGTCGCCGAACCCTTCGTCGAAGACACCGAACTACTACCCCGGCGGCCGTGTTGCGGGACGCCCGGTTCCGGCCGGCTGGTATTCGGAGCCGTGGTGGAAGCCCGCGCTCGTCGCGGGCGCCTGGGGCCTGGGCTCGATGTTCCTGTTCTCGGCGATGTTCTCCGGGATGGCCGGAGTGGGGTACGACGCGCAGGGCTTCGAGAGCGGAGCGGGCGACGCGTCCCAGGACACCGGTGACGCAGGCGGAGACGCAGGCGCGGACGGCGGCGACTCCGGGGGAGATGCCGGAGACGGCGGCGGCGACATGGGCGGGGACGCCGGTGGCGACGGCGGCGGATTCGACTTCGGTGGCGGCGGAGACGGCGGCGGATTCGACTTCGGTGGCGGATTCGACTTCTAGCCGGCCGTCAGGAGGGCTGGCAGCTCGGGCACCAGAAGAGGTTGCGGCCCTTCATGACCGAGTGGGCCACCGGGGTGCCGCAGATCCGGCACGGTGACCCCGCCCGCCGGTAGACGTACGTCCGGGGACGGTCCTTCGCATACGCCGGATCGCCGTGATCGTCCTCGGGACGGACGACGTGCATCTTGCCGCGGCGGACCCCGACCTTCATCAGGGCGACGAGGTCGGCCCACAGTGCGTCCCACTCGTCACGGGACAGCGCACGACCGGGCCTGTCAGGGTTGATTCCGTGCCGGAACAGGACCTCCGCCCGGTACACGTTGCCGATGCCGGCGATGACGGCCTGATCCATCAGCAGTGCCCCGATCGGGGTCTTCGAAACCGAGATGCGCTTCCACGCCTTGTCGGGGTCGGCATCATTCCGCAGCGGGTCCGGCCCCAGCCGCGCCTCGATCGCGGCGACCTGCGGCGGATGGAGAACCTCGCAGGCCGTCGGACCACGGAGGTCGGTGCCGAATTCGGCGCCGACCATCCGCATCCTGACCTGCCCTACCGGTGGTTCCATGGGAACGGCCGATTCCGTGAACGCTCCGTACAGACCCAGGTGGACGTGCACGACCAGTCCGGACTCGTAGTGATGCCACAGGTGTTTACCCCAGGCCTCGGACTTGACGAGAACGCGGCCGTCGACGAGCGCAGCGTCCTCGGCGAATCTGCCCTGCGGGCTCAGCACCCGCACCGGCGAACCGGCGAACCGGCGTTGGTGTAGCCGGGCCAGCCGGTGCAGGGTGTGACCTTCGGGCAAGGACGATCAGGCCTCGGGCAGGGCCGGGGCGACGCCGGTCTTCTCGAACTCGGACAGGATGTCGATGCGGCGCTGGTGGCGCTCCTCGTTCGACCACTCCGCAGCGAGGAACGCGTCCACGATCGCGAGGGACTCCTTGAGGGAGTGCATGCGGCCGCCGAGGCCGATCAGCTGAGCGTTGTTGTGCTGGCGGGCCAGCTGCGCGGTCTCGACGCTCCACGCCAGGGCACATCGCGCACCCTTCACCTTGTTCGCGGCGATCTGCTCACCGTTGCCGCTGCCGCCCAGCACGATGCCGAGGCTGCCCTCGTCGGCGACGACACGACGGGCCGTCTCGATGCAGAAGGCGGGGTAGTCGTCGAGGGCGTCGTAGACGTGAGCGCCGCAGTCGACGGTCTCGTGGCCCGCGGCCTTCAGGTGTTCGATGATCTCGTTCTTACGTTCGAATCCGGCATGGTCGGCACCCAGGTATACGCGCATGACTGGTGATTCTGTCAGGCGTCCTCGCGAATCGTGGCAGGGGCCCGGGACGCTTATCGTGATCAGCATGTATCCCGACAACGGACAGAACTGGGGACAGGCGTATCCGGGACGTCGGCCGGCCCCCGCGCAGCACCAGTGGGGCGGCGGGACGGGATGGAATCCTCCGGTCCCGCTGCCCGGCCTCATGCCGAACGACAGGCCCGCCCGGCACTCGTGGGAGATCCCGCTGCTCGTGGTGGCGATCGTTCTCACCGTCGTCGCCTACGTTGCGGCGATCGCGGCGCTCTTCCTCGGCGTGGTGTCCACCTGGGTGCTCATCGTTCTGGTCGCGCCGATCCTCATCGCGGTCGGCCGCGGCCAGCTCTACGGCTCGCAGCAGGTGAACGGGATCAAGATGACACCCACCCAGTTCCCCGACGGGTATCGGATGGTGGCCGACGCGGCCGCACGGTTCGGGATGACCGAACCGCCCGACGCGTACGTCGTGCTCGGGAACGGCCGGATCAACGCCTTCGCGTCCGGACACGGTTTCCGCCGGTTCGTCGTGGTGTACAGCGATCTGTTCGAGATCGGCGGCGAGGCCCGCGAACCCGACGCCCTCGCCTTCGTCATCGGCCACGAGGTCGGTCACATCGCGGCCGGTCACGCCTCCTACTGGCGACAATTGGGACAGTTCGCCGCCAACTACATTCCCGTCGTCGGATCGGCCCTGTTCCGATCGATGGAATACACCGCAGACAACCACGGCTACTGCGTCCGGCCCCAGGGCGCCCGCGGCGCGATGGGCGTTCTCGGCGCCGGCAAATATCTCGTGAGCATCGTCGGATTCGACGAACTCGCCGACCGGGCCACCACCGAACGCGGATTCTTCCCGTGGTTCGTGAATCTGCTGTCGGGACATCCGGTACTGACCTGGCGCGCTGCCGCCCTGCGGAACAGGACCCGGCACGGTCACCTGTTCGTCAAACCCGGCCAGATCTACCGCGATCCGCAGCTACTGCAGTACGCGGCCGACCCGGCCGGGCCCGTCACGCGGTGACCGTGCCCGGGATCAGGGCTCAGTCGAACTGGGGATCTTCGGTCCGGGTGCGCTTGAGCTCGAAGAAGTGCGGGTAGCCGGCCAGCGCGACCGCACCGTCCCACACCTTGCCCGCGTCCTCGCCACGGGGAATCCGCGACAGGACCGGGCCGAAGAACGCGACGCCGTTGACGTGGATGGTCGGGGTTCCGACATCCGGTCCGACGGCGTCCATGCCTGCCGCGTGACTCTCGCGCAGAGCGGCGTCGTAGTCGTCCGCTTCGGCAGCCTCGGCCAGTTCGGCAGGCAGCCCGACCTCGGCGAGCGACTTGACGATCACGTCGCCCAGGTCCTTGTTGCCCTCGTTGTGGATCCGCGTGCCCATCGCGGTGTACAGCGGCAGCAGGATCTCGTCGCCGTGCTTCTGCGCGGCCGCGATCAGCACCCGCACCGGACCCCACGCCTTGGTCATGAGCTCGCGGTATTCCTCCGGCAGATCCCGGCCCTCGTTGAGGACGGCCAGGCTCATCACATGGAAGTTCGCCTCCAGGTCCCGCACCTGCGTGGCCTCGAGGATCCATCGCGAGGTGATCCAGCACCACGGGCACAGCGGGTCGAACCAGAAATCAGCGACGTCCTTGGCGGTCCCGGCGTTCGTACCAGCACTCACGTGATGCTCCTTCTCGGCGATGTACACATTCCCGTTCAGTCAACACCTGCCTGCCGGGAATCCTTCCCGGAGACCCCGCTCGCGGCAGTAGGGTCGGAAGTGGTCGACCGGAAGGGAGCATCCTCACATGTCCTCCACTCGCACATTCGTCGTCGTCGGCGGCGGCCTCGCCGGAGCGAAAACGGCAGAAGCATTGCGTGACAAGGATTTCGACGGATCGATCATCCTCCTGTCGGGGGAGGAACATCTTCCCTACGAGCGACCTCCGCTGTCGAAGGAACACTTCGCGGGCAAGAAGGCGCTCGGCGACTTCACCGTCCACCACGGCGACTGGTACCGCGACCATCACGTGGACCTGCGGCTCGGCACCACCGCCACCGACCTCGACCTCACCGCCCACACCGTGACGCTGCCGGACGGTTCCACGGTGGGATACGACAAGCTCGCGCTGGCCACCGGTTCGCGCTCACGCCGACCACCGATCCCCGGTTCCGACGCCGAGGGCGTCCACTACCTCCGCACCGTCGACGAGTCGGACAGTCTGATCGGGGCGGTCGCCGGTGGCCGACGGCTCGTGGTGATCGGCGCCGGCTGGATCGGTCTCGAAGTGGGAGCCTCCGCGCGGGAGAAGGGCGCCGACGTGACGGTGGTGGAAGCCGCCGAGCTTCCCCTGCTCGGCTCGCTCGGCCCCGAGATGGGCACGGTGTTCGCGGAACTGCACCGCGAACACGGCGTTCAGCTGCATTTCGGCGCCACCGTCGACGAGATCGTGGTCGAGGACGGCAAGGCCACCGGCTTGCGGCTCGGCGACGGAACGGTCCTGCCCGCCGACGCAGTCCTCGTCGCGGTCGGCGCCGCCCCCAACATCGAGATCGCGCAGCGGGCCGGACTCGACGTCGACGGCGGGATTCTCGTCGACGCCGGACTGCAGACCAGCGACCCCGACGTCGTCGCGGTGGGCGACATCGCCGCGCAACTGCATCCGCAGCTCGGCACCCGAATTCGGGTCGAGCACTGGGCGAACGCCCTCAACCAGCCGGCGGTCGCCGCCGCCACCATGCTCGGGCACGAGGCCGAGTACTCGAGGCTGCCGTACTTCTTCACCGACCAGTTCGATCTGGGCATGGAGTACACGGGTTACGCCCCGTCCGACGGATACGACCGGGTCGTGGTGCGCGGCAACCTTCCCGGACGCGAGTTCCTCGCCTTCTGGCTCGACGCCGACAACCACGTCCTCGCCGGCATGAACGTCAACATCTGGGACGCCACCGATCAGATCAAGCAACTGGTGTCCTCGTCCGCCCCGGTCGATCCCGACCGGCTGGCCGACCCCGGGGTGCCGCTGACCGACCTGTCCGGTTAACACCCCGGTCCCACTCGTGATGGGATGGCAGCATCGAGTACGAGCACCGCCGCCGATCACGAGGAGACCTCTGTGGCCCCACCGAACCTGACCCGCGAACAGGCAGCCGAACGAGCCGGACTGCTGACCGTCGACAACTACCTGATCGAACTCGACCTCACCGACGGGACGGGTCAGCCCGGAGTCGAGACGTTCTCCTCCCGCACGACCGTCACGTTCGGGGCCACCTCCGGCGGCTCCACGTTCGTCGACATCGTCGCGGCCCGTGTGCATTCGGCCACGTTGAACGGCTCCCCCGTCGACGTCTCGGATTACGACGAGTCCACCGGCATCACACTCACCGATCTCGCGGAACGCAACGAACTGGTGGTCGAGGCCGACTGCGCGTACTCGCACACCGGTGAAGGGCTGCACCGCTTCGTCGACCCGACCGACGACGCGGTGTACCTGTACTCACAGTTCGAGACCGCCGACGCCAAGCGCATGTTCGCCTGCTTCGACCAGCCCGACCTGAAGGCGACGTTCGACGTGCACGTCACGTCCCCCGCCGACTGGAAGGTGATCTCCAACTCCGCGACCGTCGAGACGGTGGCGGCGGAACCCGGCCGCCACATCTTCCGCACCACGCCGAAGATGAGCACCTACCTCGTCGCGCTCATCGCCGGCCCGTACGCGGAGTGGACCGACAACTACTCCGACGAGCACGGCGACATCCCCCTCGCGATCTACTGCCGCGCCTCCCTCGGGAAGCACATGGACTCCGAGCGCCTGTTCACGGAAACCAAGCAGGGCTTCGAGTTCTACCACCGCAATTTCGGCACCCCCTACGCGTTCGGGAAGTACGACCAGCTGTTCGTCCCCGAATTCAACGCGGGCGCAATGGAGAACGCCGGCGCCGTGACGTTCCTCGAGGACTACGTCTTCCGGTCCAAGGTGACGCGGGCGTCGTACGAGCGGCGCGCCGAGACCGTGCTGCACGAGATGGCGCACATGTGGTTCGGCGACCTCGTCACCATGCGCTGGTGGGACGACCTGTGGCTCAACGAGTCCTTCGCGACGTTCGCCTCCGTGCTGTGCCAGAGCGAGGCCACCGAATACACCAACGCCTGGACCACGTTCGCCAACGTCGAGAAGTCCTGGGCGTACCGGCAGGATCAGCTGCCGTCCACCCACCCCATCGCCGCCGACATCCCGGACCTCGCCGCGGTCGAGGTGAACTTCGACGGCATCACGTACGCGAAGGGCGCCTCCGTCCTCAAGCAGCTCGTCGCGTACGTCGGGCTCGACCCCTTCCTGTCCGGCCTGCGGGACTACTTCCGTGACCACGCCTTCGACAACGCCACGTTCGACGACCTCCTCGGCGCACTCGAGAAGTCCTCGGGCCGCGACCTGTCCGACTGGGGAGCCCAGTGGCTCAAGACCACCGGGCTCAACATCCTGAGCCCCGAATTCGACGTCGACGCGGACGGCAAGTTCACCCGGTTCGCCGTGCTGCAGTCCGGTGCCGCACCGGGTGCCGGTGAGCGACGGGTGCACCGCATCGCCGTCGGCGTGTACGACGACCGGGACGGCAAGCTCGTGCGCACGAAGCGGGTGGAACTCGACCTCGACGCCACCGAACGCACCGACGTCACCGAACTCGTCGGTGTCGAACGCGGTCAGCTGATCCTCGTCAACGACGACGACCTCACGTACTGCTCGCTGCGGCTCGATCCCGACTCGCTCGCCACCGCCATCGACCGCATCGGCGACATCGACGAGCCCCTCCCCCGCACCCTGGTGTGGTCGGCGGCCTGGGAGATGACGCGGCAGGCCGAACTCAAGGCGCGGGACTTCGTCGCCCTCGTGCAGCGCGGCATCGGCGCCGAAACCGAGGTCGGGGTGGTCCAGCGACTGCTGATGCAGGCCCAGACCGCCCTGCACAGCTACGCCGCACCCGAGTGGGCCAAGGAACACGGCTGGCCGGACTTCGCGAACCGGCTCCTCGAACTGGCACGGGAAGCCGAGCCGGGTTCGGATCACCAGCTGGCGTTCGTCAACGCGCTGGCGGGCGCGCAGCTGTCGGCGTGGCACACCGAGGTGCTGCAGGAACTGCTGGACGCCGCACCCGAGACGGTCGGGTTGCCGGGTCTCGTCGTCGACACGGACCTGCGCTGGCGTCTCGTCACCGCTCTCGCCGGGGCCGGTGAGATCGACGCCGAGGGCATCGAGACGCCGTTCATCGACGCTGAAGCCGAACGCGACCCCACTGCGGCGGGCGCCCGCAACGCCGCCGCCGCGGCCACCGTCCGCCCGCAGGCCGCGGTGAAGGAACAGGCCTGGAACCGAGTCGTCGGCGACGATTCCGTGCCGAACATCACCGCCCGCTCCATCATCGGCGGTTTCGCCGGTCACGGGCAGTCCGAGATCCTCGAACCGTACGTGGCCCGCTACTTCGCGGACATTCCCGCGGTGTGGGAGCGGCGTTCGAGCGAGGTCGCGCAGACTGTCGTGGTGGGTCTGTACCCGTCGTGGTCGATCAGCGAGGAGTCCGTGGCGGCAGCCGACGAGTTCCTGGCCGGCGACCGTCCGCCGGCCCTGCGCCGCCTGGTGGTCGAGGGGCGGGCCGGGATCGTCCGGTCGCTGGCGGCCCGGACGTTCGACGCGAGCTGATCGGTGGCCGATCCTGCCTGCCTAGTCCGGCAGGATCGGCACGGTCACACCCTGATCCCGGCCCAGCAGTACCGCGCGGGTCACCGCCGAGGAGCCGAAGCGGTCGCGGAGGCTGTCGAGGGTGTTGTCGAGGGAACTGCTCGTGTACGGGTCGAACGGCAGCGCCAGCTGTTGCGGGCAGTCGTCCTCGAGGTTGGCCACCGCGATTCCCACGAGGGTGATGCCCTTGGATTCGATCATGGGCCACGCGTGGCTCAGCAAGCCCCGGGCCGTGGTGAGGATCGTCTGCGTCTGAGCCGACGGCTGCGCGAGTGTGTGCGACCGCGTGACCCGGGTGAAGTCGTCGAACCGCAGCCGGAGTACGACGGTGCGCCCCACCCGTTTTCCACGTCGCAGTCGGCCCGCCACCCGGTCGACCAGCGCCACCAGAGCGGCGTCCACGTCCTCCCTCGACTTGGGTCTGCGCCCCAGGGCGTGCTGCGCGCCGACGGATCGTCGCCTGCGCCCCACCTGCACGGGACGCGGGTCGCGTGCCCAGGCCAGCGCGTGGAGATGGTGGCCCGCAGCAGGTCCGACTATGGACACGAGCAGCTCTTCCGGACAGTGGGCGAGCTGGCCGACTGTGGCGATCCCGGCGTCGCGTAGCTTGACCGACGTCACGGCGCCGACTCCCCACAGCCGTTCGACCGGCAGCGGGTGCAGGAACTCGATCTCGCGGTCCGGCGGCACGTGCAGCAGTCCGTCGGGTTTGCCCACCGCGCTGGCCACCTTGGCGAGGAACTTCGTTCGCGCGACCCCGACGGTGATCGGCAACCCGACCTGCTCGCGTACATCGCGGCGCAGTCGTGCCGCGATGTCGACCGGTGTGCCGGCGATCTTGCGCAGACCGGCGACGTCGAGGAACGCTTCGTCGATCGACAGACCCTCCACCAGGGGTGTGGTGTGCTCGAAGACCTCGAACACCGCCTTGCTCGCCGCCGCGTACGCCGACATCCGCGGACGCACCACGACGGCGTGCGGGCACAGACGCAGCGCCTGCGCACCGCTGCTGGCCGTGCGCACCCCGTAGGCCTTGGCCTCGTAGCTTGCTGCCAGCACGACGCCGCCGCCGACGATCACCGGACGACCCCGCAGACCGGGGTCGTCCCGCTGCTCGACCGAGGCGTAGAAGGCATCGAGGTCGGCGTGCAGGATGGTCGCCTCGGCGCCACTCGAGATGCGCGGGCGCGGCGAATCGGACACGAACATATGTTCGCATCGACCACCGACAGAAGTCGAGCGCTGTTCAGGCCGACAACAGCGTTCGCACTGCGGTGGGTGTCTCGCCGAGATGGGCCCGGATGGTCCTGGTCATGTGCGCCTGATCCGAGAAACCCAGGTCAGCGGCGAGGCCGGCGAGGTCCCGGTCGCCGCTCTCGATCCGCCCGAGCGCCCGCCCGACCCGAACCCTGTTGCGGTACCTGGTGAGCGAGACGCCCGTGACGGCACTGAACGCACGACTGAGCGCGAACGGTGACACCCCCAACCGTTCGGCGAGCGGTATCAGACCGTCCGAGCCGGGCTCGTTGTCGAGGACCGCCGCGCGGGCGGCGGCGGCCACCACGTCGTCCGGAAGGCCGCCGCGCCGGCGTGAACGCGACCGTCCCGGCGAGGCGGCGAGCGCGGCGACCGCGACGAGTCGGACGACCTCCTCGGCGAGGGCGAAGTGGACATCGCCCGTCCGGCCGGCACGGAGCAGTCGTCGATGAAGAAGATCGACGCGGCCATCGACGTACACATCCGGACGGCCGAGCGTCCAGTGGTCACCGGCGATCGCACGCCAGAGCTCGGGCCGGACACTGATCGACGTGCACCGGTCTCCACCGGCGGGGTGCGCGAACCGTTCCACTTCGCCCGGTACTCCGAGGTAGGCGACAGTCGGGTCGGCCGTCGACTCGTGTCTGCCGATCCGGCGCAGGAATCGGCCGCCGCGGACGAGCACGAACCGGTGATCGTCTCGCACCTCCACGTCCGACCAGCCCGGGTGCACGGCGCAGCAGTCCACCGCCCAGACACTGGCGCCGTGTAGATGTGCGACCTCGCTCACCGCCACAACAGGGACGCTACCCGCGGGGCCCGACACCTCCCCGTACATGCGATGGCCTGCAAGAATGTTCAATCCTCACGGGATTTTCCGAGGCAGGCTGCAGTCATGTCATACATCAACGAGTCCACCCACATCGATGTCACACCCGCCGCCGCGTGGGACGCTCTGCGCGACTGGGGTGCGTTGCACGCGCGTCTCGCCGCAGGTTTCGTCACCGCGTCGGTGATCGACCAGGGGGATCGGGTCATCACGTTCTTCGACGGTTCCGTCGCCCGGGAGCGTCTCGTCTCGTGCGACGAGGACGCGCGCCGACTGGCCTGGTCGATCGTCGACGGCCCCTACCGGCATCACAATGCGTCCGCCCAGGTGAGCGACGACGGCCACGGCGCGACCGTGTTCGCCTGGACCGCGGACATCCTGCCCGCGACTCTCGCGGACCGGACCGCGCAGATGATGAAACTCGGCATCGAGGCCGTCCGGCGGACCCTCGAAAGCGCCGACCGCGTCGTCGACCCCCGGTGAGACACCGACGGCCCGATCCGGTTCAGGAGGACTGAGCCGGATCGGGCCGCGCGGACGCTGGTCTGTGCAGGTTTACGGCGAGGCGATTGCCGCGCTCATCACGCGGATGGCACTGACGAGACCGTCGATGAGGTCTCCGTCGCCGAACGACGACACCGCTGCGGTGGCGCCGAGCTGGGCGACCCGGTCGGTGACCCGGTTGGCCACGGCCCGGCCGCTGCGGACCTCGACCGTCCGCTGGTTGGGCGAGACCGCGATGAGCACCGACCGCTCCGCCTCGGGGGTCGTCGGGAACAGCGCGTCGGCGCCGGCCGCGGTGTCGTCGCCGAGGTCGCCGATGTACGCGTTGAAGCGCACCTTCGTCTTGCGGGTGCCTTCGGTGAGGGCATCGTCGAGGCGGACGAGTTCGTCCGTCGTGAACGGCAGGTCGTCGGTGAACGGCTCACCGACGCGGTGCACGCCCGAGATGCGACCGCTGGCGGTCACGACGCTGCCGACAGGCAGACTGTCCGCGGATACCGCGGACGCGGGAATCAGGTCACCACTTGCCACTTGCCGAGCCTCCAATCAGGTCTGCCGAACCGGCGTGCGCGCCGTGGTGTCCGCCGTGATGACCGTGGGTGGTCACCTCGTCGACGGCGCTCCACAGCACCGGCGCGTGCGTCCATTCCTCACCGAGGTGGAACGCGGGCGGCACGGGGCCCGGCGTCTTCTTGCCGACGAACGACATCCCCGCGAAGAAGGCGGTGATCAACGCCGGAATTCCTACGAATATCAGCACTGTCTCGAGAATGCTCACACCGCAAACGGTAGCCCAGAACCGTGCGGGGGGAAGCGTCAGGGCCGAACTTCGCGAAGGGGACCCGTGGAACGCTCAGGCGGCGCCTTCACCGAGGTAGGGCATCCACGAGGGGTGCAGGTCCTTGGTGGACGCCAGGAGTCGCCAGTGCGGCCCCGACGGAGGCACGAGGGAGGCCCTGAGCGTCCAGCCGAGTTCGCTCACCAATTTGTCCGCCTTGCGGTGGTTGCAGGGCGCACAGCAGGCCACGCAGTTCTCCCACGAATGCTCGCCGCCGCGACTGCGGGGAACCACGTGATCGACGGTCTCGGCCTTGGCGCCGCAGTAGGCGCAGCGGAACCGGTCCCGGTGCATGAGGGCTGCACGGGTCATCGGAACGCGGGCGCGGTACGGGACGCGGACGTAGTTCCGGAGGCGGATCACGGACGGCACCTGCACGGACCACTGCTCGGAGTGGACGACCGGGGCCTGGGGATCCTCGTGGACGGTATCGGCCTTACCGCAGGTCATCAACACCACGGCACGGCGGGCAGGAAGGGCGGTGAGCGGCTCGTAGGTGACATTCAGGAGAAGCACCCGGCGCTTGATCCAGAGCGGAACCGCATTCTCGCCCGGGAAAGAAGGCTCTGCGCTGTGCGCGGAGCCTTCGGTGATCACTTGTAAAGCAAACGCCCCTGAAACCCCGGCACTCCGGGCATCAGTGGGCACGAGTTGTCGGTGCGCGCGGGCGCTGTGTCGATTCTTCATGCGACCTCCGGGAGATTGCCACCAAGTGCACCATGAATTGCCTGCTCGTGCACGCCCATTTCCGACAAAAATGCAGGACATTCGATGAACAGACGGTGACGAAGACGGCCCGCGCCGGCACGTGCACAATGGAAGGCGCCATGACTGACGTGCAGCAGACCTTCTACGAGGCGGTGGGCGGAGCGGAGACGTTCCGCAAACTCACCGCGCGCTTCTACGAGGAAGTCGCCAGGGACGACATCGTGCGGCCCCTCTACCCCGAGGAAGATCTGGGTCCGGCCGAGCGCCGGATGCGGATGTTCCTCGAGCAGTACTGGGGCGGACCGCACACCTATTCGGACGAGCGCGGCCACCCACGACTGCGGCTGCGTCACCAGCCGTTCAAGATCGGCCCGATCGAGCGCGACGCCTGGCTCCGGTGCATGCACACGGCCATCGCGTCGATCGACACCGGAACCCTCGACGACGCCCACCGCAAGGCTCTCACCGAGTACATGGACATGGCCGCGGCGTCGATGGTGAACTCCGCCTTCTGAAACCGCCCCGCGCCGATTACGCCGGTCGAGTCGTGGCGCGGGCGATCGTTTGGCACGATGGGCGTTTGTGAGCACTCCCGCCGAAACATCCGCCGACGACGCACAGCCGGCACCCTGGTGGTCCGACGCCGTCTTCTACCAGATCTATCCCCGCTCGTTCGCCGACGCGAACGGTGACGGTGTCGGCGACCTCCACGGAGTGCGGGACAAGCTGGGATACCTCGAACTGCTCGGTGTCGACGCCCTCTGGCTGAGCCCGGTCATGCGCTCGCCGATGGCCGATCACGGTTACGACGTGTCCGATCCCCGTGACATCGACCCGCTGTTCGGTGACCTCGCGACCATGGACGCACTGATCGAGGCCGCGCACGCGCGCCAGATCAAGGTGACGATGGACCTGGTGCCCAATCACACCAGCGTCGAGCACGAATGGTTCCGCGCCGCCCTGGCGTCGCCGCCGGGCAGTCCCGAACGGAACCGGTACATCTTCCGCGACGGTCGCGGTGAGGACGGCGCGGAGCCACCCAACAACTGGCCGAGCATCTTCGGCGGGCCGGCGTGGACGCGGATCACCGAGGCCGACGGCAAGCCCGGCCAGTGGTACCTGCACATCTTCGCGACGGAACAGCCCGACCTGAACTGGGACGACCCGGAGGTCGTCGAGGATCTCACGAAGACACTCCGGTTCTGGCTGGACCGCGGCGTCGACGGATTCCGCATCGACGTCGCGCACGGCATGGCGAAGCCGGAAGGTCTGCCGGACCACGACTGGTCCGCCAACGAACTGCTGCAGAATTCGGACGACGATCCGCGGTTCGACAACCCCGCGGTCCACGACATCCACCGCGGCATCCGCAAGGTCCTCGACGAGTACCCGGGCACGATGGCCGTCGGGGAGATCTGGGTTCGAGACAACGAACGCTTCGGCGAGTACATCCGGCCCGACGAACTGCACCTCGGGTTCAACTTCCGGTTGGCCGAGGCCGAGTTCTCGGCGGAGACGGTGCGGGAGGCGATCGAGAACTCCCTGACCGCCGTCGACCAGGTGGGCGGAACACCCACCTGGACCCTGTCGAACCACGACGTCGAACGGGAAGTCACCCGGTACGGCGGCGGCGGAATCGGCACGGCACGCGCCCGGGCCATGATCCTCGTCGAACTGGCGCTGCCGGGTGCGGCGTTCCTGTACAACGGCGCCGAACTCGGCCTGCCCAACGTCGACCTCCCCGATTCGGCGTTGCAGGACCCGGTGTGGGAACGGTCCGGTCACACCGAACGCGGCCGCGACGGCTGCCGGGTGCCCGTTCCCTGGGAGGGCACCGAACCACCGTTCGGGTTCGGCACCGGCGAGCCCTGGCTGCCGATGCCACCCGAGTGGGCGGACCTCACCGTCGAGGCGCAACTCGAGGACGTCACGTCGACGCTGTCGCTGTACCGGGCCGCACTCGAACTGCGCTCGCTGCGTCCGGAGTTCTCCGGTCCCGGGATCGACTGGTACGGGAGCCCCGCGGGCTGCTTCGCCTTCCGCAGGCGCGGCGGGCTGATCTGCGCCCTCAACGCCACCGACGCGCCGATCTCACTGCCACCCGGTGAGGTGCTGCTCAGCAGCGCGCCGCTCGTCGAGGGACAGCTTGCACCGAACGCGGCTGCGTGGCTCATCTGACCCGCACTCCCGCAGTCGCGGCGGTCGTCGCAGCATCGATCCTGTTCGCCACGACGGGAACCGCGCAGGCGCTTGCGTCCCGCGCCCTCGGATACGACCTCGACCCGCTGGCCGTCGGGTCGGTCCGGGTGGTGGCCGCGGGCGCGCTCCTCGCGGCGTTCGCGGAGCTGCGCGGCGGACTCGGGTTCGGTGACGGCTCCGGGATTCGCGGATACGTGCCCGCCGTGTGGGGCGGGATCGGGGTCGCGGCCTACCAACTCGGCTTCTTCAGTGGTGTGCAGAGCGCCGGGGTGGCGGCGGGAACCATGATCGCGCTGGGTTCGGGCCCCGCCTTCACCGGCGCACTGCAATGGGCGGTGCACCGGCAACGTCCCGGTCCGGTGTGGGCCGTGTCCACCGTCATCGCGGTCGCCGGAATGGCGTTGATCGTGGCGGGCACGACCGGCGGCTCAGGCTCGTCCGGGATCCTGGCGGGTGCGCTGCCTGCGCTGATCGCCGGTCTCGGGTACGCCACCTACACCGTTGCCGGGTCGTCGCTGCTCGCGGCGGGTGCCAGTCCCGAGGCGGCGATGGGACAGATGTTCGGTCTCGGTGGGCTGTTCCTGATCCCCGTGCTCGTCGCGACCTGGCCCGGCGGGCTCGACACCGGAGCGGGCGCTGCGGCCGCGGTGTATCTGGCGATCGTCCCGACCGTGCTGGCATATCTCTTGTTCGCCGCCGGGCTGCGGCGGTTGCCACCCGCGACGGTCGCCACGCTGACGCTCACCGAACCGGTGGTCGCGGCGCTGCTCGGCACGGCGGTGCTCGGCGAGCAGTTGACCCTGGTCGCGGGGCTGGGCATGGCGGCGGTCGTCGCGTCGCTCGCCGTTCTCGCAACCAGCACGCTGCGGTCCGGCTGACGGCGCGCTACCGCGCCACCGACAACGGAATCCCGCCACCGCGGTGGCGGTAAATCGACCCGAACCGGGCGTCCACCCGCAGCCACGACGCGGTGGCACGCACCCGGACCAGTTCGGAGGCGTCGATGCGCTCGAGGTCGATGTCGGCGGTCAGCCGATCCGAGCCCGCGTGCGGAACGAACCCCATCGCGGTGAGAGCGAACACCACCCGCATCGGGATGCCGACCGTGTGCTCCGCGCCCTCCACCTGCAGCACTTCCTGGTCGAGGAGTGATGCGGGCGGACCGTGGCCGCTGCCGTGCTCCTGCGCCAGGGCCGCACCGCGTTGCGCGAGGTCGACGAGGACACGCGCCGGGACGTCGTCGACGTGAACGAAGCCCTCCGTCGGAGGCAGAGCGCCCCGCCACGCCGAATCCATCGAGAACCCCGGATCGATGTCGGCCGCGGTCGCCGCTTCGAGAGCGGCGAGCAGTTGGTCGCCGGCAGCCGACGTGTCGTCCGGGGTAATGGTCCCCGCGACCGTGCGCACCGCCAGCGCGTCGAAACCGGTTGCCGCCCAGATCGTCAGGCGGCCGGGTCCACGTTGACGGAGACGCACCACCGTCGACTCGTCCAACCGGACCACCCGCGTGAGGAACGTGGCAAGATCACCACGCTCCGCGGCGTCCGGGATCGACAGGACGCGCTCATGCACGCTGCCAGCTCTCCAGGTATGCACGCTCGACGTCGGTGATTCTGCGCAGGCGCTGGGTGCCGATGTCGAACGCCGCGATCTGCGTCGAGGCCACGATGGACGGCGCGACCGAGACGTCGACGCCCTTCGGGCGGACCTCGTAGTTGATCGTGAAATCGACCGCGCGAACCTTCTCCACCCACATGAGGACGTCGAGCGGCGAATCGCTGTGCCGGAGTTGCCCGCGATAGCGCACATGGAGGTCCGCGATGACCGCGCCGTCACGCAACGTGACAGTGGGCCGATCGTCCTCGAACAGCCAGGGAATCCGCGCCTCCTCCAGCAACGTCACCATCCGTGCGTGGTTGATGTGCTGGAAGACGTCCATGTCCGACCATCGAACTTCGACCTCCGCGTGAAAGCCCTCGCTCAACGTCATACCTCCGATCGGGTGCCCATACCTCGCACCATGCTGCGTACCTGACGCGCCGCCACCGAGAGCGTCGCGAGGTCAAGGGTCCCAGACTCGAAAATTTCGGTGAGAGCGGACCTCGCCCTGGCCAGCCGGGACGCGTTCGTCGACTCCCAATCGTCGATCTTCTCCTGCGGCGTCTCGTGAGGTTCACCACCCAGGAGCACTTCCATCGTGAGCTGACGCAGCGAACTGTAGAGGTCGTCGCGCAATGCGAGGCGTGCCAGCGAATGCCAGCGGTCACCCCGCGCGAGAGTGGACACGGCGCTCAGCAGCCAGTCGATGCCGAGGTGGCCGTCGAGTTCGTAGTACAGCTCGGCGACCTCGTCGATGTCGCGTTCGGCGATGTCGGCGACGTCGCTGATGTCGAGCAGACAGAATTTGTCCAGAAGCCGGAACACCTCGAACGCGAGGTCCTCGGGCGCCCCGCGGAGGACGAGCGGCCGCGCCCGCGTCTCCACGTCGGCGAGCTGATGCCCTCGCACGAGCTGCGGCACCCTCGGCGAGAGTGCCCGGAAGTCGGCCGAGTACCGGGCGATCTCGGCGCCAACGGCGAGGGGCTGAGGCCGGTTGGTCAGGAACCAGCGGGACGCGCGGTCGAGAACCCGGCAGGACTCGAGAATCAGGTCGTCCTCGATGTCCGCCGCGATGTTCGCCGACCGGATCCTCGACCACAGGTCGGGCAGGGCGAAGATCTCGGTAACCGCAGCGTAGGCGCGGATGGCGTCGGTGCTGCTCGCACCCGCCTCGTCCGCCAATCGGTATGCGAAGGTGATACCGCCGTTGTCGATGGTCTCGTTCGCGAGCATCGTCGCCACGATCTGCCTGCGCAGCGGGTGCGCCTTGATCGCGGTGCGGAACCGCTTGCGCAATACCGTCGGGAAGTACCGCGGCAGACGCGGCGCGAACGTCTCGCTGTCGGGCAGGTCCGTCGCGAGGAGGTCGTCCTTGAGCGCGAGTTTCACGTGCGCGATGAGGGTCGCGAGTTCCGGAGACGTCAGTCCCTGCCCGGCCGGCCTGCGTCGTGCGATCTCTTCCTCGGTGGGCAGGGCCTCGAGTTTCCGGTCGAGTCCGCGACGCGACGCCAGGTTCTCGATCTGGCGGCGATGCACGCTCAGCATAGGTACCGCGCTGGTCCGGGAGACACCGAGGAGATCGTTCTGCGCGATGTTGTTCGCGAGCACGAGTTGGGCCACCTCGTCGGTCATCGACGCCAGCAGAGGATTGCGTTCCTCCCGCGGCAACCCGCCGCCGCTCACCAGCGAGTCCAGCAGGATCTTGATGTTCACCTCGTGATCGGAGCAGTCGACGCCCGCGGAGTTGTCGATCGCGTCGGTGTTGATCCGGCCACCGTTCTGGCTGTACTCGATTCGGCCGAGCGCCGTCACCCCGAGATTGCCGCCCTCGCCCACCACCTTCGCCCGCACCTCGTTGCCGTCGACGCGCACGGAGTCATTGCTCTTGTCGCCCACCATCGCGTTGGTCTCGGTGGACGCCTTGACGTACGTGCCGATGCCACCGTTCCACAGCAGATCCACGGGGGCACGCAGGATCGCCCGGACCAGTTCCGGCGGGGAGAGTTCGGTGACGGCGTCGTCGAGTCCGAGCGCAGCGCGCGCCGCGGCGCTGATCGGCACCGATTTGCGGGTCCGGTCCCACACTCCCCCGCCCTCGCTGATGATGCTGGTGTCGTAGTCGGCCCACGACGACCGGGGCAGCGCGAACATCCGGGACCGCTCCTCGAAGGACCTGGCGGCGTCGGGATCCGGGTCGAGGAAGATGTGCCGGTGGTCGAACGCCGCCACGAGCCGGATGTGCCGGCTCAGGAGCATGCCGTTTCCGAACACGTCCCCGCTCATGTCGCCGACACCGACCGCACCGAAGTCCTGGGTCTGGGTGTCGACCCCCATTTCCCGGAAGTGCCGTTTCACGCTCTCCCAGGCACCGCGCGCGGTGATGCCCATCCCCTTGTGGTCGTACCCGGCCGAACCACCGGACGCGAACGCGTCGCCGAGCCAGAATTTGTACTGCTCCGCAACAGAATTGGCGAGGTCGGAGAATTTCGCGGTGCCCTTGTCCGCGGCCACGACGAGATACCGATCGTCGCCGTCGCGCCGCACCACCCGGGCCGGCGGCACGATGTCCCCCGACGCCTGATCGACGTTGTCGGTGAGGTCCAGGAGCCCGCAGATGAACGTGCGGTAGCAGTCCTGGCCCGCCTCGAGTGCGGCCGCGCGGTCGGCCGCGGCGTCCCCCGACGTCGTCGGCGGATTCTTGACGACGAAGCCGCCCTTCGCGCCGACCGGGACGATCACCGCATTCTTCACGGCCTGAGCCTTCGCCAACCCCAGAATCTCGGTGCGGAAATCCTCACGCCGGTCCGACCAGCGCAGCCCGCCGCGGGCGACGGACCCGAACCGCAGGTGCACACCCTCGACGTCGGGTGAGTACACGAAGATCTCGTACTTCGGGCGAGGCTTCGGCAGTTCCTGGATCGACGTCGGATCGAGCTTGATCGAGAGGTACGTCGGCGGCTCCCCGGTCTCGCCGACGACGAAATAATTGGTGCGCAGCGTCGACTTGATCAACCCGAACAGACCGCGCAGGATGCGGTCCGCGTCGAGGCTGACCACGGCGTCGATGTACTCCCTCAGACGGGTGTCGAGTTCGACGACCAGGTCGGGTGAGGGCGACTCCGGGTCGAACATCGCCTCGAACAACTCGACGAGCGTGTACGCCGAACGGGGATTCGCCAGCGCAACCCCCTCGATGTGGAACTGGCTGTACGGAAACCCCGCCTGGCGCAGGTACTTTGCGTAGGTTCGCAGGATCACGGCCTGCCGCCACGACACCCCCGCCCGCAGGATCAGCTCGTTGAACCGGTCGGCCTCCGCACGCCCGAACCAGACCGCGGTGAAGGCATCCGTGAACCGTTCCTGAAGCTTCGGTGCGGCGGCGGATGCCTCCTCGGCGGCGAGTTCGGCATCGAGGTCGTCCTCCACCGAGGAGCGGAGCAGCTCCGCGGGCACCGACAGCCCGAAATCGTAGATCCAGCACGTCATCCCGTCCGGCCGCGGAATCAGATAGGGCCGTTCGTCGAGCACCTCCACACCCAGGCTCTGCAGCACCGGAAGCACCTGGCTCAGGGAAATACCGTCCCCGCCCACGTACAGGGTGAATCGCCAGTGCCCGACCTCCGCCCCGGGATCGCGGTAGAGCAGCAGGTCGATGGAACCGTCCTCGAGCGCTTCCAGCCTCGCGAGATCCGACAACGCGCGCGTGGCGTCGAAATCCTCCTTGTACCCCTCGGGCAGGACTGCGGCATAACGCTGCGCCAGAACGGGATCCACACCGGTGGTCACTGGGAGGAGGTCACCGAGATGGTCGTCCCAGCTGCGGCTCGCCTCGGCCAGCATGGCCTGGACCCGTTCGCGGTCGGCGTCCGAGAGGTCGAGCCGCGACCCCATGTGTTCGGCGCTCTTGCGGATCGTCACGTGCAGCAGCGCCAGGTCGGACTCCGTGACGCGTGCGGTGTATTCCAAAGTGCCGCCACCGAATTCCCGCAGCAGAATGTCCTGCATCGCGAGCCGGACCCGGGTGGTGTACCGGTCGCGGGGAAGGTAGATCAGGCAGGAGACGAATCGTCCGATAAAATCCTCGCGCACGAACAGACGTACCTGACGCCGGAGCCCGATGCTGTGCACGGCGGTCACCGTGTCGAAGAGTGTGTCGGCGTCGCTCGAGAACAGCTCCGTGCGCGGGAACGACTGGATGACCTCCAGCATCGCCTGCCCCGAATACGAATTCAACTGGAACCCGGCCCGGTCGATCACCTTGCGCACCCGGCGGGCGATCACGGGAATGTCGAGGACGTTCTCGTGCAGCGCCGTGACGGTGAAGACGCCGAGGAAGCGGTGCTCACCGGTGATGTTGCCGTTCTCGTCGAGGATGCTCACGCCGACGAAGAACGGGTAGACCGAGCGGTGCACGGTCGCGGGGAACGAGCCCTGTGTGAGTACGAGCAGGGGGCGGTCGGGGATCTCGGCGGCCGGCGGCAGACTCAGCGGGCCTTCGGTGACCGTGTCGGAGCGCAGCAGTCCGAGACCGCTGCCGGGCACCACCTGCAGGCCGCGTGCGCCGGAACCGTCCGGCTCCCCCAGTTCGAAGCGGCGGTAGCCGAGTGCCGCGTAATTGCCCTGCGACATCCACCGCAGCAGATCGGCGCAGTCCTCCAGGTCGTCCTTCGACACGCCGGGACAGGGTGTGGACGTCTCGAGTTCGTCGGCGAGCGTCCGCTCGAGTTTGCGCATGATGTCGGTGTCCCGGACCACTTGGCGCACGTCGGCGAGGACGGTGCCGACTTCCTTCTCGAGTGTGTCGAGAACCGCGGAGTCGGTACGCGGATCGAGTTGGACGTGGATCCACGACTCGGAGACGCTGTCATCGTCGGCATCCTTCGCCTTGTCTCCCATGAGGATTCCGCGCAGTGCGCCGATCGGATCGCGTCGGACCGAGATGATGGGGTGCACGAATTCGCTGATCCCGATGCCCAGGCGGTTCAGCAGCGCGGTGATCGATTCGACGAGCAGCGGCATGTCGTCCGTCACGATCTGCAGGGACGCACCGAGTTCGTGCCCGTCGCCCGGGCGGTAGACCCGGGTGACCGCGCGTTCCGGCGGACGATGCAGGGCAAGTGTCAGATGCGCGCCGAGCACGGCCTCGGAGGCGCCGTTGACGGCACTCTCGCTGTCACCGCGATCGACGTGGCGGAAATACACGGCTGCGAGAGTCGGCACCTGAGACCGGAGACCTTCGGGCAGATTCCGCGCCCACTCCGCATCTTTCAGTGCTGCCGATTCCGTCATCGGGGCTCACTTCCTCTTCGTTCCGATCGCCGCGGGCAACTCTCTCGAGACTAGCCCGCGGCGATGGGAACAGAGGGTGAACTTCGGGCACCCCGCGTGCCGGATCCGTCAGCCGGTGGTCACCGGCGCGAGGTACCTCTCGAGCCCGTCCCGTTCCGCATCGGAGAGCGGACGCGAGCGTTCGGTCTTCACGTCGAACGCCACCATCAGGGCGTCGCCCGTCGCGCAGCGGAC
This sequence comes from Rhodococcus sp. NPDC127593, assembly GCF_042671975.1. Taxonomy (NCBI): domain Bacteria; kingdom Bacillati; phylum Actinomycetota; class Actinomycetes; order Mycobacteriales; family Nocardiaceae; genus Rhodococcus; species Rhodococcus sp. NPDC127593. Next base: position 99,016 of record NZ_JBHXWI010000010.1, on the reverse strand, counting down.
CCCGTCGCGGTTCGTGACGACGTGCCGGATCGTGTACGACGAGTTGCCGACATGGAGCACCGACACGTCGATCGTCAGCGGACCGGAGGCGTCGGTGACGGGACGCAGGAATTCCACGTCCATTTTGCGCACCACCATCGCCCCGGCCCGGGCTCCCACCGATTCCAGTTGCGACGACAGGAAATGCACACGTGCTTCCTGCATGTACTCGACGAAGCGGGTGTTGTTGACGTGACCCAGCCGGTCGGAGTCGCCCCACCGGACCTGGATCTCGTACGTGAAGACCTTCGGCTCCACCAGGTCAGTCCCTCGTGAGCTTGCGGTGCGTCACCCGGTGCGGCCGTGCCGCGTCCGGTCCGAGCCGCTCGACCTTGTTGGCCTCGTAGCCCTCGAAGTTGCCCTCGTACCAGTACCAGGCGGCCTCGTTGTCGCCGAAGCCACCCTCCCACGCGAGGATGTGCGTGCAGGTGCGGTCGAGGAACCAGCGGTCGTGGGAGATCACGACGGCGCAGCCGGGGAACTGCTCGAGGGCGTTCTCCAGCGAACCGAGGGTTTCGACGTCGAGGTCGTTGGTCGGTTCGTCGAGCAGGATCAGGTTTCCGCCCTGCTTGAGCGTCATCGCGAGGTTCAGGCGGTTGCGCTCACCACCGGAGAGGACGCCCGCCGGCTTCTGCTGATCGTGGCCCTTGAACCCGAACGAGCTGATGTAGGCGCGCGACGGCATTTCTGTCTGGCCGACCACGATGTGATCGAGACCGTCGGACACGACCTCCCACACCGTCTTGTCGGGGTTGATGCCCGTACGGTTCTGGTCGACGTAGCTGAGCTTGACGGTCTGACCGATCTTCACCTCGCCCGCGTCCGGCTCCTCGAGCCCGACGATGGTCTTGAACAGTGTCGTCTTACCGACACCGTTGGGGCCGATCACGCCGACGATGCCGTTCCGCGGCAGGGTGAACGACAGGTCCTTGATCAGAACCCGGCCGTCGAATCCCTTGTCGAGGCTCGAGACCTCGACCACGACGTCGCCGAGGCGCGGCGGCGCCGGGATCTGGATCTCGTCGAAGTCGAGCTTGCGGGTCTTCTCGGCCTCAGTGGCCATTTCCTCGTAGCGGTCGAGGCGGGCCTTGTTCTTGGCCTGACGGGCCTTCGCTCCCGAGCGAACCCAGGCCAGTTCCTCCTTGAGGCGCTTCTGCAGCTTCTGGTCCTTCTTGCCCGAGACCTCGAGCCTGGCGGCCTTCTGCTCCAGGTAGGTGGAGTAGTTGCCCTCGTACGGGTACAGGCGGCCGCGGTCGACCTCACAGATCCACTGGGCGACGTGGTCGAGGAAGTACCGGTCGTGGGTGACGGCCAGGATCGCACCCGGGTAGGCGGCCAGGTGCTGCTCCAGCCACAGGACGCTCTCCGCGTCGAGGTGGTTGGTCGGCTCGTCGAGCAGCAGCAGGTCGGGCTTGCTGAGCAGGAGCTTGCACAGGGCGACGCGGCGCTTCTCACCACCGGAGAGGTGCGTGACCATCTCCTCCGGCGGCGGACAGCGCAGAGCGTCCATCGCCTGCTCGAGCTGGGAGTCGATCTCCCACGCGTCGGCATGATCGAGCTTCTCCTGGAGCTCGCCCATCTCCTCCATCAGCTCGTCGGAGTAGTCGGTGGCCATCAGCTCGGCGATCTCGTTGTACCGCTTGAGCTGGACCATGGTTTCACCCAGGCCCTCTTCGACGTTCTCGCGGACGGACTTGGTCTCGTCCAAGTGCGGTTCCTGCATGAGGATCCCGACGGTGGCACCCGGAGCGATGAACGCTTCACCGTTGCCCGGCTGATCCAGCCCCGCCATGATCTTGAGGATGCTGGACTTACCCGCGCCGTTCGGGCCGACCACACCGATCTTGGCGCCGGGGTAGAAGCTCATCGTGACGTCATCGAGGATGACCTTGTCACCGTGCGCCTTGCGCACCTTCTTCATCGTGTAAATGAACTCAGCCATGGGGCCAGCCTAATGGTGAAGTGCGATGAACCCACATCGCGGAGGGTCGGGGACGTGATCGGGGGCTTCGCGGGAAGAGGCCGCGGGCACCGGCGCCGCGGGCGCGGGGATCGGCGCCGATACCCGCTGGTGCGCTACGCGACGAGGGACCGAGTGGCGACCTGTTCCGTCGCCGGGGTCGCCGCACCCGCGTCCGCGATTCTGGGCGCGCGCTCGAGGACGACCGTGCACCGGGCGAGATCCGGTCCGATCGCGGTCGCGCTCAGCTCCAGGTCGGAGCGGGCGATGCCGTCCCGCGTCGTGTACTCCGTGGTGCGCAACTCGCCGGTCACGATGACGGGATCCCCCTTCGCGATCGACTGGACGACGCCGGCCATCAGCCTCCGCCTGCAGGTCACCGTGAGGTAGAGCGTGCTCCCGTCGCGCCACTCGCCGGTCGCGTGATCGCGGCGCCGGACGGTGCTCGCCATCCGGAAACTGAGGAACTCGTCACCGGCCGCATTCGACCGGGTGACCGGGCCGGTGATGACCGTTCCGACCACGGTGCCGTGTGTTTCGTACATTCGCTCTACCCCCTGTGAGTGCGGCAAGGTGCCTTCACTCACAGCGTGCCGTCCGGCAGCGCGGTTGCCGGCCGGCATCCGAAATCTGTGGAGAAACGGAGCGGTTGTGGATAGAGCAGCCGACACGGTCGCCGAAGCTCGGAACGTGTCGGCACCGCGTGCTAGCGGTCAGTGTCCGGCTTCTCGGTCCCGTCGCGCCAGTTCCGCGAACATCGCGTTGTGCGCCGCCAGATCCGCATCGTCGTCGCGGTCCGCGGCCCGGTCGACCCGCCGCGCCGTGCGGCTGTCGCTGCGGGACCACTGGATGAGCAAGGCCATCATCACGAGTACCAGGGGAATCTCACCGGTGGCCCAGGCGATGCTGCCGCCGAGCTGCTGGTCGCCCACCAGGTCGGCGTTCCAGCCGAGTCCGAGCGATCGGTAGTACCACTCGCCCATCACGGCGCCCATGCTCATCAGCGCGACACCGAAGAAGGCGTGGAACGGGAGAGAGCCGAAGACCATCGCGAGCTTCGTCACCGGTTGCAGCTTGCGTGGCGACGGGTCGATACCGATCGCGACCCAGTAGAAGAGGTAGCCGCTCAGCAGGAAGTGCAGGTTCATCAGGACGTGCGCGGAGTGCGAGTCGACCGCGGCCTCGAAGATCCCGCCGAGGTACAGGGCGTAGAAGCCGCCCACGAACAGCACCGCAGCGACCACGGGGTGGGTGATGAATCGGGAGAACGGGCTGTGCAGCGCGGTCAGGATCCACTCACGCAGCCCCGGCACACCCTTCTTGCCCGCCGGATCGAGGGCGCGCAGGGCGAGCGTGATCGGAGCACCCAGCACCAGAAGAACCGGCGCCAGCATGGACAGCGCCATGTGGGCGCCCATGTGCACGCTGAACACTGCCGGCGAGTAGCGGCCGACACCCGAGGACGTCGCGACCAGGAGCACCACACATCCGCACATCCACGCAATGGTCCGACCGACCGGCCAGCTGTCGCCGCGACGCCGAAGCTTGCGTAATCCGACCGCGTAGACGACGGCCAGCACGATCGCGGCGGTGCCGTAGAGGAGGTCGAATCGCCAGTCCAGCATCAGCCGCGCGAACGTCGGCGGCCCCGCCAGGTTGTAGCCGAGTTCCACCTCCGTGAGGGTGGGCGCCGCGGACGGCGGGGGCGGGGGTGTGCGACCGAGCCCGACGGCAAGACCGATCGTGGCGGCGAAGACCATGGCCTCCGCGCCGGCGAAACGGATCAGGTTGCCGCGGCCGGCCGGGTCCCTCTGCAGCGCGGGGAGCGCTCGTCGACGCTGCGCCCAGCCGAAAACGCCCAGGATGCCGAGCGCCACGATCTTCGCGACCACGAGGCGTCCGTATGTCGTGTCGACGAGGTCACCGATCTGAACGCGAACGAGCGCGTTCACCACACCACTGATCGCCATGACGACGAAGCAGACCGTCGCGACCGCGGAGAACCGCCGCGCCGCCACATCGGTGTAGGCGCCGCGCCTGCGCGCATGGGCGAGGAGAGCGAACAGGCCGCCTGCCCACAGCGAGGCCGCGACGAGGTGGAGGATCAGACTGTTCGTCGCCATGTCGTGCGAACCGCCCGAGGACGAGTGACCCGTCAACGCGAGCGGCATCAGTCCGAGGATGCCGACGACCAGGAGGATCGGCGTCCACCACCAGCGCAGCACGAGCCGGGATGCGATAGCGAGGACGATCGCGATGATCGCGGTCCAGCGCCAGGCGCCGGCGAGTTCGACCTGATCGATCGAGTTGAAGATGTTGGCCGGTTTTACCGCCTCGGCGAAGGGTTGCCCGGACGTGTCCGACAACGTCAACGGGACCAGGACGAGGGCGGTCGCGGCCCACACGATCGCGGCGTACGACGCGGTCCGGACCGCGCGGTAGCCGTCCACGTCCAGGACCCCGGATTTCTGCGGCGGCACGAAGAACGCCGCGAGCAGCAGCGATCCGATGGTGATGACGGCAGCGATCTCCGACACGGCGCGCATCGCAGGCAGTCCGTAGGTGGTGATCGGTCCGGGATCCGGAATTCCCAGCAGCACGAGCGCCTGAGCAGCGGAAAGTCCGACGACGATTGCCGCAACCAAACCGGCGATGAGTCCGCCGACGACGAACAGGGCGGTCGAATCGGCGTGATTCGGGGGTTTCGATGCCGGGTCGGACGCCGCGAGCTGGGGTGTAGCCATACATCAAGGGTAGGACCTACGACAGGCCGTCGGAGACGCGAGGGTTCCGTCGCCGTTCCGGTTACCGTCGACAGGGACCTGTCCCGAGGGAACGAGAGGCTGAGATGGCTGAGTTTCTGATCATCGCGGTGGCGCTGTTCTTCGCGGGCATGGGTGTGTACGGGCTCGCCGCGCCGGCCCGGCTGGTCGCCCCGTTCGGTCTGTCCGCGGATTCGCCGACCTCCCGCGCCGAGGTGCGCGCGGTCTACGGCGGCTTCGGTGTGGCGGTGGCGGCCCTGCTGGTCTTCGCGGCTTTCGACGCATACGGCATCCGATCCGTCGCCTCGGTGACCGTGGCCGTCGCCCTGCTGGGGATGGCGTTCGGCCGGATCGTGTCGGCCGTCGCCGACCGGCCGACCCGCTTCTACCCCGTGTGGTTCTACTTCGTGGTCGAGCTCGTCCTGGCGGGACTTCTGCTCTCCGCGGCAGCCCTGGGCTCGTGACGCGGAGACCACAGCCCCGGTCGGAGCGCTCGGGGCGGCAGGTAATATTTGCTGCGCGCCTCCGTAGCTCAGGGGATAGAGCAAGAGCCTTCTAATCTCTTGGTCGCAGGTTCGAATCCTGCCGGGGGCACCAAAGCTGCAGGTCAGGGCCTCGCACATGAGCGTTAGATGGCAACAAATAAGCCGATCCCACGTTTATTCGCCTTTTATGGGCGCGATGGCGTCATCCAACGCTTGGGCGGCGAGCTTATGGACCCGCTTCCGGGCGTGATACTTGTCCTGCGTCATCGAGGTGTTGGCGTGGCCGAGGACGTCGGCACCGACCCGGGCGGACAGACCGGCATCGTCCAGGAGCGTGGCGACTGTCTTACGGAAGCCGTGGGTGCCGAGCCATCCGAACCCGAGGACGCCCCGGACCCGCCGCCACTGCCCGGCGAAGTTGTCGGGGTCCCGGTAGGTCCCGGCGACACTCGGGAAGATCACGTTGTCGATGTCGGCGTCGACGGGGTGGATTTCACCGCGCCGCCTTTCGAGCATGTCGACGGCGAAGCCGGGGAGCACGATGGCTCGTCCCGAGCTGCGCGTTTTCGTGATGTCTTCCCGGATCAGACCTGCGCCACTCCCCCGAACGACATGCCCTGCGACGGTGATCGTTCCCGCCTCGGGGTCGTAGTCGTCCCAGCGGAGGCCCAGCAGCTCGGAGCGGCGCAGCCCGGTTCCGGCCAACATGATGATGGGGTCGACCAGGTCGACGTCGCGCGCCCACTGCGCCACGGTGCGGGTGGTGGTGTCCTTCTTCGCGCCCTTCAGTGGGGGCAGCGGTGCGCTGGAGTGCTTCAGGTCGTGCAGCAGTTGGGCCAGTTCGGGGCCGGTGAGCGCCCGGGTCGCACCCTTGGCCGTGGTCGGCTTCACCTTGATTTGTTCGACGTCCCGGACCGGGTTGCGGGGCACCGCCCCCTCCCGGACCGCGATTGCGAACATACTGGTCAGAATGGTTTTGGCTTGTTTGGCGGTGGTTTGGCCGTGGTCGGACGCCAGGTCGTCGAGGATGCGGCCGAGCCGCCGGGGGGTCGCCTCCCCTACCCGGATGCTGCCGAGCCGGGGCAGTAGCAGTCGGATCACGCGGGCGTAGGTGTCGCGGGTCCGTAGCGCATGGTCAGCCCTTTTAGGGTCGTCGACATACAACTCGGCGAGCGTCTTCAGTTCAGTCTTCGGAGACACTTTGCTGCCGTGGCCGTCGAACCCGAGGACTTCGGCCAGGGCATCCGTCAGCGCCTTCTCAGCTATCGCTCCCCGGGGGTCCTTCTCCTCTGCGGGGGTGTCGCGCTGCAGGGAGCGCACGACACCATCAAGCCCCCGATACCTGCACCGGGCGCGCCACTCATTGGGTGCCAACTTTGTTCGTTTGATAGTGCCGTGTTTCCCGATTTCGAGGGGCGGGCGTCCAGCCATGGTGGGTGCTCCTGCGGGTGAGTGGCGCGGCTTCACAAGCGGTCCTGCACGTCTAATTATCGTCGAAAAGGTAGCAGGTCCGACACCGACCCAGTCCCGTTCGGTGTGATGCTGGTCACACCTGCGCTCAGGCTCCTCGGAGAACAAAACCCGCGCTGACCCGGCTATTTGCCGATAGTTGCAGAAAACTATCTCTGACCTGCGAAGTTGTGCCACGGTCCGACACTCAGCGAACGGCCGATGGGTGCTTAGAGTCGGCCACGACCAAGCAAGAGCGCGCGAGCAGAAACGAGCAGAAGATGGGCCACACCACCGGCGTTCCGAGATACATCCCCGCCAAGGAATTCGCGGAGGCCGCACACCTCAGCGACAGCACTTTGCGCCGCTGGCGCAGCGAAGGCAAAGGACCGCGCGCCACCCGCGTCGGGCGGCGCTGGAAGTACCGGGCCGACGAAGTCGCCGCATTCCTCGAAGGCGGCACCGACTAACCGGCTGCCGCACAAATACGAAACGCCGCCGGACAAATCCGACGGCGTCACGCAGGGCCACCCGCCCTTTGAACTCCCGAACCACCGAGAGGACAAGCACGTGAATTCTACAGCCAGCGCACTCCGGGCAACCATGGCGAAGCTGATTCGCCGCCCCCACCCCGACGCACCCGACCTGTTCGGTGAGCTGCTGCTCGCCGCGATGACGCCGCGCCCTGCCCGCATCGAAGGAGTCCATAAAAATGGCCGCTGAACGTTTCGAACTCGCCACATCCGTCTACCTGGCGTCGCTCGACACCGGCAAACTTGAGCTGGTCGGAACCACGGAAGTCCGCGCGGCCGGTCCGGCGTTCGCGGCGAGCGATCTCGTCGACGCCCTCCGTGCCGAGTACGGCGTCGCGGCTACCTGGTTTCCCGAGGTCTTCGCTGATCGTCCGGGCTACGAACTCGCGGTGACGAAGGCACTCGGAGACGGCCGCATCGCCGTCGGTCTCGTCCACCCCGTGCTCACAACCACCGACCGGGTCCGCTCCCGGCTCCACGCAGCCCTGATGGTGTCGGCGTTCGCGGGGGGAACACAGTTCGGGGGTGCCCGGTGAGCACCCCGAAGGACAGCTACCACGACCACTACCAGGCACTATCCGCCGTCGAGAAGACGCAGGCCATACGCCGATTCCTCGCGAAACGCACGGTTGACGCAGTCCCCAATCCGCACACCGGAACACCATGCTGGTGGTGGACCGGCGCAACCGACCGGTTCGGGTACGCACGCGCCTACCTCAACGGCAGATTCGTGAACGCCCACCGCCTCGCGGTTGTGCTGACCGGCCGGTACGACGACCCCGCCCTGGTCGCCCACCACGAGTGCGAACGCGGACCCGACGGCTGCGTGAACCCCGGCCACATTCGAATGATCACCGACCAGGAGAACGTCCGGCTCGGTGTCAGCGCCCGCCAGGCACTGACAGTCGAATGCCGCAACGGGCACCTCCTCGCCGGTGACGATCTGATCTTCACCACCGCCGGACACCGGCGGTGCCGCCGCTGCGCGAACGCGGCCAGGATGCGGTCACGGGTCCGAACACGCCTCGCCCTCGAAGTCGCCAAGTATGAGGCGGCCGTTGGCCGTGGCGAATCACCGGACCCCGTCGTCATCCGAATGAAGTCGAAAACACCGGCCGAACTGCCCCCGGTCCCCGCCGAGTTCGAACCGTTTGGCGTGTTCGCCACCACGAAGGAGTCCTGCGCATGACCAGCGACGAACCCACCCCCGACCAGCATCGCAACCGGGCGCAACCCGCGCGCTGAAGTTCAAACAAGGCCCCCGCCGTACGCCCTTCGGCGGGTATCCCACCCCCGGCGTCGTCCGGGCACGGGGCACCAGCGGGCGAGGGCATCGCGCCACTGTGATCACCCCCGACAACCTTCAGATGCGAGGACCCGACAACCCTCAAAGCACCGACCACGCCCCACCTACTGTGTAAACAAACGGTGAACGAATCCCCTGCTACGGCGGGGGATTTCACACGTCACGACCCTTCGCCGCAGCTCACCCCAGTTGAAACAACCTACGACACAACGCATCTGTCAGACCGTGACATAAAAGCCGCAGGTCAGGGCTTTCGTTAGCAAAGGTAACGATGTACTGTTTTGCTGCAGCTACAACTACACAGACCAGCACCCAAACATCCGAGGAGACAACGGAAATGACCGTCAACGCACTCACCGCACTCAGCACCCGTGAAACCCGACTCCGCCGCGCCGCCGTCCGCCAAGGACTCCGCATGGAGAAGACCCGCCGCCGCGACCCGCGCGCCACCGACTACGGGACCTACCACCTCGTCGACGCCGCAACTGGCGGATTGCGGGCTCATCGGCTGCCGGGCGGATACGGGCTGAGCCTCGATGACGTCGAGAGAGTCCTCAACGGGGAGCGCTGAAAACGGGAAATCCGCCGGTCCCCACGACCGGCGGATCAGACCCGCTAGGACAACCAAACCCCTTCGAAAGGCATCCACCGTGATTATCCCAGAAATCCAGCGCATCGCCACGCACGCACTGAGAACCGGGTGGCTCGACTTCGGCCTCCCGGCCGATAAAAAAAGCCCACCACCGACCGGCTGGATTGGCTACCGCCAGCCGAAGAACCTAGCGGAGGTCCGAGCGCACCACGCCAGCCTCGTCGACGGCCAGAACCTCGGAACTCGCGTCAGCTACGGCGTCGTTGGAATCGACATCGACTCGTACGAGAAGAACGGCGTCACGAAGGTCGGCGGACAGTTCATCACCCACCGCGAGCAGTCGACGGGCATCGCGCTGCCCCCCACCTGGTACAGCACCCGCCGAGGCCCCCAAGCCCTCACTGGACCGACGCGCACCGCGATCTACTTTTACCGGCTGCCGCAGTGGCTGCTCACAAAATGCGAGCGTAGGGGCCAAATCCCACGACTCAAAGACACACCGCTGCCCGGTGTCGAGATCGTCCAATGGCATACCCGATACGCCGTCGTGCACCCCAGCGTCGTCGACGGCATGGCATACGCCTGGTACCGGCCCGACGGAACCACCGAGCCCGGCCTACTCCCGCCCCGAACCGCCGACCTGCCCACACTCCCCGACCGGTGGGTGCAGATGCTGTCCGACAACGCCGTCCCGATCTCAAGGGTCCGCGCCGCCAGGCAATCGGACTCAGGTATCGGCCACGCCGACCCCAGCGAAGCGCTCGCCTGGTGCGCCGCCAACATCACCGGTTGGGACGACGAACCCGGCACATTCCTGCAGGCGCAGGTGGAAAAGCACATCGCCACCCTCCACTCCGGTGCGGGGCGGTACCCCACCACCCGCGACGCCGTCTGGCACCTGCTCAACCTTGCCGTCGGCGACCACGAACACCCCGGCAACGCCGGGGGCGGCCACGCCATCCACATGGTCCTCCAAGAGTTCATCGCACTCCGCAGGAACGACAACGACGAGCGGAAAGGCATCAACGAATCCGCGCGAATCCTCACCGGTGCCATCGAGAAAGTTCGCACCGAAATCGACACAGGGCAGCGGCGAATGATCACAAGCCTATGGCTGTAATCACAGGTCACAGCCCCGCATCTAGCAAATACCGCTTCAATTCAGAAGGACGTGCCCGATGACTGCCCCGCCCACGGAAGAGACGCCGGACGGCATCGCCGACGACGAAATCGGCTTCACCGGACCCCCACTCGCCGCAGTCGACGCACTCAACGCCGCCGAAGAAGACGAGATCCGCAACAACGCCACTCTCACCCGGTACCCGGCCGTCGACATCGCCGCCCTCATGGCGTCACCGCCCGAGCCGCCCAACTGGCTCGAAGAGGGCGTCATCGCCCGAGGTGTCTACTACGGCCTCACCGCCGCCGCGAAAACCGGAAAGTCGATCCTCGCGTACTGGCTGGTCGGGCATTGGGCACTCGGGCGGTCCGCCCTCGACCACACCCGCACATTCGACCCACTCACCGTCCTGTACATCGACTTCGAAAACGGCGCGCTGTGGCTGCACACCCAGCTCACCAACATGAGATTCCCGGCCACCATCGGCGACACCCTCAAGGTTGTGCAGTTCCCGACGCTCGAACCGATGAACACCCCACGAGGGGCTGACGCACTGCACCGGCTCCTCGACGCATACAAGCCAGATGTGCTGGTCATCGACACCGTCTCGCGCACCGTTGTCGGCGAAGAGAACAGTTCGACGCCGTGGCTGGACTTCTACCGTCTCGCTATCACACCGATCCGCGACCAGCGACCCGACCTGACGATCATCCGACTCGACCACACCGGCAAAGACGAAGCCCGAGGTGCACGCGGTTCGTCCGCGAAAATGTCCGACCTCGACACCCATTGGGTGCTGACCACCGAGGACCGGGACCGGAACGCGCTCACCCTCACCCTGGAACGGTCCCGTATGGCCTTCCACGCCGACCGAATCAACCTCCGCCGCACCGACGGACCCCTCGGGCATGTGCTGCGCGCAGGGAAGACAGGAGCCGGAGCCATCGAATGGGGCGGAATCCACGCAGTCGGCACCGAAGTCGACACCATCAACGCCGGTCTCGACGCCCTCGGAGCCGACAACACCATCAGCAACGCCGAAGCGAAGAAGCTTCTGAAGGATAACGGCAAACCGGCCAACTCCAACCTCATCGCAAGCGCCCTCAGGCACCGAAAGGACCGCGACATCACACCCGCCGGGGACACCCCGAAGGCACTCGAATGACAACCCGCTCGGAACGTTCCGAGCCGTTCCGCGAGCGTCCCGGAACGGCTCGAAACACCGTTCCGAGCACCCTCGAAAATCAACCGTTCCACGGAACGGTCGGAACGGCTCGGAACGCTCACCGAGTATCGACGCATCTTCGCAGCTCAGGCCACCTAAAACCGTTCCGCGGAACGATCCGGAACGAAGCGAAAAACCGTACTGTCCCGACGTTCCGCCTCCCTAGGAGCGGAACGCTCGGAACGGCATTCCGCAGAAGACCAACGGAAGGACAATTCATGCTCATCTGGCAGACCGTCAGCGCCACCCCACTGCCGCCCGGCGTCACCGTCGACCTCAAAGACACCGACACCGATGAAATCCAGACACTGCCAGCACCGTGCGTACTCATCCAGCGAGCGGTGAGCGGCGACGAATGCGGCGAAACCCGAACCGTCCTAGGACACCTCAACCCAGTCACCGGTGAGATCGAACCGGTAAGCGAAGACGACGACCCACACCGGTACGGCGACTTCGTAGGAACGCGTTGGCCCGGCATCGAACTGCCACACCGAAACCGCCCCGTCTGAGCGTCCGAACCCCGTCGCCCATCCACTGACCCCCCCAACCCCCACCAGACCGTCCACGAGGCGCACAGCCCCGAAAACGACCACCAGGAGCACTCATGCCCACCCGCACACCCCGCATCGAAGTGTTCTGCGCCGACAACGTTCCCGGATGTGCCGACTGCACCGGCACATTCGGGCAACCCACCATCGACCCCTACGGCTACGTGCGCGTCCCCCTCACCCACGCCGCCACCTGCCCCGCCTGGCGGAGACAACACCACACCGGCACCTTGCTGCTGACCCGATTCCGCCCCGCCCGAATCGACGGCCACCCCACCACAGCGGAGGTCGTGCACTCCGCGCGGACGACCTGACCGCGCAGACCGCCGGTCAGCTGGCCGGCGACCCGAAGGTGAAAGGTGTCTCGCAGCCTTCCCTCAGGTACAAGAAGTGGATGTTTTCATGCCCCCAGTGATGAAGCACGATGGTGTCGATGTGTTCGGGCGGCTCAAAGTCGTCGCCCGCCCCGTACTGCTGGATCAGCTCGAACAGGTGAACGTCGAACTCACAGACCATCCCGAACGAATCGGGTGCGCCGGTAGTGATCAGGACTGTTTTGTTCGTCGGCTTGTCCTTGTCGGCGATCTGCTTCCGCAGCTGCGCCTGCGCCTCGCCCATGGTGACCGTCACTTGAGCCTTGCCGGTCGCATACGGCAGTCCCGGTCCGAACGGGGACCGGTGAACTTCCAAGCTGTGGCCACGGACCTCGACACGACCGCGCGTGTAGTCAGAGGGTGCGAATTGATCAGGCAGTGTCGTAAACGTCGTCGCGCGTTCGACGAAACCGACTTCCGGGGTCAAAGCGGCGAGCATGTCGTCGAGGATGCGGTCGTTCTTCCTCGGCTTCGGGAACCGTTCGCGGTCTCCGCGCTGGTCGGCGACGAGCACCTGCATGCCCTCAAGATGCGGATAGGCAGTGGAATCGGCTTGCAACCGCGCGGTGAGGTCCCGGCCGATCTTGCGAACGGCGGCGATCCGACTACGGTCGTGCCCCAGCGTGAGGATGGTCAGCTCCACCGGGAATGCTCCGCTGCGCATCTCGATTCGGCGGTCCGGTGGGTCAGGAACAGGAGTGTGGACAGCTATCGCCTGATCCGGAAGCAACCCTTGCAGCGTCGCAGCGGACAGAAACGAGAACAGCTGCAAATTCTCCTGATGGTGGTTCCCCAAAGCATGGCGGCTGAACCGCTTCTCGACGGGCATAGCGGCTGACGTCCACGACACCTCACCGTCCGCCGCTTCGCCACCAACCGACATCTCGACAATTTCCACCATGGCGGAAGCATAGGGCGGAGGTCGCGGCCTGCCCGGTGCCCGAGAAAAGTCGCATGCGCCAGAAATGCTTTGCGCATTAGTGATCCAACTAACGACGTGTCAACTTTGCGGGGACCGACCACCGCCCTGCTGGCGTCAACACAAGCGTGGACGAAACACGCAGGGCAACCAAGACGACTGGTTCTTGCGGGAGCTGGAGATCTACCGAGACGGAGAGGAGGCGCAGTGGCTGGCTATCGGAAATTAACGGGGCACGATCCTGCTTACCTGGGCAAAGAGTAAAGATGCAGCCCATGCGTTCATGCAACTTCGTGAAAACTGGTCTCGCAGATTCCAAAAGAATTCGCCGCCACCCTTGCTCAAGACCCAGAGAACTACAGCTCCGCCACCACCCACACAACGAAGAATATTAGGGGACTCAAACGGTTCGCCCGTTTGCTCCCGCTCTTCTACGAAGATCCAAGACGATCGACGTTTTCACTTTGCTGAACAGAGTGGTCGATAGTCATCCGGCGATGGTCTCGCTGTGTGGACACGCGCAGCGCCCTGTTGAGCTGGAACCTGTAATGCTCAACCCACCGCCCATCGAAATCTAGTCGAGCGAAGCATGAAATAGTGATTTCTTGCGGGGTGATCTTGCTTCGAATAATCACATCTGAGATCGCCTTCTTAGTCAGGTAGACGACATAGGAAGAAACCTGTTTCCCGCTGATGAGCGATGAAAATGAGCCTTCAGTCTTCAGTCTGTTGATGAACTCATCTACTTCGTAGGTCGCGTTACGCCAGACCTCCTCCGAGGTGCAGGATTTAATCTCCGACCGAATCGCTTCCTCCGCCGCGCTGTCGAATTCTTCATAATAGTTTCGATTCACGACTGAGGGTTGACCAAAACGACCCGACCCCGAATAACCGCATGCAATGGCCAATAATCGTAATCGGATCCAGTTCTCCCAGACGGCCATTAATCTCTCGGGCACTGAATTATCTCCCGCGAGGATTTTCTTTGCGGCGCTATATCCAATGCCATGCGAAAAACTAATTGCTCGTGGCACATCGCTATAATGCAAGATCTCCGCTTCGACATCGGCATTCTTGGTGTACAGAACGTGATCATTCGAGACAACGCGCCCTTGGAAGTCATCGACATCTTTGTCGAGGCAGAATACTACAGTTACCTTGCCCCTACGGTTAGACTGCTCCAGCCAGTCGTTCTCCTGAAATATCCGGAACACCTTGAGCAAATGGGGCTTGCCGCCGGCTGATACGCCGTCGACAGTGACTTGCTCACCAAGACGGACTTCATACCTGGACGACGGGAGAGAAGTTGACGATTCTACGACATTCTCGTAGAAAGTTCTGTCGTGCGCTTTCCCCTCAACGAGCAGCCAAAGCCGCTTCGGGCTCATCCGGATTCGATTTCGGAATGCACGGATATCACGCTTGATCTTGTGGTTCTCAGTCACAGCTCGAACACGCATTCGTCTTCCACGTCGACCATGACCTCCGGAGAGTGTGTTGCAAGGAGAAGCTGAGCATCCGGATTGATGCGGTGCATTGAGTTAACCACCCTTTCCTGCCAGTCCACATGGAGGGAGATTTCAGGCTCGTCGATCATGACGATTGACTTCCCCGCAGATAGGACTTGAAGTAGAAGCTGGAGCAGTTGCTTCTCGCCTGAAGACAGTGCCCATAATGGCACTTGAGTGCCGTCGACAGTAATTTCTATCGAATCTCCGAACGGGCGCATTGCTCGTTGAGGTGACTTATTCAGCACTAAGTGCTTGTTCCCCAGGTACATTTCATCAATTACGGATTGAAGCTCTTTTTGGGGCCGAAGGATGTAATCGACCTTTTCCCGCACTTCCTCGATCTTTCCCACAACGGCCCGGTGTTCGCGGGATTTCTGATACCTCTCGATGAACATCCCCTTGCTGATATCGAGCCGAATGTTGTTCTCGCCCAGGAAGGATTTGACGAGCGCGTGAGAGTCTTCTGCCTTTATTTGCGTACTTTGGTCCAAGTTTCCCGAAACTCGCCCGCCGAATAGAATAGCGAGTACTTCGGCGAGACCTTCTTGCTGTACGTCTCGAATTCGGGCGTTGCTCTTCGAACTGTAAAACGACCACGCCCTGCTAACCTGATTAACGAATCGCGTGTCGACAGGATCAACTTCTGAATCTCGCAGTCGCGGGTCACGATTAGGTGGATACCGCGCTAAGATGCCTTCTGAAATTCTAGTAATCGGAAGGTAGAGATGTGCGACCCTCGGTCGCCGATCAAGCCAGTTCTTGAGCCTGTCGTCGTTATCCGATGCACCGCCTGAGAATTCGATTGAATTTGACCACGTCCCTTTCTCCTTCGCGCTTTCTTCGAGAATTAAATCGTCGGAGATTGAGACGTCTGGACTAATTGAATAATCCTCGGAGGAATCATCATCCGCGTCTTGTGGCTGCGCCTGATCTTTTGATTTCTTGAATGATCGGGTGAGTCGAATTCCCAACTCTTCATTCCGCAGGACTATGTCCGCGGCCTCAAATGGCAAACGGCTGATTCCCGTTGTGCGGTTCAGCAGAGCTAAATTTATGATTGACATGAGGGTCGTCTTTCCGGACCCATTTAGCCCCCAGAAGACGTTGGTATACCGATCTAGCTTTCTTTCGACCGTGCCTCTTCGTCCGGCTAGGTTCTCGACCTTAAACTCCTCGATGTAGAACATATTCTCCTCATCCAAGCTTGCTTCGATCGATCCCGGGTCAGAATCGACTCACTATAGATGGGATTGGTGCTGAGCGTCCGGCAGGAGCGGCATAGCCACGCGAGGCTGTGCCGGGAGGGCAGGGGCAGCTAAAGACCGGCACAGCAAAGTCAACTAGAGGCGACATTCAGTGCCCAGGTGGCCATGAAAACTACGTTCTGCACCAAACGTGCGGTTGCCGAACCTGGCCGTTCGGTTGGGCATCCCTTCAGTCCGGCATCACCAAACGCACCGGTGCGCAAACCGTCTCCGGCGGCGTCGTTGAACACGCCATGACGGGCAATCTTCGCCGATCCTCTGCGTCCAACTTTCGTGCCTGCCAGTAAACTCGAACGGCACGGGCAGGCCCGCGATGCTCAGGGAACCAGCAATGTACCGGGGGCCGGACTGCGAGCGACGCGCCGTGACCGTTCGGACGATGGGGATACACGCCTCTTCAGCATGATGTGTCGCAGAGCGGTGCAACTCCAGTCTCGTCGAAGTGCCCTGCCGGCAGGTGGACGCGACAGCTTTGAGCGTCGCAGCGGGGGTGCATGGTTAAAGTCCAACCATCCATCCGTTAAATGGCTAGGGTGACACCGAGCACCGCAGCCGATTCACACCAAATGCTCGCAAACCAGGGAGAGACTGTGGCAAACAGGCAGTGGACGTGGAAGCCGACTGGCGCCAGCGCGAGTGCGACCGGCGGCGGCATCTCGGGAACTTACGTCAAGTCAGATGCTCAGTACTGCCAGGAGCTAGTGGGCGTTATTCAGGACAGGCGTGCAATGTACCGGCCCGTAGACGCGGAACAATGGGGCCTCGTCCGGACATCGATCGATTCAATTCGGGTGTACGCAAAGAACGCCCAGTACCTCCCCGGGAGCGACGAAGCCCGTAAGTCGATTGGTCGGATTCGGCGTGCATGCGTAGATTTTGCCGATGACTTCGACAATTACGGTCACGACGAAGAAATAATGAAGGTTTCATTGCTTGCGCTTCGTAAGCGCATCGGCGTTGAGGTTCTGGCACTGGTCGAGAAGTACAATTTGGACACCGATCTTGATCTTGCAGAGTACCGAGAGAGTGGCCTGAAGACGCTGCTCAGTTGGTTCAAGCGCGAGCCGTGGGAGCTTGCAGACCCCGACTCCGAGTTCGCGCAGTAACCCGGCTGCAAAATTCTCAGCCGATCAAAACGTTGCCAGCGCGGCTGTCGCGCGGTCGAATGGCGACCTGTACACCCCGGAGCCATGCTCAATACAGAGCCCAAGGGACAAGATGCCACCGCGACGTGAGGCGCGGACTCTTGATGTCTGGACGAGCTCTGCAGGGTGCCACAGGGGATGACAGCGGATATGACATCTATGATGTTTTTCGTTCGCGGCATCACTCATTAGCAGGCTCAGCGCGATCCTTCATCCCACGATTGCCGCTCGCCATTCATCCCAATGCAACCGCACCCAATTTCGCTGCCTTTTAGTCAGTTTGATTGATAGTTTTTGCCCGTGGATTGCGCCATAGGGCGGGTACTGCCGGATCGTTTCGGCGACGTCGATGGTCCCCAACTTCGTGATGGCAACAAGCCCCTCATCGAAAAGTCTGTGTAGATCGCGGCGGAGAAGCAAACCCCCTTCGTCGTCGTGCTGACCGACTTTCGCGTAGCTGTATAGGTGACAAGCTTCGAGGACCTCCTTCGGCGCTGGGCCAGTGAGAGCGCAGTTCAGCCCATACTTGCGAATAAGTTTGGCGCGGAAGGCCGGCTGTCCCAGTCGAACACGAACGGGACGGGTCGTGTGTCCGCCTTGAATCTGGTCGCTGGTCGCCTCCACGACGATGAGCGGCCGGCCGGGTGACACCGATTCGACGGCGGCCTTGAAGTCGTCCCACCGAAGCTCACGAATGCTGTTTTGCGACGTGCGCTCCACGCACAGTGCGCGCAGTTCTGGCCCGGAAAGAGTGCCTTCTAGGCCAATCCATCCCTGATCGTGAGTACTTCGGAAGGTCTCGACCTCGACCTCTGTGTACTCGGGTTCAGGGAAGGTTTTCTTGCATCTGCACCGAAATTTAGGGGTGAGGGTCTTTCGATGCTCATAATTTGACGTACCGCAGAAGGGACAGTGACCAATCGGCTTCATCTTGCGGCCGGTTGGGTCTATTCGCTCCACGACCGATGCGCCGATCAGCTCGTCCTGATTCCATACTGCGATCGCGTCACCCACCCGGATGTTCCTCGAATTAGCGACGTTGCTGTCCCAGCTGTAGTGGGACTCCGCATCGTCGTCGTACTTGTTACCGCCTCCCATCCGGCGGTATTCAGTTTTGGTGAGGACCAGCCACGCCCGCCGATCGGCCGACGCGCTCTGGGCGGGCGCGAATGTGAAGTTAAGCGCTTCTAGAGTCGCGACCACCGTTTGCTGTCCGCCCGAGAACTCCGACGCCATCAAATTTTGGCCGGTTGCGTAGCCGTGGGCGACCCCGGCGATTGCTTTCGAGTCGTATTCGCGGCCCTCGTGCGTAACGCGGTAGAGGCGCGAGGGAGCAAATCCATGCCGGTCGAGAAAAGCTTCGGCCCCGATTTCGTCGTACTCCCCCATCGCCTTGAGTACGGATTCACGGGTCACATCTGCGAGTGTCACGGACGAGACTTTAGCCAGATGGTCTGACACACCCCCCGACGACTCTGTGCGTTGTTGAGGGCCCGGTCCAGGATTGCAGCCTTACTGAGGCGACCTAAGCGAACGTATAGGCTCCCGCCACGACAGTGGTTGTTGCAATCTGCGCCGATGGTGGAGTTGTCCTGGCATCTGACGGACGGACATCCAACACGGACAATGGTTCCCGGGGGATTGAGGACGACGAAGCACGGAAGGTCGTATTCGTGCCAGATGCGTCGCGCGCGGTGGGGGCGACTGAGTTCAGGGTCGCGGTTCTCTTTACCGGACGTGCAACCTTCAAGAAAGTGCCGGTCGCAAACATTGTTGAGAAGATGGTTGCCCAGCAATCAGACGTTCAGCAGGCGACAGTCCGCGACTTCGCCAGAAAATTGGCGTACGTGCTCGAAGAGCGAGGAAGTGAGCGCATCGGTCCCGCATCCCATCACGTCACGTACGTAGGAAGACCGGTGCAGTTCGTTGTAGTTGGGTATTCTGCTCACTCGCAAATCCTCGAAGCGGTCGACTACATCATCGCCGAGGAGTTTCAGACGGACGACAAACAGCCCTTCAGCCCGAAGGGGTACCTTCTCCGTGGGACACCCCAGTCTAACTCCGCGTCTGACCCGTACTCCGTCGCGGAACAACATCTCGAAGACAAGCTAAATACCCGCAACGCCGATCGCCCTATCGACGCCATGCTTAACCTCGCTAACGAAACGATCCGACTCGCTTGCAGCAAGGCGCCGGACGAGATCGGAGGGCGGGTCCAACGCGCTGTTCTACGACCGGACCGGACCGTTGCATGGATGGATGATTGGTGGCTGTAAGCCATTCCCGATTGCCCCATGTCGGTCGAGAATCCGCGATGGAGATCCTCGTGCTTTAGGAACAGGGGTACGTGAATCCGGGGCACGGGCCGACGCAATAACGACACTCGACTTGTGAATCATCTCGACACTGACCAAGCTGTCCTTCAATCTGGTCCCTATCGACGCGGATTGCTGTGGTGCGAGCAAGCGGATCGCGCGGTACGGATACCCAGCTTACTTCGTCGAGTTGGATGTCGCTGTGAACGATGTGTGGGTAGGTCCAGACACTGGCGCCGGCAGGGTGCGTGCACGAGCGCCGGCCACACACAGAGCATGATCCATCATGCAGTCGAGCCACCGTCACTTCATATTCTTCGCCGGGTAAGTGTTCACAATCGTCAATGGGATTTCGGCAAATCGAGCATCGGCGAATTGTGCGGAGACCAACGGATAGGCCGAATCGTAAATGCATCAATCGCATCGGACACTCGGTCCAGTAGGAGCCGTCCTCATATTTTAAAAGGCATCCAAATAGATGGCCGACAAGTTCTGCACATCGGTGAGCCTGGATATGAGACAACTCGGCCAATACGGAATGCGACTCGACCTCTTCAAGGAAATTGAATGCCGCAACGGCCGAATTCAGGGAATTTCGAGCGTTTGATTCGACTCGCTGCCGTGTCTCCTTGTCGGAATGAACTTTCAGGGCATGCTCCACGTTCGACCATGACGGAGGCGAGAGCCCGCCGCCAAGTAGAATTGGCGGCACCGGGTCCCGGTAGAAGGCGTGGTCTGGAATCGCCGCGATATCGCCGAGGACAGACCATCCGAGCTCAGTGAGCGCGATGCCGTACTTCCGCAGGGAGTTGGCTAGTGCGGCGCAACCATCCTGGAGCAGCGCCGCTTCCCGTACGGGCCCAGCCGCGGGGAGAATGGGTGTGCCTGTCCGCATAGCTAAGCCGCGTAGCTGCAGACCACTCTTACTCGTCTTCCGTACCGCCCGTCCCCGCGCCATGCTCGGACCCTCCCTCAACTATCGCTCTTAGGGTGCGCTCGACCTCCTCGATCGTGCCCGATATTTCGATACCCTCCGCGACCACGCCACCTTGCCTGTTGGTTGGCAAGCGAGCAATCTTAACGCTCACGGGCGCTGAGGCGTTTTCCTCGTTCGGACCGATCCCCAACCTCGCGCCTGCCTTCATTGCTGCTGCGATGACTAGCCACTTCACAACGTCGTAGGTCAACGGGTCGACAAGAGCGAAACCAATGTGTGTGACTACTTCGGCCGCGCCGTGCTCACTTATGTAGTCGCGCCTGTCCCCAGGAAACGCGAACGCAAGGCTTCCTCCCCGGTGCTTGACCGCCTTGACGATCCCAGCAGAGTCCTCCTGGTAATACGCACGGCCGGAAGCGCCGTCTAGACGATCCGGAAGAAGAACGGCAGCGGCGCCGGACTGTTTCCAAAACTCGTCGTCCCAAAACGTCACGTCGGGGACCCATGCACTTACAGTTACGCCTTTAGCCACAGTGCTGTCTCCGCTCGTTCGACGATTTTCGAGTTGGATCGGGGTGGTGATCTAAGTAGTGTAGAGGGTAATCGGCTCCAACCCTGTTGGGTGCGATGCTGATCAAGAATCTGCCTGTTTCCATTCTATGAAATTCACCGCCGCCGAGTTCGGTGGTTTCGTTAGCCTTGAGCGGGACGCCAGCAACATCAACAGGCGGCCGCGTCGCTGCAAGCAGTCCGTGGCCAAGCATTGTCAAAGCTCCGCAGGGTGTAGCGATCCCGCACTGTTTTTCTACGCCACAGTCTGTGTACAGATGTATAGATGACTTGCTTCGCAGCCGATGATTTCAGCGCACGAGCTAGCCGGGGTTATTAAATGAGGATCGTGCGACGCGTTTGTGCCGAGCAATCAGTTCGGTACTGATGAGAGAGAATTACCAGACGATCACGAGGCGCGACTCTGGGAACACAAAGCGTGGGCAGAGGGGTGTTGTCACCCCGCACCTTTACGCTCAGCCTCATGACACACCCTTTCCAGCAGCTCGGCGCAATGGTGCTCGGCGTGGTCGACGCCTACCGAAGCGATCCAGCCGACTTCGGACCGCCGTACAAGTCGGGCAGTGCGGCCTGGAAGGACCACAACGCCGAGCGGCGATTTGTGGGGCCATGGAGCCAAATGCCCATGCGAAATGTGCACTCCGAAGCCATCCGGTACCTGAACAACGCTGAGGATCACCTACGCGGCTGCGGCCACCTGATACCCGCTGAGGGTGTTTTGTTCAGTCCGATTTCGCTCGGTCGTACCGTCCTGAATGCCACTGCAGCGGCGCACTGGCTTCTCGCGCCCGGTGTCGACGCGTCAGAGCGGATTCGCAGGCACATGAATGTGCAGCTGAACGCCCTTGAGGAGAAGTTGCAGCACTGCGGGGACGACGTCGAGAGCGCCCAGTACAAGACGCGGGTGCAGCGCGACATCGACGAACTGATCGCTGCGGCCGACAAGGCTGGGATGACACCCCGGAAGTCGAAGAGCCGGGGACGCCTGTACATCGACTCGGTGATGCCGAGCGACACGCAGATGCTGCGCGAGTTCATCGCCCACGCCGACATACCGCTGCCAGCCGAATTCCTCGGCGAATCCACTCGGCGGCCGTCCACGCCAACCCGAACAGCCTTGCGGTGGCTGACCTGGTGCCGTTGGAGCCGAGCAGGGAAGGTGTCGGCCTGGCCGCCCTGCACATAAGCCGGTCCAAGATGGCGAGTTTTATGCTGTCGCCGACCTACGTGTTCTTCCACGGCGTGCTGGCCGTTCACCGGTATTTCGGGCAGCCGACGAGCGGTTTCGAGGCTTCCGCGTACCCACACATTCGGCAGTTGAGCGCCCTCGCCGTTTCCGATGACACCCCCGCCCCATGCCCTACGCGGTAAGCCTGGTCGGGATTCCCGTGGCCGGTGAAATCCTCGCCCGACCAGCAACAAACACCTATCCGAGTTTCGAGGCCGCCCGCAAAGCCGCCCTGGCCATGGCCCCGCCCGGGTGGGAAGCCGTGGACGCCCCGGACTTGCTGCCGAGACGGTTCGACTGGGGAGCAATCATCATGACCCGACCAGGGCGGGACGCCGTGCTGGCCGCCGTCATCCACATGGCCACCTTCGCGCCCAAGGACGCCGCTGACCTGCTTGAGGCGGCCGTGCTGGACAAAGCCGACGCCGAATACGCAGAACGCATACATGCGGCTGCGCAGGGCTATCGGGCAGCTGCGCAATAGTGCGGCAGAGTAGGCACAAATAGCGCAAAGTAACAGCAGAAATTTCCACGCGCACGCGTACGCACGCGCGTGCGGAAGAAATCCACGCACAACCGCCCCCATAAGCCCACCACCAGGGCCGCCCATATGCGCGCCTACCCACCAACACCGGCAAGGCCAATGCCCAATGCACACCAGGGGTTATGCAATGCCCTGACACTGTGAGGCGCAGCAGGATGGGCACCAACACGCAGCAGAGTGCAGCACAGCGCACACAACCACTGACCTGCATCATTGCGCTGTGATGTAGAGACGCAATCACTCAGTCACTCACTCATCGCTCACTAGCTGCATGCCGATGCGAAAGTTGCGTTGACCTGCGACGTCACGACAATTTGCGCGCAAATTCGACTCAATGCCCGGTGGCCGAGCATTGTGCACGCCCTGGTGCTCGACGAGCCCCATGGCTTGCCCTGGTTGGTGGGCAACGCGCTGAGTCCTTGCGTGACCGCGAGCGTCACCCGATGCATGACATCGTCACCGACTCGGGGGATGAAAAAGCTGGTCAGCGAGCTAATCGCCGCCGGACGTCCAGCTGCGCAGCCCATCCAGCGCGGGGGTGCAAATTGCTATTTGCGCCGAGAATCTTCGGGTTGCACTTCCCGGTTCGAAGTCGCGCAGAGAACGGGCAGGCGAACAAACGCGTCGAGCTTTCTGGGCGGGTTATACCAAGCTCTGACAACGCTTTTCGGCGTCGAGGCCCCCATTTCCAGGAGCCACCGACACCAATGGGTTGTGCCAAGCTCTGACACTAGCTCTGCTGCAACGGAATTCGTGAGTACGCTCACGGCAGAATTCGAGCGGAAAAGTCCCGCAAGGCATTCCATCGGAGCTGGTGCCCAAATAAGATAGTTAGCATGATGCGCAACGGAAATGCTGACAAGCGTCCTAACCTGGGGAAAGTCCCGTATGTGCCCACGCGTCCCATCGCGGAATTGCCGGACGATCACCTTTTGCGCGCACTGGCATATATCGCGGGGTCGAAGAAGGGTCTCGGTGACATTCACAGCCGAATGCTGGACATGCCGCCGATGGCCACCTACGCCCCCATCCTGCGGAAATTGGACGCCGACACCCGCGCCCTGCACCGCACCCGCCGCAAGGCAGACGCCCTACGCGCCCGGGAGCTGACCGACATCGCGCTGGCAGACCTCGCCGCCGTCGTCACCAGGGCCGACCGCCTCACCGGCGGGATGCGGGAACGGATCAACGCACGCCAACGTGCCCGGCAAACCCCGGCACCACCCGCGTTCACCAGCTGAAACACCCCCACCCCACCCGAGAAGGCAGGACCCCGATGACCGCCACCCCGCCTCAGGCCGACCTTTATGACCTGGCCGCCGCCCGCTCCATCCTCGAACGGGTGCTCAAACGCGCGGACGTGCCCCTCACCAAGCCGGTGACCCGCACCCGCGCCACCCTCACCGAACTCGCCGAATCGCAGGCCCTCGTCATCGAGGCACTGCGCGAACTCACCCCCACCGACGCCGAGAAAGCCGACATCCTCGCGCACGTCGCTGACGGATTGGTCGACAAGTCGCTGGCGCCGAAGGAAGTCGGCGCGTACCTGCACAAACTGGCCGACACCGGCACGAACAAGCAGCTGCAGAGCCTGATCAATCAGGTCGCGTTCCGGTACAACAAGCAGGGCACCGCCGCCCTCCGCCAGCTGGGCGACGCCCTGGTCACCGACCTGCTACGCCCATGGGCCGACCGGATCACCGGTGACCTGCTGCAGGTCGCACCCATCGTCCTCGAACATGGCCCGAACCCCGTCGACCGCACCCCCGCTGTCGCGGAGGCGTACGCGACCGCCGGACGGCTCACGGATGAAATGAATGAGGTGTGGTCCACCGCCGACGGACTCCGCCGTCACGGCATTCTGACCGGCGGTGATGTCACGCAGCCGCTGCTGTACCGGTTCGCCCGGCCTCAGCTGCTCGCTGACGCCGACAAGGCGCACCGCTCGGTGTGGTTCCTTTGCCACGCCGTCGCGAAGGGCGCACAGCCGACCGTCGCCACCCACGCCGAAGCTGCGGCCGGACTCGTGCCCGCCTGACCCCCCACAAACCTCCCGCACCGGTCCCCTTCCTGAGACGCTGGTCGCCGGTGCGGGGGCCCCACCCGAGGACACACCCCCGTCCTCCGGGGTGGCAACAGGAGACCCCCGCATTGCAACCTCAGCGATGCGGGGGTCTTCCGCCTTCCGGGACCAGATCCCACGTTTATTCGGCATCCCACGTTTATCCGCCACTTATGCGTGACGAAGCGTGAACGACCATGAACGCTCACGAACCGGCATCATGCCTGCTCTAGTTGCAATTTGTCGGGATTCTGGTGGTTCACGGATTCTCCCGAGCGATAGAAACCGCTAATCTCTTGGTCGCAGGTTCGAATCCTGCCGGGGGCACTCATTCGACGGAGCGCCGACAGGCGAAAACCCCCGATCACCTGGATAAACAGGAATCGGGGGTCCGGCGTCAGCCCTTCAGGAACGCCAGCAGGTCGGCGTTGATCGTCTCCGCTTGCGTGGTGGGCATGCCGTGCGGGAAGTCCTTGTACGTCTTCAGCGTCCCGTTCGCGAGGAGCTTCGCGGACAGGGGTCCGGCGTCGGCGTAGGGAACGATCTGGTCGTCTTCGCTGTGCATCACCAGTACCGGCACCGTGATCTTCTTCAGATCCTCGGTGAAATCGGTCTGCGAGAAGGCGACGATGCCGTCGTAGTGAGCCTTGGCCCCGCCCATCATCCCTTGGCGCCACCAGTTCTCGATGATCGCTTCCGAGGATTCCACGCCCGGTCGGTTGAATCCGTAGAACGGACCCGACGGTAGGTCGCGGTAGAACTTCGACCGATTGGTGGCGAGTTGTGCCTGCAGATCGTCGAACACGTCCTTGGGAAGGCCGCCCGGGTTCGCCTCCGTCTTCACCATCAGCGGCGGTACCGCGCTGATCAGTGCGGCCTTCGCCACCCGGCTCTCTCCGTGCCGCGCGAGATAGTGCACCACCTCGCCGCCGCCCGTCGAATGGCCGACGTGGATGGCGTCCCGGAGGTCGAGATGCGCGGTCAGGTCCGCGAGGTCGTCGGCGTAGTGGTCCATGTCGTGGCCGTCGCCGGTCTGCGTGGAGCGTCCGTGACCGCGCCGATCGTGGGCGATGACGCGATAGCCGTGCTGGAGGAAGAACAGCATCTGTGTGTCCCAGTCGTCGGCCGACAGCGGCCAGCCGTGGCTGAACACGATGGGTTGACCGGTTCCCCAGTCCTTGTAGAAGATCTCCGTGCCATCCTGGGTAGTGATCGTGCCCATGTGGTTGCCTTCCTTGACCGCTCTGGGGATGACGCTGATGAGGACGACTTTCAGTACATCAAACTTCGGGAGGTCGCAGGGGGGCTTCGAGCGGCGGCATCCTGTACGACCGTCCGATAGGTATTGCACCCGTCGTCCGTACCCGGGGTTCCGTACTGGCGCGTAACAAACCGACCAATTAGTCTTGTTTGCGCATCGCCCCAACCCGACGGGCAACGGTGCACCGGGACCCGCCACCATCCTCCGCGAGTGGCGGGTTCCCGCGTTCAGCCGCCTTTACTCGCTCAGTGCTTTTCGCTTCGGTGTCAGCTTTCCGGTGGAACCTCGAACACCAGCAGGGTGCTGGTGGCGGTGGCGACGAGGCGGCCCTGCGAGTCGGTGACCTCCCCTTCCGCGAACGCGATGCGGCGACCCGACTTCTTCACGACGCCGGTGGCCGTGAGGGCCCCGGAGTCCCGGGTCGCCCCGCGGATGTAGTTGACCTTGATCTCGACCGAGGTGTAGCCCCACCGCGCGGGCAACGTGGTGTGCACGGCGCAGCCGGCGACCGAATCGAGCAGGGTGCACACGGCGCCACCGTGGATGGCGCCGATCGGGTTGTACTGCGACTCGTCAGGGTCCAGCGCGAAGACGACCCTCCCGGGTTCGGCCTCGAGGAACCGCAGGTTCATCAGGCTCGCGATCGGGGGCGCGGGAATGTCGCCGCCGAGGATCGCCCGCAGGTAGCCGAGGCCGCCGAGTTCTCGCGCTTTCCGCGCCGGACCTGCCGGGTCGCGCCATTCGACGGTCCTCGACCGCATCTCTCCCCACTCAGCGTCCGCCACGTCCCCGACGGTCGCCACTGCACCGTTTCCGGACTCGCTCATTACGCCGCCCCCTGCTGCGCCGGCTGCGGATAGAGGACGTCGAGGTCGCCCGACAGTGCCGCCTTGACGGTGCGGGTGGTGTCGTCGGCGAGGACTTCGTGAGCGCCGGACTCGATGCCGTCGAAGGCCAGTTGCGCGACCTCGGCCGCGGAGATCTTCGGCACGTCCAGACCGCTCGTCATGTCGGTGTCCATGTACCCGAGGTGCAGCCCGACCACCTGGATGTTCTGCGCCGCGAGTTCGGCGCGCATGGCGTTGGTGGCACTCCACAGAGCCGCTTTCGAGACGCTGTACGAGCCACCGATGGCCAGCCAGGACAGGACGGAGTGCACGTTGAGGATCGCGCCGCCTCCATTGGCGGCGATGATCGGCGCGAGCGCGCGGGTGACGTTGAGCGGCCCGTAGAGGTTGGTTTCGAGTTCGCGGCGCATTCCGTCGAGATCACCCGTGAGCGGCGACTCGCCGACGAGGATGCCGGCGTTGTTGATCAGTACGCCGAGATCCCCGACGAGCTCCGCGGCGGCGTAGACCGATTCGGGGTTCGTGACATCCAGTTGCACGGGCACGACTCGTGGGTGCTCCTCGATCGTCGACGCGTCACGCGCCGAGGCGTAGACCGTTCGCGCACCTCGCGCGAGCGCCTCGGCGACGAAGGCACGTCCGAGCCCGCGACTGGCTCCGGTGACCAGCACCGTTCGATCTTGAATCGTGGTCATGACGACCCCTTCGAGAGAGTAAGTCTGGTTTTCCAACTAACTACGTTCCCGACAGTAATCCCTATCAGTTGGAAAACACAACCCTCTATGATGAAAGGCATGGACAACGCCGACACCGAGCGAGCGACACCCGAGATCGTCATGGACCGCGTGCCGCTGACGCCGAGACCCTGCGCGATCGCCGCCACCATGGAACTGATCGGCGACCGCTGGTCCATGCTGGTGATCCGCGAACTGAGCTACGGAGTGCACCGCTTCGACCGGATTGCCGGATACATCGGCGTCTCGCGCGACATCCTCACCGCGCGACTGCGCAAACTCGAGGAGGTCGGCGTCATCGAACGCAGGCAGTACTCCGAACACCCTCCCCGATTCGAGTACCACCTCACCCCGGCGGGCGAGGACCTGCGACCGCTGCTGCTCTCGTTGTTCCAATGGGGCAGCAAGTGGGCCGTCGACGAGGCGCCGTCGGTGCTCGTGCACGAATGCGGACACTCACTGGAGCTGGAACACCGCTGCGCGCACTGCGGCGAGGCCGTCGAGAACACGTCTGTCGCAATGCATTCCCGCACACCACCGCGGGAGTCCTGACCTCTCCACCCGGCGCTGATACAGGACGCCTGACACCAGGTCTATAGTTTCCAAAGTAAACGTCAGGTAACGAATTCCTCACACGTCAGGCAGGTGGGTCTGTGTCAACGCGCGACCAGGTAGCAGAGATCTACGAGCAGGTCCGCCTGCGGAACGCCGGCGAACCCGAGTTCCACCAGGCAGCCGCCGAGGTCTTCGAGTCGCTCCAGGTCGTGCTCGACCACCATCCCCACTACGCCGACTCCGGATTGATCGAGCGACTGTGCGAGCCCGAGCGTCAGATCATCTTCCGGGTGCCGTGGGTCGACGACTCCGGCAACGTGCACGTCAACCGCGGTTTCCGCGTGCAGTACAACAGTGTGCTCGGCCCCTACAAGGGTGGTCTGCGGTTTCACCCCAGCGTGAACCTGGGAATCGTGAAGTTCCTCGGCTTCGAGCAGATCTTCAAGAACGCCCTCACCGGACTTCCGATCGGCGGCGGCAAGGGTGGCTCCGACTTCGACCCCAAGGGTCGTTCGGAGGCCGAGATCATGCGGTTCTGCCAGTCGTTCATGACCGAACTGCATCGCCACATCGGCGAGTACACCGACGTCCCGGCAGGTGACATCGGCGTCGGCGGGCGCGAGATCGGCTACCTGTTCGGCCAGTACAAGCGCCTCACCAACTCCTACGAGTCGGGGGTCCTCACCGGTAAGGGACTCACCTGGGGTGGCTCGCAGGTGCGTCGCGAGGCGACGGGGTACGGCGTCGCCTACTTCGTCGCCGAAATGCTGAAGGCCGCGAACAGCTCACTCGGCGGCAAGACCGTCGTCGTCTCCGGCTCCGGAAACGTCGCGATCTATGCGATCGAGAAGGTGCACCAGCTCGGCGGAATCGCGATCGCGAGCTCCGATTCCTCCGGATACCTCGTCGACGCGAAGGGCATCGACCTCGAGCTCCTGAAGGAGATCAAGGAGGTGCGGCGCGGACGGATCAGCGAGTACGCGGACGCGGTGCCGCACGCCCGGTTCGTGCCGAACGGATCCATCTGGGACGTGCCGTGCGATGTCGCGCTCCCCTGTGCCACCCAGAACGAACTCGACGAAGCGGCAGCCAAGACCCTGGTCACGAACGGCGTGCAGGCTGTGGCCGAGGGCGCGAACATGCCCACGACCCCGCAGGGCGTGCAGGTGTTCCGCGACGCCGCGGTGGCGTTCGCCCCGGGCAAGGCGGCCAACGCGGGCGGTGTCGCCACGTCGGCACTCGAGATGCAGCAGAACGCATCCCGCGACTCGTGGGGATTCGAGTACACCGACGAGCGGTTGGCGGGGATCATGCGCGGCATCCACGAACGCACCGTGGCCACCGCCGCCGAGTACGGCATGCCGGGCGACTACGTGCATGGCGCGAACATCGCCGGTTTCGTGAAGGTGGCCGACGCCATGATCTCGCTCGGCGTCATCTGACGGAACGAAAAGGGGCACGACCGTCGCCGGCCGTGCCCACCGTTCGACAGCGCGATCGCGTCAGCTCACCTGGCACTGCGTCTGACCCCACTCGACCCAGCACATCTGCTTGACGTCGGGCCTCGGGTTCTTGGTCGGCAGGGGCTGCGAACAGCCGGTCTCGCAGATCGGCTTGGCCGACGCCATGCCTGCGGCACCGGTCAGCGAAATAGCAAGGGCCGCAATGCCGGCGAGGGCGATGCGCGCCGTGGTGGAGATCGTGGTGGGGACATGGGTTCCTTCCGGGGGGCGGTTGTCGTGCTGCAACCAGCATCGGCCGGAGCCCTGTCCGCAGAAAGGCCGCCGAGGGTGCATCGAACACATCCTCGGCGGCCGCATCTCTTACCCTGGGTCGATACGCCCGGTCGCTTTACTCAGTCGACCGGCTCGTCCTCGCCCTCGTCGTCGCGGGCCTTCTTCGCGGCCTCGCGCATCTCGATACCGTCGGACACCCAGTCACCGATCTCCCGGGTGACGTCCCGGACGGCGCCCGCGATTATCGTCGCGATCTGGCCCACGTGCGTGGCCGCGGACTCCGTCAGTTCCTGCACGGTGTCCTTGCGCCGCTCGAACTTCCCCACCATGTGTTTCGCCTCTCAGGCTGCAGTCTTCTGCCGCTCGACGATAACACCGGGACGCGTGTCGGACGAGATGAGACCGGGAGGCAGTGCGAGCTTGAAGATCTTCCCCCACACGGAGCCGATCTGCTTGAAGAAGCCACCGGTGTTGTAGGGCAGCCCGTGCTTCTCGCACAGAGCCTTCACGACGGGGGCCATCTCCGGGTACCGGTGGGCGGGCAGGTCCGGGAACAGGTGGTGCTCGATCTGGTGCGACAGGTTGCCCGACATGATGTGGAACAGCGGGCTCCCCTCGATGTTCGCGCTGCCGAGCATCTGCCGGACGTACCACTCCCCGCGGGTTTCCTCCGCGGTCTCGTCCTCGGTGAAACTCTGCACACCGGTGGGGAAATGGCCGCAGAAGATGATGGAGTACGCCCACACGTTGCGGATCAGGTTGGCGGTCACGTTGCCGAGCAGTGTGGGGACGAACAGCGGCCCGGTGAGCGCCGGGAAGATCGCGTAGTCCTTGAGCACCTGCCTGCCCGCCTTGCGCCACCAGCCGCTCAGCAGCGGCTTGACATCGTTCCACTTCCGCTTGCCCTGGATCACGTTCTCCGCTTCCAGGTCGTGCATCATGACGCCCCACTCGAACAGCATCATCAGGACGAAGGCGTACACCGGGTTCCCCAGGTAGTAGGGGTTCCACTTCTGCGCCTCGTCGATCCGCAGGATGCCGTAGCCGATGTCCCGGTCCCGGCCGAGGATGTTGGTGTACGTGTGGTGCATGTAGTTGTGGGAATGCTTCCACTGATCACCGGGGCAGACGTTGTCCCACTCGAACACGCGTGAGTTCAGGTTCGGTTCACGCATCCAGTCGTACTGGCCGTGCATGACGTTGTGCCCGATCTCCATGTTGTCGAGAATCTTCGACACACCGAGAGCCCCGACCCCGGCGATCCAGGCCGGT
Organism: Rhodococcus sp. NPDC127593; assembly: GCF_042671975.1. Taxonomy (NCBI): domain Bacteria; kingdom Bacillati; phylum Actinomycetota; class Actinomycetes; order Mycobacteriales; family Nocardiaceae; genus Rhodococcus; species Rhodococcus sp. NPDC127593. The sequence goes on along the minus strand of NZ_JBHXWI010000010.1, from coordinate 67,721 downwards.
GGGAAGAAGCCGAGGTACATCAAACCGCGGCCGGCGACCTCGAATCCCCTCTGCGCCTTGATGATCTTGTAGATATATTCGCGATCCTCGGCGCCGAGGTTCGCAACCGTCCGGTCGCGGAGGGCGTCCAGTTCCCGGCCGATCTCTTCGACCTGGTCGTGACTGAGCACCACCGGGGCGTCGTTGCGGGAACCGTCGGAGCCGTCGACGAACGGGAGGAACGAGAGTGAGAGTCCAAACATGCCGGTCTCCAAACGTTGAATGTCGAGTGAAAGTCAGATGTCGAGGGCGACGTCGCCCACCGGAACCGAGACGCACAGCTGGATCGCCTTGTCCGGATCGGTGTCGGTGTCGCCGGTGCGGACGTTCTTGGTGCACCCCGACTTCTTCACCGTGGTGCAGGAGAAGCAGATGCCCATCCGGCACCCGTACTCGGGATGGAGCCCGGCGGCCTCCGCCTGTTCGAGCAGCGTCGCTCCGGAATTGTCCGCAGTGACACCGCTGGCAGTGAAGGACACCTCGCCACCGGCCTCACCCTCCGCCGGGGCTGCGGCGGGAGCGAATTCCTCGGTGTGCAGTCGGTCCTCGATGCCGAGTTCGCGGTACACCTCCCGAACGCCACGCATCAGTCCGGGTGGGCCGCACAGGAAGGTTTCGGCGTCCGCGTACCAGGGCGCCACCGCGTCGAGGTGCTCCTGGCCGAAGAACCCGTGGAGATGGCCGCCGGTCTCCTGATCGGTGTACGCCAGTACGAGGGAGACGTTGGCGTTCGCGTCCGCGAGTGCGCGCAACTCGTTCAGGTACGCGACGTCGTTTTCGGTGTACGCGTAGTGCAGAAAAGTGATGCTTCCGAAGTGCTGCTCGTCGACGAGGGTGCGCAGCATCGACAGAACCGGGGTGATTCCGCTGCCTCCGCTCACCAGCAGGAGCCGGCGCGGGCGAGGAGACGGAAGGGTGAATTCGCCCGCCGCCTGTGACAGATCGAGCACGAGACCGGGGCTCGCGTGCGCGTGCAGGTACTGCGAGACCAGACCCTCGGGATGCGCCTTGATCGTCAGCTCGACGAGCCCGTCGGTGGACGCCTGTGCATTGGCCGGCGAGTAGCACCGGGTGTGCCGAACCCCGTCGATCACGACGCCGACCTGCACGAACTGCCCCGCACGGAATCCGCGCCACTGACGGGTGGGGCGCAGCGTGAGGGTAACGGTGTCGGCGGTGGACCGCTGGACCTCGACTACTTCGGCACGCAGGTCGCGCACGGTGACCATGGGAGTGACGAGCTCGAGGTAGCGGTCGAGCTGGTGCGGAGTGGCCATCGCCTCGAACAACGACAGCAGCGAGAACCTGCGTCCCTCCGCCGGACGACTGGTGTGAGCAACTGACACGTCAGCCTCCTCCATTTGAGTGCACGGTTGTACACTGACAATAGTGTGACAGAGGGGGACAGGAAGTTGTCAATCAGAATGTGACCGCACGCACACTCGAGGCAGGGATCGGATACGCATGCCGGATGACGACTACGAGCACCCGGAGATGACGGGTGTCGGCACCCCCACGAATACACTCACTGCCGTGAGTCAGTCGACCGGCGCCGAACCGGAGAGCAGGGCAGCCCGCAAGGAGCGCACGAGGAAGGCCCTTCTCGACGGCACTCTCGAACTCATGGCCGACCGCAGCTTCGCCGGCGTGAGCCTGCGCGAGATCGCCCGCACCGCGGGAATCGTGCCCACCGCGTTCTACCGCCACTTCGCGTCCATCGAGGAGCTCGGCGTGGTGCTCGTCGAGGAGGGCATGCGAATTCTGCGGCAGATGCTCCGCGACGCCCGGCGCACCCCGAGCACCAAAAGCGCAGGCGCATCCCTCGACATCCTCGTGCGGCAGGTCCGCACCCACGAGGCGCAGTTCCGGTTCCTCAGCCGCGAACGCTACGGCGGCGTCCCGGAAATTCGCCGGGCGATCGCGACCGAGATGAAACTGTTCGTCAGCGAACTCACGGTGGATCTGTCCCGCATCGAGGGTCTGCAGACCTGGGACCACGACGACCTGGAGATGGCGGCAGACCTGATCGTGTCCACCATGTTCGCCGTCGTCGTCGATCTGCTCGAGGCCGATCGTCCCGGAAGCAGAAGCGAGGCCGAGGTGGTCGCGCGCGCCGAACGGCAACTGCGCCTGATCATGCTCGGCATGAGCGGGTGGAATCCCGGAACGTAGTCGCGCTCTCGCCGTACGGTGGGGGCATGTCGACTCTCCTCGAGCACACCCACGTCCCGGTAGGTCCGCTCACCTTCGACGTCACGGTCGGTGGCCCGACCGACGGCGTCCCCGTCGTTCTGCTGCACGGGTTTCCGGAGAGCGCCGCGTCCTGGGAACCCGTCAGCGCCCTGCTGAACGAGTCCGGTCTGCGGACGTACGCGCCGAACCAGCGCGGATACTCGCCGGGTGCGCGACCCGACGGAGTCGACTCCTACCGGATCGACCACCTCGTCGCGGACGTGATCGGGCTCCTCGACGCACTCGGCCTCGACTCGGCGCATCTCGTCGGGCACGACTGGGGAGCCGCCGTGGCGTGGGTCGTCGCCGCTCGGCACCCCGACCGGATCACCTCGCTCACCACCGTGTCGGTGCCACATCCCGGCGCGTTCGGCTGGGCGTTGCGCGAGGACGCCGATCAGAAGGAACGCTCCTCCTACATCCGCCTCCTGAGGATGGAAGGCAAGGCCGAGCGGGTCCTCCTCGACGACAACGCGCAGGCGCTGCGCGCGATGTTCGGTGACGTCGTCGCGCCGGCGCTCGTCGACCGGCACGTCGCGCTGCTCAGTGAACCGGCAGCTCTGACCGCCGCGCTGAACTGGTACCGCGCCATGACGAGCGACTTCGAGCAGACGCCTGTCGTCACCGTTCCCACGACCTACGTCTGGAGCACCGGCGACATCGCACTGGGTCGTGCGGCAGCCGAGCGATGCGGCGAGTTCGTCGATGCGCCGTACGAATTCGTCGTGCTCGACGATGCCACGCACTGGATTCCGGAGCAGCGCCCAGGCGCCCTGGCCGACGCAATCCTCACGCGCACCGGAACCACACCGAACTGAAATCCGCTGTTCCCCTCGACGGGGCGTCCGTTCTGGTTTGATGGCACTACTCGTCTCGTGCACCCTGGGAGGGCACCATGAGTGGCATCGCAATCCTTCTGGTCGGCGCCGTTCTGTGCTTCGCCGGTGTCGGTTCACTGCACGTCGCCGTTCTCGCCTCCGGATTCGGCCTCGGCTGGCTCGTGTCCGACCTGCTGTCGCTGTCACTCGGGACGACGTTCCTGGTCGCGGCGATCGGTGCGGTCGTGGTGTGGGCGGCCACCACTCTGATCTTCAAGTTCGCCGCATTCTTCATCGGGATCATCGCCGGCGCGGTGATCGGAGCGAAGCTCAGTCGTGTTCTGCAACCGGATGACGCCAGCTGGATCCTCAGCGGAATCGTGATCGTCGCGCTCGCCGTCGCCTGCGGTTTCATCGCCGACCGGTACCGAGCCCGGGCACTGCTGTGGCTCACCGCACTCGGCGGCGCCAGCTTGGTGCTGACCGGGCTCGGCCTGGCCATCCCCCCGCTGCGTTTCTTGGAGGATCCGAACGAGGGCACCCAGCAGTTCTTCGCCACGCTGATCTGGATCGTCGTGGCGGCGGCGGGCTGGCTGACACAGCGGCGGCTGTTCCCGGACAAGCTCCGGATCGACGACAATCGCGCGCGGCGCTAGTCGCGCTCGGGCGCCTTCACCACCGTCAGCGCGGCGAGCCCGATCGCGAGCACGATCACCAGTCCGATGATCCCCGCCCGATCCGCCGCGAACCACCAGGCGAACAATCCGAACAGGGTGGGCGAGAGGAACGACACCGCGCGACCGGTGGTCGCGTACAGACCGAACATCTGCCCCTCCCGGCCGGGCGGTGTGATCCGGGCCAGGAACGTGCGCGCCGACGACTGCGCGGGACCGACGAACAGGCACAGCAGCAGTCCGAAGATCCAGAACATGGCCGGTCCCGAGACGGCCGTCAGGACCACACCGACGACGATCATCGCGATCAGCGACGTCATGATCACGGTCTTCGGGCCGATCCGGTCGTCGAACCGGCCGGCGGTGAGCGCACCGAGCGCGGAGACGACGTTGGCCGCGACGCCGAACAGCAGCACGTCACCCGCGCTGATGCCGTAGACGTTGACGGCGAGGACGGCGCCGAACGTGAAGACACCGGCCAGTCCGTCGCGGAACAACGCACTCGCCACCAGGAAGTAGACGGTGCGCCGGTCGGCGGCCCAGAGGTCGCGTAGATCACGCCACAGCACCCGGTAGGACTCGACAAAGCCGGCCTTGTCCGCACCTGGATCCGCGTGCGGGCGGGGTAGCTCGGGGACCTTCAGCAACACGGGAATCGCGAAGACCGCGAACCAAACGGCGGCGAGCAGCGCGACCATCCGGATGTTCAGACCGCCGTCCGTCGTGAGCCCGAGGAATCCCCGATTGTCTCCGTCACCGGCAATGAATCCGAAGTAGCACAGCAGCAGGAGCACGATCCCACCGAAATAGCCCATCGCCCAGCCGAACCCGGACACCCGGCCGATGTTCGCCGGCGTCGACACCTGCCTGAGCATCGCGTTGTACGGGACGCCGGCCAGTTCGAAGATCACCGAACCCGCGGCCAGCAGCACCAGCCCGAGCCACAGGTATTGATACGAGTCGCGGACGAAGAACATCGCCGCCATGCACCCGACCGTCGCGAACGTGAGGACGCCGAGCGCCCACTTGCGTCGTCCGGCGGCGTCGAATCGCTGACCGGTGACGGGGGCGAGCACGGCGATGAGGAAACCGGCGATTCCGAGCGACCATCCCAGCCACGTGCTCGCGGAGATCGACCCCGGCAGGTCCTCCCCTACCGCGTCCGTCAGGTACACGGAGAACACGAACGTGAGGATCACGGCGTTGAAGGCCGCCGAACCCCAGTCCCACAATCCCCACGCGACAACCTGTCTGCGCGTCGCGGCCTCGCCGATCCCGGCCGGCGGACGAACGTCGGTGCTCATGCCCGCGAGCCTATGCGAGCGAACGGGGAGTTCGTGCGGTCTGACGCTACGAGCGTCCCGCTCGGAAGGAAGGACTTAGTGTGCACTCAGTTGCATACGCACCTCGTTGCATACATACTTCTGTTCGTGGCACTCGAACATGCGCTCCTCGTCTCCCTGACCGAGCACTCCGGCTCGGGCTACGAATTGGCGCGCCGGTTCGACAAGTCCATCGGCTTCTTCCAGAGCGCCACCCACCAGCAGATCTACCGCGTCCTCAAACGCATGGACGAGTCCGGATGGGTCGACGCCGAGGTCGTGGCGCAGGATGGCCGACCCGACAAGAAGGTGTACCGGGTCGGCGCGGCCGGGCGCGCGGAACTCGAGCGCTGGATCGCCGAACCGACCGAGCCGAACCACCTGCGCAACGAGCTGGCAGTGAAGATCCGCGCCGCTCAGCACGGTGACATCGCCGCACTCACGGCCGAGGTCGGTCGCCACCGCGACGGCCACGCCGCCCGGCTCGAGGTCTACCGCATGATCGAAAAACGTGACTTTCCCGCACCGGACCAGCTCTCCGGGGCCGCCCTGCACCAGTACCTCGTCCTGCGCGGCGGAATCCGCGTCGAAGAGGGATTCGCCGACTGGTGTCAAGAAGTACTCGACGCGCTCGCACAGTAAGGACACGCCGCCAGTGACACAGTTCCCTCAGCTCCTCACACCCCTCGACCTCGGTTTCACGACACTGAAGAACCGCGTGCTCATGGGTTCCATCCACACCGGCCTGGAGGATCGCGCCAAGGACGTTCCCCGTCTGACGGAGTACTTCGCCGAGCGTGCGCGCGGAGGTGTCGCACTGATCGTCACCGGCGGATACGCACCCAACCGGACGGGCTGGCTGCTGCCGTTCGGCGCCAAGCTCACCAACCGTATCGAGGCCCGCAGGCACCGCGCGATCACGAAGGCGGTGCACGACGAGGGCGGCAAGATCGCCCTGCAGATCCTGCACGCCGGCCGGTACAGCTACCAGCCGTTCAGTGTCTCGGCCTCGTCCATCAAGGCCCCGATCAACCCGTTCCGGCCCCGCAAACTCACCGGCCGCGGCGTGCGCTGGCAGATCCGCAACTTCGTCCGCTGCGCCCGGCTCGCGCAGCAGGCGAACTACGACGGCGTCGAGATCATGGGCGGCGAGGGCTACTTCATCAACCAGTTCCTGTGCGAGCGCACCAACAAGCGCACCGACAAGTGGGGCGGCACTCCCGAGAACCGCAGACGGATGGCCGTCGAGATCGTCCGCCGCACTCGTCAGGCGGTGGGCCCCAACTTCATCATCATCTTCCGACTGTCCATGGCCGACCTCGTCGAGGGCGGTCAGACGTGGGACGAGATCGTCTCGCTGGCACAGGAAGTGGAGGCCGCGGGCGCGACCATCATCAACACCGACATCGGCTGGCACGAATCCCGTGTCCCCACGATCGTGACGTCGGTGCCGCGGGCCGCGTTCGCCGACATCACCGGCAAGCTCGAGAAGCACGTGAGCATCCCCGTGGCCGCGTCGAACCGGATCAACATGCCGGAGGTCGCCGAGGAAATCCTGACCCGCGGTGACGCACAGCTGATCTCGATGGCGCGCCCGATGCTCGCCGATCCCGACTGGGTGCGGAAAGCCGAGGCGGGCACCCCCGACGAGATCAACACGTGCATCGCGTGCAACCAGGCCTGCCTCGACCACGCCTTCGTGCGCAAGCACGTGTCGTGCCTGCTGAATCCTCGTGCTGGCCGGGAAACGGAACTGACGCTCTCGCCCACCCGGACCGCGAAGCGTGTCGCCGTCGTCGGCGCCGGACCCGCGGGACTGTCGGCGGCACTGGGCCTGGCACAGCGCGGCCACTCGGTGACCCTGTTCGAGGCGGATTCGGAGATCGGCGGCCAGTTCGGCATCGCCCGCAAGATCCCCGGCAAGGAGGAGTTCGCGGAAACGATCCGCTACTACAACCGCCAGCTTCCGCTCGCGGGTGTGGACGTCCGGCTCGACAGCCGCGTCACCGCGACCGACCTGGTCGGCGAGTACGACGAGGTGATCGTCGCGACCGGGGTGACGCCGCGCGTTCCGTCCATTCCGGGTATCGACCACCCGAAGGTGCTCACGTATCCGGAGGTCGTGCGGGGCGGCAAGCCCGTCGGGCAGTCGGTCGCGGTGATCGGAGCCGGCGGGATCGGCGTCGACGTCAGCGAGTTCCTCACCCACGAGCACTCCCCGACGCTCGACCTGAAGGAGTGGAAGCAGGAGTGGGGTGTCACCGAACCCGAAGCGGCAGCGGGCGCCCTCACCACACCCATTCCCGAGCCGTCGCCGCGTGAGGTGTACCTGCTGCAGCGCAAGAGCGGCCGGATCGGCGCCGGCCTCGCGAAGACCACGGGCTGGGTTCACCGGGCAGCGCTGAAGAACAAGGGCGTGCAGGAACTGTCCGGGGTCAACTACGAGCGTATCGACGACGACGGCCTGCACATCACATTCGGCGCCAAACGCGAGAAGCCCCGCACCCTCGCCGTCGACAACGTCGTGATCTGCGCAGGTCAGGAATCGGTGCGTGACCTCGTCGACGAACTGACGGTCGCCGGCGTCACCACCCACGTCATCGGCGGCGCCGACGTCGCAGCCGAACTCGACGCCAAACGTGCCATCGAGCAGGGCACCCGGCTCGCGGCCCGCATCTGACGCACTACGCTGCTGACTGTGAGCTTGCCGAACCCCACTCCCCGTGCCCGCGCCGTCGTGACCGGCGCCTCGTCCGGAATCGGCGAGGCGCTGGCCACCGATCTCGCCTCCCGGGGACACTCCCTTATCCTCGTCGCGCGCCGCGGCGAGGTGATGGAGTCACTCGCCGGGACCCTGCGTGACGAGTACGGCGTCGAGGTCGACGTGCGCGCGTGCGATCTGTCGGATCGCGACGCGCGGGCCACCCTCGTCACCGAACTCGCCGGACGTGAGATCAGCGTCCTGTGCAACAACGCGGGCATCGCCACGTTCGGGCCCGTCGCCGGACTCGATCCCGCATACGAACGGGCACAGGTAGAACTCAACGCCGTTGCCGTGCACGACCTCACACTCGCGGTGTTGCCCGGGATGCTCGAACGCAAATCCGGCGCCATCCTCATGGTCGGCTCTGCGGCAGGCAACATGCCCATCCCCCACAACGCCACCTACGCGGCCAGCAAGGCGTTCGTCAACACCTTCTCCGAGTCGCTGCGCGGCGAACTCAAGGGGACGGGAGTGAACGTCACCCTGCTCGCGCCCGGCCCGGTCCGCACCGAGGAGCCCGATCCGGCGGACGCATCGATCGTGGACAGGCTGGTGCCCGACTTCCTGTGGATCTCCAGCGAATACACCGCCAAGGTGTCGCTCGACGGTCTGGCAGACAACAAGATGCGCGTCGTGCCCGGCATCATCAGCAAGGCGATGTCCGTTGCCGGGCAGTACACCCCGCGCGCGGTGGTCGCCCCGATCGTCGGAACGTTCTACAAGAAGCTGGGCAGCTAGACACTGGCGTGCAGCGGGTTTCACCGCCTGCGACGTTTGCCCGTCCCGAAGATGCTGCGGGAGATCTCGCGGCCGGCGGCCGATGCGGCCGAGCGGAGGAAGCTCTTCACCGCGGAGTTCCCGAGAATCTGCTCGGCCATGTTCGGCCCCTCCGGCTGCGGCTGCGGCGGCGGCGGTGGCGGCAGGTCAGGCAGCCGGGGCAGGTCGAGGCCCGGTTCCGTGGCCGGCGCTCCGGCAACCTTGGCTGTCAGCTTCTCGTACGCCGATTCCCGGTCGACGGTCTGCCCGTACTTCGCCGACAGCGGGCTCGACGACGCCGCGGCCGTGATCGCGTCGGTGCCGATGGTGTCCATCAGCGAGCGGGGAGGCCGAATCCTCGTCCACGCCACCGGCGTCGGCGCGCCCCGTTCCGACAGGACCGTGACGATCGCCTCGCCGATACCCAGTGAGGTGAGAGCTTTCTCGAGATCGTAGTTCTCGGTGGTCGGGTACGTCCGTACCGTTTTCGTCAGCGCCTTCTGGTCGTCGGGGGTGAAAGCGCGCAGCGCGTGCTGGATCCGCGCGCCGAGCTGCGACAGCACCGCATTCGGGACGTCCGTCGGCAACTGGGTGCAGAAGAAGACCCCCACCCCCTTGGAGCGGATGAGCTTCACGGTCTGTTCCACCTGCTGCAGGAACGCCTTCGACGCGTCCGCGAAGAGCAGGTGCGCCTCGTCGAAGATGAAGACGAGCTTGGGTTTCTCGAGATCGCCTTCCTCGGGCAACGTCTGGAACAGGTCGGCCAGCACCCACATCAGGAAGGTGGAGAACAACGCCGGACGCGCGGCCTGGGAGCCCAACTCGAACAACGTGATCACACCCTTGCCGTCGTTCACCCGGAGCAAGTCCTCGGTCTCGAGCTCGGGCTCCCCGAAGAACGTGTCGCCGCCATCGGCTTCGAGATTGACGAGGGCCCTGAGGATCACACCGGCGGTCGCCGGGGACACGCCGCCGATGCCCTTCAGATCGGCTTTGCCCTCGTCGCTGGTGAGATGAGCGATGACCGATCGCAGATCCAACAGGTCGAGCAGCGCGAGCCCCTGAACGTCGGCCCAGTGGAAGATCAGCCCCAGCGTGGACTCCTGAGTCTCGTTGAGCCCGAGGACCTTGGCGAGCAGGATCGGCCCGAACGCCGTGATGGTCGCGCGGACGGGAATGCCCAGACCCTCCGTTCCCAGCGAGAGGAATTCGACCGGGGACCCCGCCGGCCGCCACTCGTCGTCACCCGTCTCGGACGCTCGGGCGGTGATCTTGTCGCCCGCCTCACCCGGCTGTGACAGGCCCGACAGGTCGCCCTTCACGTCGGCCATCACCACGGGAACCCCTGCAGCCGACAACTGCTCGGCAATACCCTGCAGCGTCTTCGTCTTTCCCGTCCCGGTGGCGCCGGCGACGAGACCGTGCCGGTTGACCGTCGCGAGAGGGAAACGCACCCGGGCCGACCGATCCACGGCGCCGTCGAGAACCACGGTCCCCAGCTCCAGAGCCGCACCCTCCGACGAGTATCCGGCGGCGATGTCCGCGGCGGCGCCGGAGGGGGCCGCGACGCCTGCGGGAGCACGGTTCTCCGCAGCCTCCGCGTCCCGGGCTTCCTGCTCCGCCGTCTCTGCCGCTGCCGCGGCCTCCGCCGCGATCCTGGCAGCTTCGGCGGCTGCCGCCCTCGCCGCCGCCGCCCTTTCCGCCGGAGTCGAGGTCGCGCCGCCGTCCTGCGATTGCTGGGTCATCCAAGCCCTCCTCGGATCACGCACGTCGGGAGAAAGTGTCCACCGCAGACCTTATCCCGTCACTCACGTGACTACTGTGTTCCTGGTGCAGGACAAACTTGTGTGGATCGACTGTGAAATGACCGGGCTCCGGCTCGGCACCGACAAGCTGATCGAGATCGCAGCTCTGGTCACGGACAGCGAGCTGAACGTGCTCGGTGAGGGTGTCGACATCGTCATCCACGCCGACGACGACGCGCTCGCGGCCATGCCCGACGTGGTGACCAAGATGCACGAGAACTCGGGGCTGACAGACGAGGTCCGGAAGTCCACGGTCACGCTCGCCGAGGCCGAGCAGCAGGTGCTCGCCTACATCCGCGAGCATGTGCCGGTCGCCGGGACGGCACCGCTCGCCGGCAACTCCATCGCGACCGACCGCGGATTCATCGCCCGCGACATGCCGGACCTCGACACCTACCTGCACTACCGGATGATCGACGTCAGCTCCATCAAGGAACTGTGCCGCCGGTGGTACCCGCGGATCTACTTCGGTCAGCCCGAAAAGGGCCTCGCCCACCGTGCCCTTGCGGACATCAAAGAGTCGATCCGGGAACTGAAGTACTACCGGAAGACAGCGTTCGTGGCCGAACCAGGGCCGTCTACCAGCGACATCACCGCAGTCGTCGAGGAACTCGGACACGCCTGAGATACCGATTGGCGTTTTGCGCATCGAACGCGCTAATATCTTCCTCGCCGAAGTTACTGCCCTCGGGCGGTGACAGAAGCGCAATGGTGGGTGTAGTTCAGCTGGTAGAGCACCAGGTTGTGATCCTGGGTGTCGCGGGTTCGAGTCCCGTCACTCACCCCACACGGAAAGCCCCCGGCCTCGGCCGGGGGCTTTCCTCTTTGCGATTGGTCTGACGCCCGCTGTCAGGCGTTGGCGTTGCCGGCCTTCCAGACATCCCATGGGATGTTCCAGTCCCCGAGGCCGTCCGTGCCCGACAGCGTGCCGCCCAGCGTGTTCTCGACGATCACGATGTCGCCGCGCTTCGTGTTGTCGTACACCCACTTCGCGTTGGACGGACTGAGGTTCAGGCAGCCGTGGCTCGCATTCGAGTAGCCCTGCTGCCCCACCGACCACGGCGCCGAGTGGAAGAAGATGCCGCTGTAGGACATTCGCGTGGCCCAGTCGACGGGAGTCTTGTATCCCTGCGGGGAGTTGACCGGCACGCCGTAAGTGGACGAGTCCATGACGAGGTTCGCGAACCGGTCGCCGATGATGTAGACGCCGTTATCGGTGGGTGTGTCGTCCTTACCCATCGACGTGGGCATCGTCATGATCACTTCGCCGTTGCGCTCGAACGTCACCTGTTTGGTGTTATCGTCCGCCGTCGCGATCACGGCGTCGCCGATGGTGAAGGCCGTGTGGACGTCCTCCTGGCCGTACAGTCCGTCACCGAGATCACGGCCGTACACGGCGACCTTGACGTCCACGGCGGTGCCGGGTGCCCAGTAGTTCTGCGGACGCCATCGCACCTCACGGTTGTTCACCCAGTAGAAGGCGCCCTCGACCGGCGGATTGGTCGTGACCGTGATGCCGGCCTCGGCGGCCTTGCGGTCGGGGATGTTCTCGTCGAACTGGACCGCGATCGGCTGACCGATTCCCACCACGTCGCCCTCGGACGGCATGACGTACGGCTTGGTGACGTTGCCGGGCGCGCTGGTGGTGAACGCGGATGTCGAGGTTGTGCCACCACCCAGGCCGTTCGCCTTCACCTCGAGCCGGTATTCCTTGTCGTAGCCCAGCGGCTCCGTGTTGACCCAGGACAACCCGTCGGGGGCGATGGCGCCGTCGACCGGCACGCCCTCCGGGTTGAACATGGTGACCGCCGCCAGCGTGCCGTCGGCCACCGTCACCGTCACCGGTTGCCCGGGCGAGAACCCCACCGCACCATCGACGGCCGACGCCGTCAGCTTCGGCTTGATGAGTTCGGTGACCGGATTGGAATCGATCGGCGCCTCACCTTCCGTGACGCTGTCTGCACCGGAGACGGTGCACCCTGCGATCGACACTGCGAATACGAGTGATGCCGCCACAATCGTCGCCGTCTTCGAGACGGATCTCACCGATTGCGCACGCATGCGCCCGCCACGCCCCACACCCATGGATAACCCCACTTCACGTCCTCGCTCCGAATACACGTTCAAGCCGGCACGTCCCTCGCCTTCGCAAGACGAATCAGCACGTCGAGACCGTGTGGTCTCCAATGATGCCAGCCACTGGAGACCGGTTCCGACCAAGCGCCGAGCCGCTCAATAACGTTCGAATATCAATCGTGACCAGCGGCGCTCTTGTTACTCCCCACCGTCCGAATCGGGTCGCCACGGGCAGTCGCCACCAGGCGATTTGCATTCCCGAGAAGCGACCCGCTAATGTTCTGTCTCGCAAGAGCGAGCGCCTATAGCTCAGTTGGTAGAGCAAGTGACTCTTAATCACTGGGTCCGGGGTTCGAGTCCCTGTGGGCGCACTTGCACGAAGGCCCCCATCCTCTCACGAGGATGGGGGCCTTTCTCGTGTCACGATCTCAACGCACCGGGCGGGCGGTCAGATGACGAACGGGCCGCCGGAACGTGAAGTCACTACGAACTTCACATCCGACGGCCCGTTCCCACGACGGTCGTTCAGCGCAACGCTCTGCGGAGCACCAGGAGCCCTGCCACCGCACCCACGGCGATCAGTCCGTACTTGACCGCCGGCTCGTTCAGCTTCGCGATCAGCGTGCGCTTCGTGTTCTCCACGAGACGCTTCGGGTTGGTGCGGACCGTCAATTCGTCGAGAGTGCTCGCGAGCTGACTACGCGCGTTCTCGATCTCACGCTCGATGCTCTCGGTGTCCCTGGGCACGTGTCCTCCAACTTGTTCGACTTGTTCGATCAGCGAGAGCGACGCTACCGCGACGATCCCACACTTGCGTCAACCGTAGACGAGAACTCCCGACCTGCGACTTGGTCTCCCCCAATCACGCTTCGGGCCACGTCCACCCCTTCCCGGTAGCCTGACTTCTCGTGACCGACAACAACAGACTCGCCCCCGGAGACACCGCACCCGCCTTCACGCTGCCCGACGCCGACGGCAACGACGTGTCGCTCGCCGACTACCGCGGCCGCAAGGTCGTCGTGTACTTCTACCCGGCGGCGAGCACGCCGGGCTGCACCAAACAGGCCTGCGACTTCCGCGACAGCCTCGCCGACCTGAACGGCGCAGGCCTGGACGTGATCGGCATCTCGCCCGACAAGCCGGCGAAGCTGGCCAAATTCCGTGAAAACGAGGAACTGACGTTCCCCCTCCTGTCCGATCCCGACAAGGCCACACTCGAGGCCTGGGGCGCGTTCGGCGAGAAGAAGATGTACGGCAAGACGGTGCAGGGTGTCATCCGCTCCACATTCCTCGTCGACGAGGACGGGAAGATCGAAGTGGCCCAGTACAACGTCCGCGCCACCGGCCACGTCGCGAAACTGCGGCGGGATTTGTCCGTCTGATCGGCGCGACGGGCGGCTGCGTGTCGTCAGCCGCCCGTTGATCCATCGATACGGTAAACGGCGCGACGAGTCTCCGCGCCCAGGTGAAACCCGACGCGTCACCGGGAGGGATCTTCGGAATCCGGACGAAAGACGGATAGCCTGGGGCGGTGGAGTCTTCAGTCAGCAAGCAAGCGCCGCGCCGAGTGGACCCGGCGTTGGAGGCTCAGTCGGACCCGCAGGAACTCCTGCCCCGCAGACGTCCGACACAGGAACGTAGTCGCCGTAAGTTCGACGCGCTGCTCACGGCATCGCGGGAGTTGCTGGTGGACGTGGGATTCGAATCGTTCACGTGCGAGGAGGTCGCCGCACGCGCGGACGTCCCGATCGGCACCCTCTACCAGTTCTTCGCGAACAAGTACGTGATCGTCTGCGAACTCAACCGACAGGACCTCGTCGGAGTCCAGCACGAGATCGCCCAGTTCAACGGTGAGGTCCCGTCCCTCGACTGGCTGCGGTTCCTCAATTCCTTCGTCGACCACATGGCGGGCCTGTGGACGTCCGACCCGTCGAGGCGCGAGGTGTGGCTGGCAATGCAGTCGACGCCCTCGACTCGCGCCACCGGCGCCATCCACGAGAAGGCGTTCGCGGAGCAGGTCTCACGGATGCTCGCGCCGCTCACCCCGCAGACGTCGCGGGAGCGGCGCACGATGATGGCCGAGGTGCTCGTCCACGTCGTGTACTCGATGCTCAACTTCTCCGTGCAGGACAACCAGAGCCACGCGGACGCCGTCGCCGAACTCAAACGGCTGATGGTGGCGTACCTGCTGGTCGCCGAGAAGGAATCGCGCACAACGTAGGCGCTACGCGCTTGTGCGCCCTTCCGGTTGCCGGAGCTACCAGAAAGGCGCACGAGCGCCGGAGGCGCCTACAGGGACTCGATGACGGCGAACGCGCCCGCCATGTCTCCGTCGTGTGTGAGGGAGATGTGAATCTTCACGTCGGTCAGATGCTTGGCGACGTCTCCGCGTAAGCGGATACTCGGTCGCCCCCACGCATCCGTCACCACCTCGATCAGGTGGTGGATCATCTCGGGCAGCACCGGCGGGCTGGCGAAGAGAGACGTGGACCAAGCCTTGATCACTGCCTCCTTCGCAGCCCACCGGGCGGCGAAATGTCTAGCCGGATCGGAGCTCCGGGTCACGGCGTCCCGACGCTCGCCCGGTGTGAAGTTGTCGAGCATTGCCGTCCCTGGCCGGTCCAGCTGCTCGGCGAACTCCGACACCGTCACGAGATCGAAGCCGATCCCCAGAACTCCCATCCGTCGTTCCTACTTGCAGCCGGGCAGACCCGAGCTGTACACGTCGTCCGCTCCCAGGCGCGCGGCCTCGGTGAGCAGGACGTCCGCCTCGAGCTGACGGGACGCCGCGGCCGGGACGCTGTCGCCGCCGAAGCGACGATCCGCCGGACGCTCGTACAGGCTGCCGCCACCGACCATGGCCTTCGCCAGACGACGCTGACCCTCGACGGTGCGCTTGCGTGCCTGCTCGAGGTACGCCTCACGCTTGTCTGCCGGGATGGCCTCGACGAACGCCTGCGAGTGCACGACCGCGACCATGCCCGACACGTGCCCGAAGCCGAGGCTGGTCAGCAGACCGGCCTTCAGCGCGAACTGCTCGCCGAAGCGGAGCGGCTCCCGAGCCCACACGAGGTGTTCGAACTCGGCCATCTTCTCGTCGACGCAGTCGAGGCTGCGGTTCGGCGGCACGATGCCCTGGTCCAGCACCTGGCAGAGACCGATCAGCTGGAATGCTGCGGCACCACCCTTGGCGTGTCCGGTGAGGCTCTTCTGCGAGACCACGAAGAGCGGCGCACCTTCGCTGCGGCCGAGTGCCCCCGCGAGGCGCTCGTGCAGCTCCGCCTCGTTGGGATCGTTGGCCGCGGTGGACGTGTCGTGCTTGGAGATCACCGAGATGTCGTCGGCACTGACACCGAGCTTGCCGAGGGACTTGGCGAGCTGCGAATCCGCTCCCCCACGACCCGCACCGAGCGCACCGATTCCGGGAGCCGGGATCGACGTGTGGACACCGTCCGCGAACGAGCCGGCGTAGGCGACCACACCGAGGACGGGCAGGCCCATCTCGAGTGCCAGGTCACCGCGGGCCAGCAGGATCGTGCCACCACCCTGCGACTCGACGAACCCGCCGCGACGACGGTCGTTGGCCCGGGAGAATCGACGGTCGTCGATGCCCTTGGCCCGCATGTCGTCGGTCTTGGCCGTGGCGGACATGTCACCGAATCCGATGATGCCCTCCGCGCTGAGGTCGTCGAACCCGCCGGCGACCACGAGCTGGGCCTTGCCGAGCTTGATCTTGTCGACGCCCTCTTCGACGGACACCGCGGCCGTGGCGCATGCCGCAACCGGGTGGACCATGGCGCCGTAACCGCCGACGTAGGACTGGACCACGTGCGCCGCAATCACATTCGGCAGGGCTTCCTGCAGGATGTCGTTCGGCCGGTTCTCGCCGAGCAGCGTGTCGATGTACAGCGACCTCATGGAGGTCATGCCGCCCATGCCGGTGCCCTGGGTGTTGGCGACCAGCGAGGGGTGCACCCACCGCAGCAGTTCGCTGGGCGTGAACCCACCGGTGAGGAACGCGTCCACTGTGGCGACGATGTTCCACAGGCCCACGCGGTCGACGGAGTCGGCCATGTCGGCGGGGATGCCCCACTTGGTGACGTCGAATCCGGTCGGGATCTGACCACCCACGCTGCGCGTGAGCTTCATCTTCCGGGGGACGCGGATCTCGGTGCCCGCACGGCGGGTGACCTGCCAGTCACCGCTGTCCGGAACCGGACTCGCGACCGTGTTCTCCGGGTCGGCCTCGACGAAGGCCAGCGCCTCCGCCTCGGTGCTGACGACGAAGCTCAGGTCCTTGTCGAGGAAGACCGACGTGAGGAGCGGTGCGGTGTTCTCGACCATGGAGCCGTCGTCCACGTAGCGGCGGATGCCGCAACGCTCGACGACCGTGTCGTGGTACTTGTCCGCGATCTCGGCCTCCGGAACCAGTTCCCCGGTCTCGGCGTCGTACCAGCCTGCGGACGGCGTGGTCTCCCACACGACGAGTCCGGTGTTCCAGGCGAGTTCGAGAACGCCTGCCGCCGAAAGCTCTTCGTCGACCTCCATCTCGAAGCGGGTACGCGAGGAACCGAACGGTCCGAGCTCACCTGCGCCGACGATGACGACGAGGTCCTCCGGAGCCGCCGTGACGCCGGACCAGGCCGGTGCCACCGACGCGGAGACCCGCGGCGGGGCGGGCAGAGCCGCGATGGTGTCGAGCTCCACGGCGTCCTCGTCGGCCTCGGCAGCAGCGGTCGCAGCTTCCTGAGCCTGCTTCGCCAGCGCGGGCAGGTCCAGGTTCGCCTGGGCGAGCCCACCGGTCAGATCGGCCGCGAGCGGCTCGGTGGAGGCGAGGCGACGTGCCTCGGGCTCGCACCACTGAAGCAGCTCGGTGGCCATTTCCTGGGTGGACCAGGTACGGACTCCGGCACCTTCGACAGCCTCGACCAGCGGGTCGTTGCCGCCCATGAGGCCGGTTCCGCGGACCCAGCCGATGAGAGCGTGCACCAGGGTGACGCGCTCGGCCCAGTTGCGCTCGGCCTTCCAGCGGCCGACCACTGCGTCCAGCGCGGCCTTGGCCTCGCCGTACGCACCGTCGCCACCGAACAGACCGCGGTTCGGGGAACCGGGCAGCACGACGTGCAGGTGAGTGTCGACGTCACGGTCGTAACCGATCTTCGACAGTCCGCCGATCAGGCGCTCCACCGACCACAGGAGAACACGCATCTCCATTTCGGCGCGGGCGCCGGCGTCGGCGAGGTCGCCTGCCACGCGGGGCGCGGCGAACGGGAACAGCAGCGTCGGGGTGACCGCTTCCTTGACGAGCTTCTTCGATCCACCGGCCGTCTCGTACTGCGCTTCACCGATCCACTCGATGAGCGCGTCGATGTCCGTGTAGGACGCCATGTTCGCGGGGACCACCCACAGGGCGGCACCGGCGCGAGCATTGCGGCGGTAGAGGTCGCGGTAGAAGCCGAGACGCTTGTCGTCGAGACGCGAGGTGGTCACGAAGACCGTCGCGCCGCCGGCGAGGAGCTTGCCTGCGACCGAGGCCGCGATCGAGCCCTTGCTGGCACCGGTGACGACGGCGACCTGGTCTGCCCATTCGGGGGTCTCGTCGGTGACGACGACTGCCGCCTCCGCGATACGCCCGTACTTCTCGGCCAGAGCCGTGCGACCCTCGTCGGTTGCGCGGGCCTGCCACCATGCGGCCTGCGCCGCAACGGACTTGCCTGCACCGGCGAAGCCTTCGATCTCGAGAGACTCCACGCCTGCCGCGTCGATCCACAGACGAGCCAGATCCTCACGTGCGCTCGCCCAGCGGTCGTCGAGCAGGACCGCCCGCTTGGCGTCGAACGCGGGAGCGACCAGTCGCGGCCAGTCGGAACCGAGTTCCGCCGACACGAGGTCGACGAGTTCGGTGTCGGTCGGTTGCGCTGCCGTCGCCGTGTCGCCTGCGAAGCCGAGCTGCTCGAGCACGAGGCGGGCGGCCGAGGCCAGCACGCCGTCGCGGCCCGTGATGTGCTCGGTGAACTCGCCCAGCGCCGCGGCATCGACGGTGCCACCGGCTCCGCCACCCGAGGACGGGAGGGAGACGCTGATCCCGCGGCGCGAGGCCACTGCGGCCACTGCGCTGTCGATGACGGCGTCCACTGCGGCGCCGTCGGCGAGACCGCCGCCGGCCAGGCCGCCGAGGTCACCACCACGGATGCTGGAACCGTCGCGGGTTCCGAGAGCCACCTCGGCGGTGACGTGGTACGCCCAGCCGTCGCCGAGTTCCCAGACCTTCTTCACGCGGTCCGCGATGGCCGCCGGACGACGACCCGACGGGCCGAAGACCTTGCGAAGGTGATCGTTGATCGAGTCGGACAGCACCGGGCCGAACGGCTTGTACGTGCGGGCCAGGGAGTCGACCGTGCCGGCGAGCGAGCCCATGTCGGCGTCGGCGGCACCGTCGATCGCGCCGAGCGAGAGCTCGGAGCCGAGGTCGACGAGCAGCTGGTTACGCCGCGAGGACACGCCGTCGCACAGCGCCTCGATCGTGTCGACGGGGCCGACCTGATCGGGACGGAGCTTGGTCCACAGGCTGATCAGGACCTTGGTGGCGTCGGCGGCCTTGAACGCGATGTCGTCGGGACGCGGTCCACCGGACGGTGCAGCTGCCGGGGCCGGAGCGGCGGCAGGTGCGGCCGATGCGGCGGGCGCCGCGGCTGCGGGCGCTTCCGGCTCGTCGTCCTCGACCGGCGCCGGATCGACGTCGGTGGAGTACACGATGGACGCTTCACGCTCGATGTTGAGGACCTCGACCGGGTAGCCGAAGCGGCCCGGCAGCTTCAGGGTCTGCGACGCGAGGTTCGCGACGGTCGGGACGGAGCCCAAGCCGATCTCCACGAACCGCTCGACACCCAGTCCACCTTCGGACTCGTCGGCGAACAGCAGATCCTGCGTCTCGATCCAGCGCACCGGGCTGGCGAACTGCCAGGCCAGGAGCTCGGTGAGAACCACGCGGGTGAGCTGGACCGGCTTCTTCGCCCAGGAGTCGAAGTCCTTCAGCACCTTGTCGAGGGGCTTCGACGGAACCAGGTCGGCGATCTCCTGCACGAACTCCTTCTTCAGGGAGAACGGCTTGGGGACGAGGTTCGGGATGTAACGCCCGATCAGGATGGCCGGGTCGATGTCCTGCGGAAGCAGTTCCTCGAGACGTCCACGGAAGTCGTCGACGCCGCCACGCAGCACCGTCGAGTGGAACGGGACGTCGATGCCCGGAACCATGATGTACGCGCGCTTGCCACCGAAAGCCTCACGGCGGATGTCGATTTCCTTCTCGAGCGCGTTGAGCCCGGTGACCGTGCCCGCGATGGCGTACTGCGAGCCACGCAGGTTCAGGTTCACGATCTGCATGAACTCACCGGTCGCCTCGGCGACACCGGCGACGAACGCCTCGACGTCGTCGTCGGCCAGACCGATCTGCGACGGGCGGATGGCAGCCATCCGGTAGTCGGAACGGCCGGCCTCGTCGCGGGGAACGAGTGCGTGCATCGCGGAGCCACGCTGGAAGACCACCTCGAGAACGGCTTCGAGAGGCAGCACACCGGCGACGGCGGCGAGAGCGTTGTACTCACCGACCGAGTGGCCTGCGAGCAGGGCACCCTCGACGAAGGCACCGGATTCGCGGAGCTCGGCGACCTGAGCCACACCGAGCGTCGCCATTGCGACCTGGGTGAACTGGGTCAGGTGCAGGACACCGTCCGGGTGCTTGTGCTCGACACCACGGGCCTTGACGACCGTCGGGTTGTCGCGGACCACGGCGAGGATCGAGAAGCCGAGGGCCTTGCGGGTGTGCTTGTCGGCGCGGTCCCAGATCTCACGGGCGGCCTTGGAGCGGGCACGGGCGTCGAGGCCCATGCCGGGACGCTGGATGCCCTGTCCGGGGAACGCGTAAACGGTCTTCGGGGCGGCGGTGCGACCCGTTGCGACCATCACCAGTTCACCGTCGATGCGGCAACCGACCTCGACGATCTCGGCGCCACGGTCCACTGCGACGCGGTCGACGCGGACGTCGATCTCGGCGCCCGGGCGAACCATGCCCAGGAAGCGTGCGGTCCAGGCGGTGAGTCGACGCGGCGGCGTCTTGGTCTCGGCCGGGTCCACGGCGGTGACGACCTGCTGGGCGGCGGCGGAGAGCCACATGCCGTGCACGATCGGGCTGCCGAGGCCGGCGAGCAGTGCCGCGTTGTCGGAGGTGTGGATCGGGTTGTGGTCGCCCGACACCTGGGCGAAGGAGCCCATGTTGCGGGGAGCGACGATCGTGGTGTCGCGGCGACGACGACGCGGGGTGTCGACGGCCTCGTCACTCAGCGAGCCACCGGCGCGGGCCGGGTCGGACAGTTCGCCCTTGCCGGTGCGGCCGCGGATCGCGAAGCGCTCCGACAGGGTGACGACGGCAGGCGCGTCCAGGCCCTCGCCGAGCATGGCGCCGACCTCGACCTTGACCTCGACGACGCGGCCCAGGTCGGTGTCGAGAACCGAGGCGACCTCGGCCTTGACCACGAGAATGCTTGTCTCCGAAGGCAGTTCGCCGACGAAATCGACGCTGTGGTCGAGGTGGACCAGGTCGAGCATGCCCTCGATGACGGAGAGCGAGTCTTCGGTCTTGGCAGCTCCGAGCGCGGCGAACACGGCCGGCCAGCAGGCGCCGACGACCACGTCCGGGACGGCCTTGCCGCTGACGCTCAGCGTCGTGGGCAGACCCGAGCCGGTGACACCGGCGTGGTCGGCGACCAGGTCGGGCGTCCAGGCGAGGTTGAGCCGTGCGACACCGTTCTTGACGGCGGGCAGCTCCTGACCGGCCGCGACCGCGAGGAGTGCGGTCATCGACTTCTCGGCGTCGGCCTCGGTGACCACGGGAGCGCCACCGTCCGCGACGGACGCGGGAACGGTGATGGTGATCTGGACGGACTTGGCTGCCACCAGCGGGACGGTGAGGAGCACCTGCTGTTCGTCGATCACGGACAGCTCGGCACCGGTGGTCTCGTGCACCGCGAGGGTGTCGGACTCGATCGACCACTTGTCGAGGTCACCGAGCCGGCGAACCGGGTTCAGGGTCAGGCGCGAGGCCCACTGGATGTCGGGAGCCGACAGGACGATGTCGAGGAGGCCGCGGGCGATGTCCGCGTGACGGCGCGCGGGCAGCGACAGCGGTGCGGCACCGGCGGTGACCAGCTCGTCGTAGGTGGCCTTCTCGAAGCGGTCCAGCAGCTCGCCGACAGGCTCGTCGACGCGCGTGATGCCGGCGACGGCGACGGTGCCGGGGATGACGCAGACCTGGTCGGCCGTGTAGCGGGGATCGTGCGCCTGCCACAGCGAGTCGGAACGCCACCAGCGGCGAACGTCACCGTCGACGACGGGCACGAAGTTCACCGGCTTGCCGGGGGTCTTGCACAGCGAGACGAAGAACGAGACGTCCGCGGGGTGCAGAACCGTGGAGGCGTAATCGGGGTACTGCGCCTGCAGGGCGCAGATGGCCGCCTCGGGACGCTCGAGGATCGCGTCTTCGGCGAACAGGGTGGGGATGGGACCACGGTCGACCGGGTGCAGACGCGACTCGGTGCGCTGCAGCATCTCACCGAAGCGCGCACGCCAGGTGATGTCGATCCACGGGCTCTCATTGGCCTCGGTGATGGCGTCCTGGAGGTCGGTGCCGCAGTCGAATGCCTTCGCCGCGTCGATGCCGACGGCCAGCTCGAGGTAGCGGCGCAGCCACTGCTCGTACGTCATGGTCGCGACGTCGCCGAAGTACGGCTTGGCCGTGATGTTCAGTGCCT
Organism: Rhodococcus sp. NPDC127593; assembly: GCF_042671975.1. Classification (NCBI taxonomy): domain Bacteria; kingdom Bacillati; phylum Actinomycetota; class Actinomycetes; order Mycobacteriales; family Nocardiaceae; genus Rhodococcus; species Rhodococcus sp. NPDC127593. The sequence goes on along the minus strand of NZ_JBHXWI010000010.1, from coordinate 45,429 downwards.
CGATGATCTCGGCGCGACGCTCGGCGACGGCGTCGGCGTCACCGGCGACCTCGTCGAGCAGACGGCCGGTGCGGGACGCGGCGTTGTCGATCTCGTGGATGTCGGCGCCGAGCTGGCTACGACCGGAGGCCATGCCGCCCTCGGCGGTGCCTGCTCCGACCCAGTCCGGAGTACCGGGGGTGTCGACGAGAAGCTGCTTCACCTCGGGAGACGTGGTCGCCTCGAGGGTGGCCATGGCGGCGGTGCCGACCAGGATGCCGTCCAGCGGCATGGCCGGGAAGCCGTGTGCGACGGACCAGCGGCCGGTCAGGTAGTCGGCAGCCTGCTCGGGCGTGCCGATGCCGCCACCGACGCACAGGACCAGGTTCGGCCGGGTACGCAGCTCGGCGTAGGTGTCGAGGAGGAGGTCGTCCAGGTCTTCCCACGAGTGGTGGCCACCGGCGCGGCCGCCTTCGATGTGGGCGATGACGGGGAACGAGGGGACCTCGTTGGCGATGCGGATGACCGAGCGGATCTGCGCGACCGTGCCCGGCTTGAACGCGACGTAGCTGAAGCCTGCCTCGGTGAGGTCACCGATGATCGAGACGGCGTCCTCGAGCTCGGGGATACCGGCGGTGACGACGACACCGTCGAACGGGGCACCCGCGGCGCGGGCCTTCGGCACGAGGCGCTTGCCACCGACGTGGAGCTTCCACAGGTAGGGGTCGAGGAACATCGAGTTGAACTGCACGGCGCGGCCCGGCTCGAGCAGCCCGGTGAGCTTCTCGACGTTGTCGGCGAAGATCTGCTCGGTGACCTGGCCACCGCCGGCGAGCTCGGCCCAGTGGCCTGCGTTGGCGGCTGCGGCGACGATCTTCGGGTCGACCGTGGTCGGGGTCATGCCGGCGAGCAGGATCGGCGAACGACCGGTCAGCTTCGTGAAGGCGGTCTCGACTCCGATGCGGCCGCCCGGCAGCGACACCGGCTTCGGGAGGAACTCGGTCCACGCGGCGGGAACCTCGGGGGTTGCGCCCGGGGTGAGCAGGTTGCGGTGACCGCCACGGGTCGCGGCGGCGACGATGCCGACGCCCTGCCCGCGGACACTGGCGGACGTCATGCGGGTGAGGAGGTCACCGGGTCCGAGGTCGAGGATCCACGCGGCACCGGCTTCGAGGGTGCTGTCGACGGCCCCGACCCAGTCGACGGGATCGACGAGGCAGGCGCTCGTGAGAGCGCGGGCCTTCTCTTCGTCGAGACCGCAGCGCACGGCCCACTGGCCGACGATGTCGATCGTCTCCGCGAGTGCGGGGTGGTGGAAGCCGATCTCGACCGCGAGGGGCTCGAAGACGGGCGCGAAGATGGAGCCGCCACGCTTCTTGGCGTCGCGCTCACGGGCCTCGTCGGCCTCGATCTGCTCGCACCGCTGCTGGACGCGTGCCAGCTGGGCGGGCGGGCCGGACAGCACGACGCGGCGACGGGCGTTACGGATGCCGAGGACGGCGGCACGCTCGGGCTCGAGGCCCTCGGCGAGCTCCTCGACGATCTGGCGGAGTCGTTCCGGGTCGACGTTGGAGACAGCCAGCATCGGGGTGGAGTCGGCGGCGGCGATCACTCCGCGACGACGGCCGACGAGGCCGGCAGCCGCACCGATGAGCTGAGCGAGGGCGAGGAGTTCGCCGTCCTTCTGACCCGAGGAGGCAACGGCCTCCGCGGCGAGGAGTCCCTGGGAGTGGCCGATCACCGACACGGGAGCCGTAACCGCGGGATCGAGGCCCTGAGCTGCCAGCGCACGCAGCGCTGCGATCTGGGTGAGGAAGACGCCGGGGAGAGACACCGCCGCCGAGGTGAGCGCTGCCGCGGAGGGTCCGGCCGCCTGGGCGCCGTCCTCTTCGTCGGCGAGTTCCTGCTCGAGGATCCACGCGATGGGGTCGAATCCGACCGGGCGCACGACCAGGAGTTCCTGCGCCACGGGGGCGAGGTAGTCGGCCGCGTCGTTGACGATGGTGGTGAGTGCCGGCTCGAGTCCGTTGTCGCGGCTCAGTTCCTCCAGCGAGCTCAGCCAGGGCGCGCCCTGACCACCGAAGGCGAGCGCGTACGGCTCACCTCCGAGCAGACGATCCACGAGGGTGCTCTTGCTCGATGACCGAGTGTCGTCCCGGTCTACGCCGATGCGCCGCGAACCCTTCGAGTTTTTTCCGTTTCCTGCGGGTGTCGTGTCGTCAATCGTCACGCGTATGTCCTCTCCTGGTCCCCTCTAGGGGGAGGTGGGGATAGTGTCTGCCGCCCTCGGCATCGTGTGCCAGCTGTATCGGCTCTGATCAGCTCTTCCGGGCTGCTCAAGGTTGACACAGAATCATGAGGATTTCCTCACGTTCAAATGCCGCCGGGGTGTCACAGGCATGCATCGGAGAAATATCGCGTGATGTCTCTCACAGCCCTCCCGCGAAGTGACCGGTGAGTAGATCGCGTCCGCGCTGGACGCGGGCGGTGCAAGGACGTCCAAGAACCTGAGGAAAGCCTCATATTAATCGTTATCAATCTGTTACCACCTTGACGAAGTCCCAGGTTCATGCAGGTCCGCGCCCTCGAATCCGGGTCCGCGACCAGCGAAAGCGAACCTGTCGGACCCTCGCACTAATGTTCGACTCCAGGAACTGCCGACAGCCATTCTCCGGGGGGAAGAAATGAGCACAGCCCACGTCCGCGCCCTACTCGATCACGTCGACGCCCGACTGCCACGAGAGTCGTGGCCGCATTGGACGGAGGGTTGGCCGCACGAGATCGAAGCCGGTCTGCTCGATGCCGCGTTCTCGGCCCGCGCGACGTACGGCACGCCCACCACGGGGGTCCGCGCCGTCATCACCCGCTGGCGCGACCACCGGGCCGCACCTCTCGACGACCTCACGGCACTCGCCGCGCACGCCGATGACCCCGAAGGCGTCCTGGCCGTCCTGAACAACCGGCAGCGAGTACCGGGGAACTACACCACCAAGGCCGAGGCCGTCGCCTCGGCGGCACGCTCGCTCGCCGAGCTGGGGTGCACCACCTCGGCGGATCTCCGCGACGACGAGGCCCAGCGGAACGCGCTCGTCGCAGTGCCCGGGTTCGGTGTCGCCACCTGGGAGTGCTTCACCGTGCAACTCGGCGTCCGCACCGCCGGATCTCACCACTTGGTGTGTGTTTTCCTCGGCGAGGCACTCGATCTCGATTCCCCCCGTCGACTTCAGACGCCGAAGATCTCGTCGCCGCGGCAGCAGCGCAGCTCGAGATCACGCCTGCCACCTTCACCCACGCCGTCTGGCGATACCAGCGCGCGCAGCGGCGGGTGGCGGGTGCGAGATGAAGTACACGCGAGAAGTGCTCGCGCAGGCGGTCGCAGAATCGACGAGCGTCGCTGACGTCATCCGCCATCTCGGGCTACGTCCGTCCGGGGAATGAAAGCCCACCTGAGTCGTCGAATCAAGAAGTTCGGGATCGATACGACGCACTTCACCGGGAGTGCACACACGAAGGGCAAACCGGCTCGCAATCGCATGTCGTGGGAGCAGATTCGCTAGAACGACCACCAGGGAGCGCACGAGTGAAGCCACACCTGTTGCGCCGCGCCTTGATCGAGGCTGGAGTCGAGTACATACGGGGAGACCCGTCGGACTCCCGCTTGGAGGAAGTTCGATTCCTTTGCCCCAACTGCCACAGCCAGACTGCGACGTGGGCAGGGCGAAAGAGCGGGAACGGAGGCGAGCACACCGGCTGACGCCATGTGCGCCAGAGTGTCGCGCACATGGCGTAGTCTGTGCTTCGCGCGCGAGTGGCGGAAGGGTAGACGCGTCAGGTTTAGGTCCTGGTGTCTGAAAGGACGTGGGGGTTCGAATCCCCCCTCGCGCACTGCTCGGCTCTTGCTGATTCGGCGGCCGTGTTCCGACTAGCTCGACGGCCCGTCGGGCGCCCGCGACGGCTGTGACCGTCGCCATAGCGGCAACCTCTCCTAGCAGCGCATTCAGCGATTCAGGTACCGTCGTTACGTGTCCGGTAACCGTAAGCAACGCCGCCCCGCGCTGATCCTGTTGGTGGCCATCGGGGCTGTCGGGTGCCTCGCACTCGGCTGGTGGCAGTGGATACGTTTCGAAGCGGTGGGCGGGACCGGCCAGAACCTCGGATACGCGTTCCAGTGGCCGCTGTTCGCGGCGTTCCTCGTCTACGCCTATCGGCGATTCGTGCAGCTCGAGGACGCCGAACCGGCTGACACCGCCGACGTCCCGGACGCTCCCACCGAACTGCGGGAGATCCCGGCCGACGTCTTGCCCCCTCGGCCCTCGGTGGCCGAAGACGACGATCCGGACGACCTCGAGAGCCGGCAGATTTCGCAGTACAACCAGTACCTCGCCGAGCTGTCTGCTCGCGAGACCGATAGGAGCACCACGTGAGCACGGGCCAAGACGAGACGACTGCCGGTTCGGTCGCAGACACCGCGAAGCAGAAGAAGATCGCCCCCGCGCTCCTGCGCTACCGCGTCCTCGCCTACGCCACCGGTGTGTGGCTGCTGGTCCTCACCGCAGAGATGGTGGCCAAGTACATCTTCAAGGTCGACAACCTGCCCACCTGGATCGCCGTCGTCCACGGCTGGGTGTACTTCGTCTACCTGCTGGTGACGCTCGACCTGGCGGTCAAGGTGCGCTGGCCTGCGGGCCGAACGGTCGGGACGCTCCTTGCGGGCACCATTCCGTTCCTGTCGTTCTACGTGGAGCACCAGCGGACCAAGCAGGTCCGCCGCGACTTCGGTCTCTGATTCCACCGGTCGACTCCCTCACATGATGACCGACTGCCCGGTAATCATCGCGATCACGTAGGTCAGCCAGCCGAGCGGTGTCTGCGGCACCATCATCGGCGACATGCGAACCTCCTCCCGTGAACCGTTGCGAGTGTCAGCGCCCGGTGAGCGCCGCCAGGGCGGGGACGAGCTGCACGAGCGCCCGCCCTCGGTGCGAGGACGCGTCCTTCTCCTCGGGTGACAGCTGCGCGGCCGATCGGGTGTCCCCGTCGGGCACGAAGACCGGGTCGTAACCGAATCCGCCGTCGCCGACGGGCTCGCGGGCGATGCTCCCCCGCCATGCGCCGCGGACCACCGATTCCTCGCCGCCGGGCACCACGAGCGCGCACGCCGAGACGAATGCCGCTCCCCTGCGGCCGTCGGGCACGTCACCGAGCTGAGCCAGGACCAGGGCGGTGTTCGCGGGATCGTTTCCGTGCGTGCCCGACCACCGTGCGGACAGGATTCCGGGCATGCCGTTCAGCGCGTCCACCTCGATTCCGGAATCGTCTGCGACACAGGGTAATCCGGTTGCGGCGGCGCCGTCACGCGCTTTCGCCAGGGCGTTATCCTCGAACGTCGCACCCGTTTCGGGGGCCTCGGGGTATTCGGGCACGGCATCGAGCCCGATCAGTTCGATTCCGTCGACGCCGGCCGCCGCGAGCACGCGATGCAGTTCCCGGAGTTTCTTCGCGTTGCGGCTGGCCACCAGTACTCGTGTGGTTTCGGGCACGGTCTAGCCCCCGAACTTCTTCTTCGACGTCTCCGGGACTTTCGGCTCCGGAAGCACACCGGGGTAAGGCAGTTCGAGCGCGGCCTTCTGGATCTCGAAGAGCTGCTCGCACCCCGCGAGCGCGGAATCCAGCAGTTTGTCGAGCGTGCTCCGCGGGAACGTCGCACCTTCGCCGGTGCCCTGGATCTCGACGAGGGTGCCGGTGTCGGTGGCCACCACGTTCATGTCGACCTCGGCGCGCGAGTCCTCCTCGTACGGAAGGTCGAGGCGCACACGCCCGTCGACGACGCCCACACTCACCGCGGCGATGCCGCAGGAAATCGGCTGGGGGTCGGCGAGACGGCCGGCGGCTCGGAGGTAGGTCACCGCGTCGACGAGGGCCACGTACGCGCCGGTGATGGCGGCGGTGCGGGTGCCGCCGTCGGCCTGCAGCACGTCGCAGTCGAGGGCGATGGTGTTCTCACCGATGGCGGCGAGGTCGATGCAGGCGCGGAGGGAGCGTCCGACCAGCCGGCTGATCTCCTGGGTCCGTCCACCGACCTTGCCCTTGACGGACTCTCGGCCGCTACGGGTGTGGGTGGCGGCGGGCAGCATGGCATATTCGGCCGTCAGCCAGCCGAGTCCGGAACCCTGACGCCAGCGGGGAACGCCGTCCTCGACGCTGGCCGTGCACATCACCCTGGTGTTTCCGAATTCCACCAGCACCGATCCCGCGGGATGAGTGGTGAAGCCCCGGGTGATCTTGACCTCGCGGAGTTCGTCGTCCGCCCTACCGTCTTCTCGTGTGGTCACGGCAGAGAGCCTAGTCGCCCCCGCGCGGGGCGCGGGCACACGGCTTCAGACGGTGTAGACGCCGCCCGCGGACACTGCGTGCACGGGGCCGGAGAATTCGGCCTTGGCCTCGGCGATGACGTCTTCGCGGGACGTCCACGGCGGTATGTGGGTGAGCAGCAGTTCGGCGACACCGGCGCGGTGTGCGACCTGTCCGGCCTCGGTACCCGACAGGTGGATCCCTTCGGGCCGATCCGGGCTGTGCGTCCACGACGCCTCGGCGAGCAGTACGTCGGCCGCGCGGGCGAGGTCGATCACTTCTTCACACATGCCGGTGTCGCCGGTGTAGACGAGGGTGCGCCCGGCACCGTTGGTCAGGCGGAACCCGTACGCCTCGGGCGGGTGGTTGACCCGGCGCGCGGTGATGGTGAGATCGCCGAACGTGACCGGTTCGCCGTCGATCCAGTGGTGCAGGTCGATCGTGTCGGAGATGTCGTCGATGTCGCCGCCGCACTCCGCGGACGCCACGCCGATCCGGCGGGCGGTGTCGGACGGGCCGTAAATGAGTGCGCGACCCTTCGGCGGGTGCGGATGATAGCGACGCCAGACGAGCAGTCCGGGGAGGTCCAGGCAGTGGTCCGCGTGCAGGTGGCTGAGGAGGACGGACACCTCGCCGGGATCGGCGAACCGCTGGAGCGCACCGAGGACACCGGGTCCGAAGTCGAGTACCAGCGGCGGTGTGTCCGGCGCGGTCAACAGATAACCCGATGCAGGTGAGTCTGGTCCGGAGACGCTCCCTGAACACCCCAGGACGGTAATGCGCATACCCGCCATGCTGCCACGACGACCCGTTTGGGAAAAAGCTTCCGACGGAATTGGCGCGTCGACGTCACAACCGATGGGGAACTGTGACCTGATCACCCGCGTCGGGGGCTTGCGCCGACCGGGCTGGGCCGATCACCCGAACGATTGTGGCCCCACCGCTTTCCGGGCCCGCTGCTTCCTGGCGTCCGCGGAGAGCAGCCAGGCCGCGACGACACCACCGACCGCGCCGAACAGATGTCCCTGCCAGGACACACCGGGCGCGCTGGGCAGCACACCCCACAGCAGGCTGCCGTAGACGACGAACACCACCACGCCGACGAGAATCTGGCCGAGGCTGCGCGCGAAGATTCCCCGGACCAGCAGGTAGGCGAGCCAGCCGAAGATGAGGACGGAGGCGCCGATGTGGTTGGAATAGGATCCGCCGGTCAACCAGGTGCCCAGACCTCCGACCACCCAGACGATCCCGGTGGCGGCGAGGCCGCGGGCGATGCCCGACAGCAGCACGAGGAACCCGAGGACCAGCAGTGGGACGGTGTTCGCGGCAAGGTGTGCCCAGTCGTCGTGCAGGACCGGGGCGAACAGAATCCCCCACAGCCCGTCGATCGAGCGCGGTTCGACGCCGTTCTGTTCGAGTCGCTCGTCGGACAGCACGTCGACGATCTCGATGACGTACAGCAGCATCGTGAAGGTGCCGACGAGGATCGCGGACTGCAGCCACAACGGCTTCGACTTCGACGAGGGCGCCGGCGACGCGCCACCCCGCGGTACCGGCGAGTCGAATCGCGAGGAGTCGAACGGCGAAGTCATGATCCACACACCCCTGTTGTCATGCCCACAACTGCCCTTCCAATGCTTCTTCTGCTTCCTCGACCGTACCGCCGTATGCGCCGGTCGACAGATATTTCCATCCACCGTCGGCGACGATGAACGCGATGTTCGCCGCGCGTTCGGCCTTGACGGCCTTGCGCGCCACCCCCAGCGCGGCGTGGAGGATCGCGCCGGTCGAGATGCCCGCGAAGATGCCCTCGTTGTCGATCAGTTGCCGGGTGCGGCGGACGGCGTCGGCGGGGCCGACGGAGAACCGCGAGGTGAGGACGGATTCGTCGTACAACTCGGGAACGAAGCCCTCGTCGATGTTGCGGAGGCCGTACACGAGTTCCCCGTAGCGGGGCTCCGCCGCCACGATCTCGATGCCGTCGACGTGTTCTCGAAGGTAGCGTCCCACACCCATCAGGGTTCCGGTGGTGCCGAGACCCGCGACGAAGTGGGTGATCTCGGGAAGGTCGCGCAGGATCTCGGGGCCCGTGGTCTCGTAGTGGGCCAGCGCATTCGCGGGATTGCCGTACTGATACAGCATCACCCACTCGGGATGCTCCGCGGACAGCTCCTTGGCCACGGCCACAGCCTGATTCGAGCCACCGCGCGCGGGTGAATCGATGATCTGCGCACCGAACATCGTCAGCAATTGTCTGCGTTCCACGGACGTGTTCTCGGGCATCACGCAGATCAGGTGGTACCCCTTGAGTTTCGCGGCCATCGCGAGCGAGATCCCGGTGTTCCCGCTGGTCGGTTCGAGGATCGTCGCCCCGGGCGTCAGGGTGCCGTCGTTCTCGGCCTGCTCGATCATGCGGAGGGCCGGCCGATCCTTCACCGAACCGGTGGGGTTGCGGTCCTCGAGCTTCGCCCACAGGCGGACCGGCGTAGCGCCGTTCCAGCTCGGCGACAGCCGGGGCAGCCCGACGAGGGGTGTGTCGCCGAGGGTGTCGATCAGCGAATCGAACCGCGCCACGACCGCGATCAGCCTCCGGCGACGGCGGGCAGGATCGTCACGGAGTCCCCGTCGGCCACCTCGGTGTCGAGTCCGCCCGAGAATCGGACGTCCTCGTCGTTGACGTACACGTTGACGAAGCGGTGCAGACGGCCGTCGTTGATCAGGCGGTCCTTGATGCCGCCATAGTTGCCGTCGAGATCGTCGATGACGGCGGAGAGTGTGGGACCTGTAGCCTCCACCCGCTTTTCACCGCCGGTGTGGGTACGCAGGATGGTGGGGATCGAAACTGTGACAGCCATGGTCGGCTCCTCGGGATGTGGATGTCTTACCTGCCGCGGGCCCGTCGCGAGGGACGGCACCGTCACTTGTCGGGGATGTCTGCCACGGACGTGTGGGCGAACTTGTAGCTCTGGACCACGTCGACGGGTTCCTCGGTGACGACACCGTCGACGATGCGGTAGCTGCGCAGTTCGTGAACGTCGGGGTCGCGGGTGGAGATCAGCACGTAGTGGGCGTCCGGTTCGGACGCAAAGGAGACGTCGGTCCGGCTGGGGTACGCCTCGGTGGCGGTGTGCGAGTGGTAGATCACGACGGGCACCTCGTCGGCGTCGTCCATCGCGCGCCACACTTTCAGTTGCTCACCCGAGTCGAATCGGTAGAACGTCGGCGAACGCTCGGCGTTGATCATCGGGATGTGGCGTTCGGGGCGGTCGGAACCCTCCGGCCCGGCGATGACCCCGCACGCCTCGTCCGGGTGGTCGGCGCGCGCATGCGCCACCATCGCCTCGACGAAGTCCGATCGAATCACCAGCACGTCATCCACCTCCGTGAGCGCCATCCTAGGTGCGGACCGTCGAGTCGGCCACCGACCCGATATCTCCGGACCGCCGTACCTCAGGAACGCAATGCAGAAGGGAACAGTTCGCGATAGGTGGGAATTCCCGCGACGGGGGTGGCGCTCAGGACGGCGTCGACGATGGCCTTCTCCACCACTTCGGCGGCGGCAGTGCAGACGGCGTCGACGACGGGCAGATCAGGCGGGAACGCGTCGGGTACCCCCTCCGGGTGGTGAACCGGGTGGATGCCGGTGGAGAGCGCGAAGATCGTGTCGCCGTCGAGCGGCGAATGCGCCGGCCGGATCGCGCGGGCGAGCCCGTCGTGGCCCGCAACGGCGACGCGGCGTAACGCCGCCTTCCCCAGGACGGCGTCGGTCGCGACGACGCCGATGGTGGTGTTGAGGACGGTGCTCTTGGCGATCAGTTCGCGCGCCGCCGACACCTCGGCGGCGACCGGCGGTCTGAGCCCGAAAGCGGCTGCACCCACGGTGGCGACGCCCCAGGGCAGTCCGGTCGCCGGATCGAACACGGTTCCGACGGGATTGGCCACCATCAGCGCGGACACCGTGATGCCCTTCGCCGGACCGTCCGTGACGACGACGCTCGCCGTTCCGACACCCCCTTTGAGTGCGCCCGCACGCGCCCCGACCCCGGCGCCCACCGAACCGGAGAGCACGGTGTGCGACGCAGAATCTGCTGCCCGATAACCGAATTCGGCGGTGGGACGCGTGCGCCAGTCACCGACCGGCAGATCGAAGATCACGGCGGCGGGAACGATCGGAACCACCTGATCGGGCTCCCCCATGGCGATTCCGTGACCGCGCTCCTCGAGCCACCGCATGACGCCGTCCGCGGCGGCGAGTCCGTAGGCGCTGCCGCCGGTCAGGACGATCGCGTGAACCTTCCGGACACTGTGGCTGGGGTCGAGGAGGTCGGTTTCCCGGGTGCCCGGTCCCCCGCCACGGACGTCGACCGCACCGGTCGCGCCGTGCGGCGCGAGGACCACCGTGCACCCGGTGGCCGCACCGCTTCCCAGCGTGGCGTCCGCGTCGAGCTCGTGGTGGTGCCCGACGCTCAGACCCACCACGTCGACGAGCGAATCGGTGCGGCCCGGCGTCGTGGTCGTCACGGTGCCAGTGCCTGAACGAGCGAGTCCTGCATCCAGGTCAGCCAGTGGTAGATGTCGAGGTGCGGTGCGCGGGGATCGGCGGGATCGAGTTCGTCGGGTGTGTCGGCGTCGATGCCCAGGTTGGTGCCCAGCGCCAGCCGGACGTCGTTGAGCCCGCTGAGCCAGGCGTCGGCCTGTTCCGGCGTGAGCAGCACCTTGCCGCCGTTCTCTGGCACCGTGTGGAGTATGACCGAGCCGGCCGCCAGTTTGGCGTCGATGATCTCCGGTTCGTGGAGTCCGCGCAGCGCACCGTTGATGTCGGCTTTCGATTCGGCGCGGATCTCGTCGTCGTCCGGCGCGTCCATGTCGGGGCGGTGGAAGTCGGGCAGCAGCCGCGCGAGGACCTCCTCGTCGGGTGCCGTCGTGTTGCCCGTCCGCATCCCGGTCAGCGCCGCGAGTTCGTCCTCCGGGGCGGACGCGGCCCGCTCCTCGAGAAGACCGAGGACGGAGGCGACCAGCGATCGCAGCACCGTCGCCTCGTGCGCGTCCATCTCCGAACGCAGCTTCACACCGCCGAGCGAGTTCTTCCTGCTCCACATCCGCACGTCGTGTACCGAGTTCCTTACTGTCCGAACGGAAAGTTAGCTGCCGTCACGCTGCATCGTGGCCCACAGGCCGGCCGCGTGCAGCTTGCGTACATCGTTTTCGACCTTGTCCCGGGAGCCGCTCGACACCACGGCCTTCCCCTCGGAATGGACCTGCATCATCAATTCCGTGGCCTTGGCTTTGCTGTAACCGAAGAGCTTCTGGAAAATGTAGGTGACGTAGTGCATCAAATTCACCGGATCGTCCCACACGACCGTGACCCAGGGACGATCATTGGCTTCATCGACCTCGACGACCTCCGACTCTGCAGGGGTGACCTGCGGCGATGCCGGCATGGCATCCACGAATGGAGCTGTCGTCGAGCAATGAGCCATGACACCAGGGTACGACGCTGCTCCACTGCGCGACACCGCGGCTTACAGTGGCCGAGTGTCCAGAGACAGCACCGCCTTGTTCACCGACCAGTACGAGTTGACGATGCTGTCGGCGGCCCTCGCCGACGGTTCCGCCCATCGACGCTGCAGTTTCGAGGTGTTCGCCCGCCGGCTGCCCGACGGTCGCCGGTACGGAGTCGTCGGCGGCACCGCCCGTCTCGTGTCCGCGCTGTCCAACTTCCGTTTCGGCGAGCCGGAACTCGGGATCGTGTCCCGCTTCCTCGACGAGGCGACCGTCGAATGGCTGCGGAACTATCGCTTCGGCGGTGACATCGACGGCTACCGAGAGGGTGACTTCTACTTTCCCGGCTCCCCGATCCTCTCCGTCCGTGGAACGTTCGCCGAATGCGTCCTGCTCGAGACGCTGAGCCTGTCGATTCTCAACCACGACAGCGCGATCGCGTCCGCCGCCGCACGCATGGTCAGTGCCGCCGACGGACGCCCCATGATCGAGATGGGTTCGCGGCGCACTCACGAGGAATCCGCGGTGGCGGCCTCCCGCGCCGCCTATCTCGCGGGTTTCACGGCCACGTCGAATCTGGAGGCGGTCCGCAGGCACGCAGTGCCCGGTGCGGGTACCAGCGCGCACGCGTTCACTCTGTTGCACACCACCCCGGACGGGCCGGACGAGGCGGCGGCGTTCCGCGCGCAGGTCGCGGCACTCGGAGTCGGAACCACGCTCCTCGTCGACACCTACGACATCACCGAGGGCGTCAAGACCGCCGTCGCGGTAGCGGGCCCCGAACTCGGGGGCGTCCGGATCGACTCCGGTGATCTGGGTGTCCTGGCCCGGCAGGTCCGCAGGCAACTCGACGACCTCGGTGCGACCGGGACGAAGATCGTCGTCTCCGGCGACCTCGACGAATACGCCATCGCCGCGTTGCGGGCCGAACCGGTCGACGTCTACGGCGTCGGCACGTCCGTCGTCGTCGGCTCCGGCGCGCCGACCGCCGGAATGGTCTACAAACTCGTCGAGGTGGACGGCATCCCCGTCGAGAAGAGGAGCAGCAACAAGGCGTCGCGGGGCGGCACCAAGCGGGCGTTGCGATTCGCCCGTGACACCGGAACCCTGGTGGAGGAGGTCGTGTACTCGGCCCACTCGGACGCACCCGGCTCGGCCGGCCTCGAGGCGCGGGAACTGCTGGTTCCGCTGGTGCGGGGCGGTGAGACCGTCTGCGACACGACTACCCTGGAGGACAGCAGATCCCTCCTGGCTGCGGGTCTTGTCAGCCTGCCCTGGGAGGGCTTGAAGCTCTCCCACGGCGAGCCCGCGATCCCGGTGCGCTTCGCCGAACCCGAATCCAGGAGGGCACCATGACCGGCACCGAGAACACCGACGTCCGGCGGGCGCTGCTCGTGGTCGACGTCCAGAACGACTTCTGCGAGGGCGGCTCCCTCGCCGTCGACGGCGGTTCCGCGGTCGCGGCCGCGATCAGCCGCTTCCTGGCCGCGACCGAATACGACGTCGTCGCGGCGACGATCGACCACCACATCGACCCGGGCCACCATTTCTCCGAAAAACCGGACTACGTCGACACGTGGCCGGTGCACTGCAAATCGGGAACGTCCGGCGCGGAGTTCCACCCCGACCTCGACCTGAGCGGCATCGAATCGGTGTTCTCCAAGGGCGAGTTCTCGGCGGCCTACTCGGGCTTCGAGGGCAGGAACTCCGACGGCCAGAGCCTGGAGAAATGGCTGCGTGCGGCCGGAGTCACCGAGGTCGACGTCGTGGGGATCGCCACCGATCACTGCGTGGTCGCGACGGCACTCGACGCCGTGGCCGCCGGGTTCCCGACGCGTGTCCATCTCCCCCTCACCGCAGGTGTCGCCCCCGCGACCGTCGAGGCCGCGATTTCCGCGATGCGGACCGCCGGGGTGCGCCTCGTGGGCCGCGACGCGGAGGCCCCCTCGGACCGCGTGACGATTTCTGACGTAGGTCCCGAGTAACCTGCTCGGGTGCCTGAAAACCTCCCCAACGTCCCCGAGCTGTTGCGCACGGCGGTGCGGTCGCTGGGCGGTGCCGAGCGGTCCAACCAGCTGACCATGGCTTCCGCCGTCGCGCATTCGATCGACACCGGGGAGCATCTGGCCGTCCAGGCCGGGACGGGCACCGGCAAGTCCCTCGCGTATCTGGTGCCGAGCGTCCGGCACGCGGTGCAGAGCGGGAAGACGGTCATCGTCTCGACGGCCACCATCGCACTGCAGCGTCAGCTGATCGACCGCGACATGCCGCGGCTCGCAGACGCGCTCGAGGGTTCGCTCGGCCGGAGACCGCACTTCGCGATCCTCAAGGGCCGCAACAACTATCTGTGCATGAACAAGATCCACACCGGGTCCGCCGAAGAGCCTCCCACGGACGAGCTGTTCGACCCGTTCGCGGTGTCGCGGCTCGGACGTGAGGTCCAGCGCCTCACCGAGTGGTCCTCGGACACCGAGACCGGGGACCGCGACGACCTGGCCCCCGGAGTCAGCGACAAGGCGTGGCGCCAGGTCAGCGTCACCGCCCGGGAATGCCTCGGCAAGACCCGGTGCCCGGTCGGCGAGGACTGCTTCGCGGAGCGTGCCCGCGCGGAGGCCTCGCAGGTCGACGTCGTCGTCACCAACCACGCTCTGCTCGCCATCGACGCCATCACCGGAATCGCGATCCTGCCCGAACACGACGTCGTGGTCGTCGACGAGGCGCACGAACTGGTCGACCGGGTCACGAACGTCGCCACCGCGGAACTGGCGGCGTCGACGATCAGTGCCGCGGCCCGGCGCTGCGCGAAGCTCGTCGAGGAGCAGGACGCAGACCGTCTCGAGGCCGCGGGCGAGGGCTGGGCGGCACTGCTCGAGGAGTTGCGGCCGGAACGGTGGGAGGCGCTGCCGCCCGGCGCGGCCCCCGCGCTCGCCGCTGTCCGCGACGCCGCGTGGTCGCTGCGCACGGCCATCGGCCCGTCCCGTCCCGGCATGGCGTTGAGCGACCCGGAGGCCGCCGCGGCGCGCAACACCGCACTCGCTTCGGTCGAGGAGGTGCACGACAGCGCCGTCCGCGTTCTCAGCGCCTTCGACGAGCCGGATCCGGCCAAGCGTCACGACGTGGTGTGGCTGGCCGCCGACGACAATCGCGGTTCGATCCGCCGGGTGGTGCGGATGGCGCCGCTGTCGGTCGGCGGGCTGCTGCGTTCCCGGTTGTTCGCCGAATCGACCGTGGTCCTGACGTCCGCCACGCTGACCGTGGGCGGGTCGTTCGACGGTCTGGCGGTCAACTGGGGACTTCCGGCCGAATCGTCCGTCGTGATCGATCCGGCGATGGCCACCGGCTCCGAGGCACCGTCCGATTCGGGCACGTTCAAATGGAACGCCCTCGACGTCGGGTCGCCGTTCGACCATGCCCGCGCCGGCATCATCTACATCGCGAAGCAGCTTCCGCCGCCGGGGCGGGACGGGCTCTCCCCCGCGTATCTCGACGAGATCGCCGAACTCGTCGAGGCGGCCGGCGGGCGCACGCTGGGACTGTTCTCGTCGATGCGGGCCGCGAAGGCCGCATCCGAGGCGATGCGCGACCGGCTCGACACCCCGATCCTGTGCCAGGGCGACGACTCGACGGGCGCCCTCGTCCGGGCGTTCGCCGGCGACGAGCCGACGTCGCTGTTCGGCACGCTGTCGCTGTGGCAGGGTGTCGACGTGCCGGGCCCGTCCCTGAGCCTCGTGATCCTCGACCGCATCCCCTTCCCCCGCCCCGACGACCCGCTGCTGGTCGCCCGGCAGAAGGCCGTCGAGTCGCGCGGTGGTAACGGGTTCCTTTCCGTCGCAGCCAATCACGCGGCGCTGCTGCTCGCACAGGGTGTGGGACGTCTGCTGCGCAGCGTCGACGACAAGGGTGTGGTGGCCGTCCTCGATCCGCGGCTCGCCACCGCCCGCTACGCCGGGTATCTGCGAGCCTCGCTACCACCGTTCTGGGAGACGTCCGATCCGGAAGTCGTGCGTAAGGCGTTGGGGCGGATCCGCGATTCGCGCCCGTGAACCGCGGCCGCGCACTGAGTCGGACAGTGGATCGGTGCGCACCTATGCTCGACCGATGGACCATGCGATCTCAGTCCGCGGACTCACCAAGAAGTTCGGCGAAGTCCGCGCCCTCGACGGCCTCGATCTGGAGGTGAAGTCGGGCGAGGTGCACGGATTCCTCGGACCCAACGGCTCGGGCAAGTCCACGACCATCCGGGTGCTCCTCGGTCTCCTGCGCGCCGACGGCGGTTCGGCGTCCGTTCTCGGTTCCGATCCGTGGCAGGATTCCGTGCCCGTGCATCGGCGACTCGCTTATGTTCCGGGTGACGTGAACCTGTGGCCCAATCTCTCCGGTGGCGAGGCGATCGACCTTCTCGGGCGCCTGCGCGGCGGACTCGATTCGGCCCGCCGCGCGTCGCTGATCGAACGCTTCGAACTCGACCCCACCCGCAAAGGCCGCACCTATTCGAAAGGCAACCGGCAGAAGGTCGCCCTCATCGCTGCCCTCGCCGCCGATACCGAACTCCTCATCCTCGACGAGCCGACATCGGGCCTGGACCCGTTGATGGAGGCGGTGTTTCAGGAGTGCATCACCGAATTCGCCCGCGGCGGACGCACAGTGCTGTTGTCCAGCCACATCCTCGCCGAGGTCGACGCGCTGTGCCACGCCGTCACCATCATTCGCGCGGGCAAGACCGTGCAGGCGGGAACGCTGTCCGAACTGCGCCACTTCACCCGCACCACGGTGACGGCGACCACCCGGATCAAGCCCACCCCCATCGCGAACGTCCCCGGCGTGCACAACCTGCAGAAGGGCGAGGACGCGAACACGGTGACGTTCGACGTCGATTCCGATCAGATCGATCCGGTCATGACCACGTTGACCGGGCTGGGCATCGTCTCGATCACCGCCAACCCGCCGACGCTCGAGGACCTGTTCCTCCGCGAGTACCGCGACGAGGTCGAGGCACTCGGGATCGGACGGCCGCAGTGAGTCGCCTGAGCGGAACGGGTGTGCTCGCCGAACTGGCGGTGCGCACCGACCGGGTCCGGATTCCGGTGTGGACGGTCGCGGTGGCGGGCCTCACCGTCCTGATCGCGTCGAGCTATTCCACCATCTACCCGACCGCCGAATCCCGGCAGGCCCGTGCCGAACTCATCTCGTCGCCGGCCGCCACGGCACTCGCCGGGCCGGGGTACGGCCTGGACGACTACACGCTCGGTGCGATGGTGGCCAACGAGATCGCCGGCATGACGATGGTGGCCGTGGCGATCATGTCGGTGCTGCTGGTGACGCGGCATCTGCGGACGGAGGAGGAGACCGGGCGCACGGAGCTGGTACGCGCCGGCGTCGTCGGTCGGTATGCGGGAATCACGGCGGGACTGATCTCCGCGGCGCTCGCCAACGTGTTCGTCGCGCTTCTGCTCGTCATCGGGCTGCTCGCCGTGGGTCTGCCTCCTGCGGGTTCGCTGAACATGTCCGCGGGTGTGCTGGTGGTGGGCCTGGTGTTCACCTCGCTGTCGGCGCTGGCGTCCCAGTTCACCGAACACGCCCGCACCGCAAGCGGTGTCGGGATCTCCGCGATCACCGTCGCGTATTTGCTGCGTGCGGTGGGCGACGTGCAGCAGGGACACAGCGGGAGCCTGCTGACGTGGGTGTCGCCGATCGGCTGGTCGCAGGCCACCCGCGCCTACGTCGACGAACGCTGGTGGCCGTTGCTGATCGGCATCGTCGCGGCGGCACTGACCGTCGGATGCGCGTATGCCGCCATCGGTCGCCGGGACGTCGGGTCGGGGCTCCTTCCGCCGCGGGGCGGGCGCGCCGAGGCCTCCTCCCGTCTGACCGGTGTCACGGCGCTGGCGGCCCGTCAGCAGCGCGGCCAGATCCTCGCCTGGGGTGTCGGCGTGTTCGCGCTGTCGCTGCCCATCGGTTCACTCGGCAGGCAGATCAGCGACTTCATCGACCAGGATCCCGATCTCGCACAGCTGCTGCCGGGCGGGGCCGCGGCGGCCGCCGACGGTGCGTTCGCCCTGTATCTGGTGTTCCTGGTGGTGATGGCGGCGATGTACGCCGTCGGCGCCGTCATATCGATTCGCTCGGAGGAATCGTCCGGTCGCGCCGAGGAGGCACTGGCCACCCCCGTGTCGCGGGCGTCGTGGCTCGGTGGCCAGCTGGCGGTGATCGCCGGCGCGGCTGTCGCGATCACGGTGGCGGCGGGGGTCGGCATGGGGATCACTGCGGCGTTCACGCTGTCCGATGCGGGCGCGCTCGGCCGGTTGATCGGCGCGGCCCTGAACACCGTGCCGGCAGTGCTGCTGATCGTTGGTTCGTGCGCGGCCGTCTACGGCCTGATGCCCCGCGCGCTGCCGGCGTTGTGGGCATTCCTGGGCTACGTGCTCGTCGCCGGAATGTTCGGGGAAGTGCTCCCGGACTGGTTCGGGGTGTTCTCCCCCTTCCACTACACCCCGGCCCTGCCTGCCGAGAGTTTCTCGGTTACGCCCCTCGTGGTTCTGCTGCTTCTCGCGGCGGCCCTGTTCCTCGCCGCGGTCACCGGATTCCAGCGCCGGGACGTCGGCCGGTGACCCGTCCGCGGGTATCCCGGTTCGCCTGAAAACGAGACCACCCGGTTCCTACGATTGGGTGATGGAACTCCCTGCGCGTTTCGACGACCCCTACCGCGCGCGACACCGGACGGCCGCGCAGATCCGCGCCGCCGGAGCGATCGGGTCGCTCAACGACGGGGTGGAGGTCCAGATCCACGGCGTCGCGACACGTCTGATCGCGTGGCCCGGCACGGGCTTCCAGACGCAGAGCGTGCACGTCCTCACCCTGGAACCTGGCCAGGAGATGGACATACATGCCTACGGTCTCGCCGAGGAGTCGATCCTCGCGCTGCAGGGTGAGGGGGAGGTGTTCGTCCGCGACCAGTGGGCGCGATTCCGGCCCGGCGACATGGGATTCTTCCCGCCTCCCGTCGAGCACGCGATCCGCGCGACACCGGGCGGGCCCGGTCTGGTGGCCGTCGCCGCGGTCTCGCCACCCGAATTCGAACTGTACGAACCCGCAGGCTTCTACAACCGGCAGTACGGCGTCGTCAACCAGGAAGCAGCCTGGTTCGCCAGGAGCAACGCGGCACCGGGCTCGCTGTCGGGTCCGTCGCAGCTCGCCTACCACGACGCCGACCCCGCCGTGCGCGCGTGGAACCTCACGGTCAGCGAGATCCGCACGCACGGGGCACTCTTCAACGTGTTCCGTGGCGCGAAGATCGATGTGATCGACGCCCCGATGGTGTTCGTGCTCTGGCCCGGATACGGCGCGCGGTCCACCGGGTTCCACTTCGCCAACGGCGACGACGGGCTGACCACCGCCGTGCACACCCACCCCGCCTCGGACGAGTGCGTGGTCCTGTGGGACGGCACGGCCCGGGCGTGGCAGCAGGGCGGGTGGCACGACATGGACGTGTTCGACGTCGTGTTCGCACCGTGCGGGGTCGAGCACGGGATCAGCTCGGTGACGGGCGAGGCGCTGTGGGGAGGCTTCGCCGCCCCGCCCCAACTCGACCTCTACGCGCGCACGCCCTACTACAACCCGCCCGGCACGTTCGCCGAGGTTCCCTTCGGCCGGCTCGACCGGTAGCGCACGTCAGGGGTTCGGCACCGTCACCAGACCCAGCTCCGACGGGTCGACGAGCAGTCTGTGGTGCGGAAGGACCCGCACCGTGTATCCGACCGATCCGGACAGCGGCAGTGCCAGGTCGGCGGCGAACAGCTCCCCCGACTCGTCCGATGCGGAGTGGGTCATCGGGACCGTGACGATGTCGGTGAGCTCCTCGTCCGGTCCGGCCTTCCCGATCACGGCCTGCACGGTGACGTCCGAGACGGACAGTTCGCCGAGGCGGATGCGGGCGCGGAGCACCAGATTGGCGCCGATCTCGGGAGTGTCGGGCAGCCCGGCGCCGTCGACCTGCAGAACCGCCACCGACGGCCAGGCGGCCTCGACGCGGAGACGGAACGCAGCGAGTTCGCGGGCGCCGGCGTAGTTCTCCTCAGCCACCGTCCGGGCCGATTCGGCGGCCGGCGCGTAGTACTGGACGGCGTAGTCGCGCACCATCCGCGACGCGAGCACCTTGGGGCCGAGATTCTGCAGCGTGTGACGGACCATCTCCACCCAGCGCACCGGCAGGCCGTCCGCACGGTCGTAGAACCTCGGCAGGACGGCGCGCTCGAGCAGTTCGTACAGTGCGCTGGCCTCGAGATCGTCCCGCCGTGTCTCGTCGACGACGCCGTCGGCGGTCGGGATGGCCCAGCCGTTCTCGCCGTCGAACATCTCGTCCCACCAACCGTCGCGGATCGACAGGTTCAGTCCGCCGTTCAGGGCGGACTTCATCCCCGACGTGCCACACGCCTCGAGCGGGCGCAGCGGGTTGTTGAGCCACACGTCGCAACCACAGTAGAGGTACCGCGCCATCGACATGTCGTAGTCGGGCAGGAAGGTGATGCGGTGCCGGACGTCGGCGGCGTCGGCGAAACGCACGACCTGCTGGATGAGGGCCTTCCCGCCGTCGTCCGCGGGGTGGCTCTTCCCGGCGACCACCAGCTGCACGGGACGCTTCTCGTCGAGGAGCAGGGCCCGGAGCCGCTCGGGGTCGCGCAGCATCAGCGTCAATCGCTTGTAGGTGGGCACCCGCCGGGCGAAGCCGACGGTGAGCACGTTCGGGTCGAACACCTCGTCCGTCCAGCCCAGTTCGGCGGACGTCGCACCGCGTTCGATCCAGGACGCGCGTACCCGTCGGCGCACCTCCTCGACCAGTTTCCCGCGCAGCGCGTTGCGGGTCGACCACAGTTCCTCGGCGGACAGGTCCTGCAGCCGCTCCCAGCCGCGGGCCTCCTCCACCAGTTCGGGGCCCAGGATGCGGGTGGCGAGATCGATCCACTCGGGTGCGGCCCAGGTGGGCGCGTGGACACCGTTGGTCACCGAGCCGATCGGCACCTCCCCTGCGTCGAATCCGTGCCACAGCGGCTGGAACATCTCCCGGCTGACGATGCCGTGCAGCTTGGACACACCGTTGGCCCGTTGCCCGAGCCGCAGGCCCATGTGGGCCATGTTGAACACCGCCGGATCCGATTCGCGGCCGAGTCCGAGAATCCGGTCGATCGTGAGCCCCGGCAGCAGCGAGGATTCGTTCACACCGTTGTCGCCGCCGAAGTAGTGCCGCACGAGGTCGGCCGGGAACCTGTCGATTCCCGCGGGAACCGGGGTATGGGTGGTGAACACCGTACCGGCCCGGACCGTGGCCAGCGCCTCGTCGAAGTCGAGCCCGCCGGTGGTGACCAGTTCACGGATCCGCTCGATGCCGAGGAAACCCGCATGTCCCTCGTTCATGTGGAAGACGGCGGGATCGGGCAGGCCGTAGGCGTGGGTGTAGGCGCGCACGGCACGGACACCGCCGATCCCGGCGAGGATCTCCTGTTTGATGCGGTGGTCCTGGTCGCCGCCGTACAGGCGGTCGGTGACGCCCCGCATCTCGGCGTCGTTCTCCGCGATGTCGGAATCGAGCAGCAGCAGCGGGACGCGTCCCACCTGCGCGATCCACACGCGGGCGCGCAGAACCCGGCCACCGGGGATCGCGACATGGACGAGGACGGGTGCCCCACCCGACGACTGCAGCCCGGACTCGGTGAGCAGACGCAGCGGCAGTCCCTGCGGGTCGTGCGGCGGGTAGTGCTCGGCCTGCCAGCCATCCGCGGTCAGCGACTGCCGGAAATAGCCCGAGCGGTACAACAGGCCGACACCGATCAGCGGCAGGCCCAGATCGGACGCAGCCTTCAGGTGGTCGCCTGCGAGAATTCCGAGTCCACCGGAGTAGTTGGGCAGCACTTCGCTGACCCCGAACTCCATTGAGAAATACGCGATCCCACCGTCCAGCGACACTCCCTTGGCCTGCTGGTTCTGATACCAGCGGGGCCGGGACAGGTAGTCGTCGAGGTCGGCGGCCGCGGCGTCGAGCCGGGCCAGGAACGCGACGTCCTCGGCCAGTTCGTCCAGGCGGGCGGGATCGACCTCACCGAGCATCCGGACCGGGTCGAACTGCACCTGCCGCCACAGTTCCTCGTCCAGCAATCCGAACAGTTCCTGTGTGGCCGGATGCCACGACCAGCGAAGATTGGTGGACAGCGGACCGAGGGCAGCGAGCCGCTCCGGAAGGTGGGCTCGGACAGTGAACCGACGCAAGGCTTTCACCTCGCGAACGATAACGCACTACGGGCGTGGTTGCGCCGTGTCGGGGCGGGTAGACGCCAGATCTCCAATACGGACAGGAACCGGTCGACTCCATTACGGTTGAACGGGCGGCCCAGCCCACGAGCCGCCGGCAACTTCCGGCTATGGAACGGAGCCCAGTGTGACAGGTCGACTCGGTATCGACGACGTGGAACCGAACATCGGGTGCGGTCGGTATCCCGCCAAGGCCGTTGTGGGTGAGGTATTTCCCGTCCGGGCAACCGTGTGGCGTGAAGGTCACGACGCCGTGGCCGCCACGCTCGCGGTGCGGGGACCGCGCAGTGCCGCGTCGGGCGGCTCGGCGACCTTCCGCATTCCGATGACCGGCGGTCCGGTGCCCGACACCGTCGACGGTTCGTTCACCCCGACCGGCGAGGGCGCCTGGACGTTCCGGATCGAGGCCTGGAGCGATCCGGTCACCACTTGGAAGCACGCGGTCGAGGCCAAGCTGGCGGTGGGACAGGGGCCGGCCGAACTGGCCAACGACCTCGAGATCGGTGCGCGGTTGTTCGAGCGTGCCGCGAAGGGCGTCCCCCGCGCGGACCGCTCGCGGCTGGCCGGGGTCGCGGCGTCGCTGCGTTCCGACCGTCACCTCTCCGAACGTGTGGCCCCGGCGTTCGGGTCGGACGTCACCGAGCTGCTGCGCGCACATCCGCTGCGCGATCTCGTCACGAAGAGCGAACCGCACACCGTGCTCGTCGATCGCACCCGTGCCCTGTTCGGGTCGTGGTACGAGTTCTTCCCGCGGTCCACCGGCGGCTGGGACGAGAACGGCACGCCGCGGCACGGCACGTTCGCCACATCCGTGGCCGCACTTCCCCGCATCGCGTCGATGGGATTCGACGTGGTGTACCTCCCGCCCATCCACCCGGTCGGCAAGGTCAACCGGAAGGGCCCCAACAACACGCTGACCCCCGGCCCCGACGACGTCGGCTCGCCGTGGGCCATCGGCTCGGACGAGGGCGGCCACGACGCGATTCATCCCCAGCTCGGGACGATGCGCGATTTCAAGGCGTTCATCGCTGCCGCCCGGAAGCTGCACATGGAGGTGGCGATCGACCTGGCCCTGCAGGCCGCACCGGACCATCCGTGGGCGAAGAAGCACCCCGAATGGTTCACCGTGCTCCCCGACGGCACCATCGCCTATGCCGAGAACCCGCCGAAGAAGTACCAGGACATCTACCCGGTCAACTTCGACGGCGACCGCGACGGGATCTACGCGGAGGTCCTGCGGGTCGTCCGGCACTGGGTTGCGGCGGGCGTCAAGATCTTCCGGGTCGACAACCCGCACACCAAGCCGCCGGACTTCTGGGAGTGGCTGATCGCCGAGGTCAAGAAGTCGGATCCGGACGTCCTGTTCCTGTCCGAGGCGTTCACCCGTCCCGCGCGGTTGTACGGTCTCGCCCGCCGCGGTTTCACGCAGTCCTACACGTACTTCACATGGCGGACCGCCAAGTGGGAGCTGACGGAGTTCGGCAAGGAGATCGCCGCCAAGGCCGACGAGGCGCGCCCCAACCTTTTCGTCAACACCCCGGACATCCTGCACGAGAGCCTGCAGACCGGCGGTCCGGGAATGTTCGCCCTGCGCGCCGCGCTGGCGGCGACCCTGTCTCCCACCTGGGGGGTGTATTCGGGATACGAACTGTACGAACACGTTCCGGTGCGACCGGGCAGTGAGGAGTACCTCGACTCGGAGAAGTATGAGCTGCGTCCCCGCGATTTCGAGGGCGCCGCCGCGCGGGGCGAGTCCCTCGAACCGTGGATCACGGCGCTCAACCGGATCCGCAGGCAGCATCCGGCGCTGCAGCAGTTGCGCAACATCCATTTCCACCACGTCGACAACGACGCCCTGATCGCCTATTCCAAGTTCGACGCCACCACCGGGGATGCCGTGCTGACGGTGATCAACCTCAACCCGTACGGCGCCGAGCAGGGCAACGTGTGGCTGGACATGCCCGCGCTGGGCCGCGACTGGCACGACCACCTGACCGTGCTCGACGAGGTCACCGGGGAGCAGTATCACTGGGGGCAGACCAACTTCGTGCGCCTGGAGCCCTGGCGTGCGGTGGCCCATATCCTGGCATTACCGTCGATCCCCTATCCGGCCAGAACGAAGCTGGCCTACCGCGGAGGTACATAGTGACCGTCGAACCGCCTGTCGCCATCGCACCGGACGCCGCCGACCTCGACCTGCTGGCCCGGGGCGAGCACCACAATCCGCACTCGATCCTGGGCGCACACCCGCACCCCGACGGCACGGTGATCCGCGCACTGCGCCCCCACGCCGAGGCCGTCGACGCCGTCATCGGCGGGACGAGTTTCTCGCTCGAACACCTCGCGCACGGTGTGTGGGGGGCACTCGTCCCCTACCGGGATCTGATGGACTACCGGCTGTCCACGACGTGGCCGGGTGGTCACAACGACGTCTCCGCCGACGGATACCGGTTCCTGCCCACGCTCGGCGAACTCGACCTGCACCTGTTCGGTGAGGGCAGGCACGAGCGCCTCTGGGAGATCCTCGGCGCGCACCGCCGCCGCTACGACACCCCCGACGGCACCGTCACCGGCACCTCGTTCGCCGTCTGGGCTCCCAACGCCCGCGGGGTGAGTGTGATCGGCGATTTCGACGGGTGGGGCGGGCGGAACTACCCGATGCGGGTGCTCGGGTCAACCGGGGTGTGGGAGTTGTTCATCCCCGGTATCGAGGTCGGCGACCTGTACAAGTTCCGGGTCCACGGACCCGACGGCAGTGTGCGCGACAAGGCCGACCCCATGGCCTTCGCGACCGAGGTCCCGCCCGCCACCGCGTCCCGGGTGTCGGTGAGCACATACGAATGGAACGACGCCGAATGGCTGGCGCAGCGCGCGGCCACCGAGCCGGCGCAGTCCCCGATGAGCGTGTACGAGGTTCATCTCGGTTCGTGGCGGCCCGGGCTGAACTACCGCGAGATGGCCGAACAACTCGCTGCCCACATGACGGAGACGGGATTCACGCACGTCGAACTGCTGCCGGTGGCCGAGCACCCGTTCGGCGGTTCGTGGGGGTACCAGGTCACGTCGTACTACGCGCCCACCTCACGGTTCGGCTCCCCCGACGACTTCCGGTGGTTCGTCGACCACCTGCACGCCGCCGGCATCGGGGTCATCGTCGACTGGGTTCCCGCCCACTTCCCCAAGGACGAGTGGGCGCTGGCACGTTTCGACGGCACACCGCTCTACGAGCACAGCGACCCCCAGCGCGGCGAGCAACTCGACTGGGGAACGTACGTGTTCGATTTCGGCCGGCGCGAGGTGCGCAACTTCCTCGTCGCTAACGCGCTGTACTGGCTCGACGAGTTCCATGTGGACGGTCTGCGCGTCGACGCGGTCGCGTCGATGCTGTACCTCGACTATTCGCGGCCGGAGGGCGGGTGGACGCCGAACATCCACGGCGGCAGGGAGAACCTCGAGGCTGTCGACTTCCTGCAGGAGACCAACGCCACGGTCCACAAGCAGCACCGCGGAGTCGTCACCATCGCCGAGGAGTCGACGGCGTGGCCGGGTGTCACCCGCGCGACCAACGTCGGCGGTCTCGGGTTCAACATGAAATGGAACATGGGGTGGATGCACGACACCCTCGGATTCATGGCACACGATCCCGTCCACCGCAGCTATCACCACCACGAGATCACGTTCTCCCTGATGTACGCGTGGAGCGAGAACTATCTGCTGCCCGTCAGCCATGACGAGGTGGTGCACGGCAAGGGCACGCTGTGGACGCGGATGCCCGGCGACGACTACGCGAAGGCTGCCGGTGTTCGTGCACTGCTGGCGTACATGTGGTCGCACCCCGGCAAGCAACTGCTGTTCATGGGTCAGGAATTCGGACAGACCGGGGAGTGGTCCGAGGAGCGTGGACTCGACTGGTACCAGCTCGACGACCCGTACACCGGCGGCTTCCACCGCGGTCTGCTCCGGCTCGTCCACGACCTCAACGCCACTTACCGCGAGCGCCCGGCGTTGTGGACTCTCGACACGTCACCGGGCGGGTTCTCCTGGATCGATGCCAACGACACCGCGAACAACGTCCTGAGCTTCCTGCGCTACGGAACCGACGGGTCGATCCTGGCCTGCCTGTTCAATTTCTCGGGTTCCCCGCACGCGAATTATCGTGTGGGCTTGCCAGAACGGGGCGAATGGCGTGAAATTCTCAACACCGACGCCGAGATCTACGCAGGATCGGGTTGGGGAAATCTCGGTGCGGTGACGGCAACTTCGCAGCCGTGGCACGGCCGTCCCGCCTCCGCAGAGGTGGCACTGCCCGCGAACGGCGCGATCTGGATGAGTCTGGAGCGTTGATGAAGGCACGGCCTTGCTGACCCGACGGCGGCAGTGGGCTGCGAGCATGGGCGTTCTGGCCGTGGCCGCCGTCGTCCTGTCCGGGTGTGCGCGTTCGGTGGACGGCGAGGCCGCGTCCATTTACGACGATCCGTTCAAGGTGGCAGGCCTGGATGCCACGTCGGGTCCGAGCGGTGCCCGCAAGGGCGTGCCCGACGCCGACCTCCCCGTCACCGGCACCGACGGCGGTGAGGTCGACACTATGGTCGCCAACGCGGTGAGCGACATCGAGGACTACTGGCGGACGGAATTCCCGGCACTGTTCCAGCGCAAATTCGAGCCGGTCGAGGAACTGATCTCCTGGGATCCGCGCGAGTCCGGCGGCCCGCGCTTCTGTGGGGACGGCACCGAGGAAGTCCTCAACGCCGGCTACTGCAGCACCGACCACACGATCGGCTGGGACCGGGCGCTGCTGCTGCCCGAGGTCGTGGAGAAGTTCGGCGTTGTCGCCGCCGTCTTCGTTCTGGCACACGAGTACGGGCACGCCGTCCAGACGAAGGCGGGAATCGCCGACGAGAACGTGGGCGGCGGCATCGTGCGGGAACAGCAGGCCGACTGCTTCGCGGGGGCGTTCATGCGGTACATCGCGGAAGACAAGGCGTCCCACTTCATGCTGAACACGTCGGACGGGCTGAACAAGGTACTCGCGTCGGCGGTGGCCATCGGTGACACCGACCCGAATGATCCCGACAACGTGCACGGCTCGGCGTTCGAACGCGTCACCGCCACCCAGATCGGATTCACGGACGGTCCGGCAGCGTGCACGCGCATCGACGAGAAGGAGATCGACTCGCGTCGTGCGGATCTGCCGCAGCGGTTCGCCGACGAGAGCGACGACGGCGAACTCCCCGTCACCGAGGAGTCCCTCGAGGCGTTCTTCACGTCCTTCCAGCAGATCTTCGATCTCAGCGATCCCCCCACGCTGCAACTCGACGGTGCCGACCTCGACTGCGCAGACGCCGACGCGACCGAACCGGTGTCGTACTGCCCGGCCACCAACACGATCGGCGTCAGTGTCGACGCCCTCGCCGAACGCGGCACACCGGGACGCCCGGGCAGGCGTGAACTCTTCCAGACCAAGCTCACCGGCGACTACAACGCGTACGTCCTGCTCGCATCGCGGTACACCCTGGCGTTGCAGCGGGACCGGGGCAACGATCTGCACTCACCCCAGACCGCGCTGCGAGCCGCCTGCCTGTCCGGCGTCATCACCAGCGCGTTGAGCCCGGACAGTCCCGCCACACTGGAGGCGGGCAGCGTGTGGTTGTCCCCCGGCGACCTCGACGAGGCCGTGTCGGGGCTGCTCACCGACGGTCTCGCCGCCAGTGACGTCAACGGGGAGACCGTGCCGAGCGGATTCTCCCGGGTGGACGCCTTTCGCACCGGAGTGCTCGGCGGCGAGCAGGCCTGCGAGGGCCGGTACCGCTGACCGTCCCACCGCGTGACGTGGTCCGACCGCCGTCTCAGATCTCCCGGTAGCCGAGCGCCGCGGAGATCCGCCCGGCGGCCCGGCACACGACCGGCACGAGGCCGCGCATGCGCTCGTCGGGCATGTACGGGCTCGTGGCCGACACGCTGATCGCACCGACGATCGCGCACGACGCGTCCCGCACCGGCGCCGCCACGCAGCGGATTCCGGGTTCGTTGTCCTCGAGGTCCATCGCCGCGCCCCTTCGCGCGTAGTCCTGCATGCGCGCGCGGAAGTCCGCCAATCCGCGGGGGCTCGGTGGCCGCTGCCCCTGCGCGGCGTCGCTCTCGTACAGCACATCCCAGCGCTCGGCCGAGTCCAGCAGCAGAGCCTTCCCGACACCGGCGCGGGTCAGCGGCATGCGGTGACCGATACGCGAGCGCATCTCGGCACCCCGCGACCCCGGCAATTTGTCCAGATACAGCACGGAACCGCCGTCCTCGACCGCCAGGTGCACGGTGTCGTGGACGTGCGCCGACAGCTCCTCGAGGATCGGGCGCGCGACGACGGGCAGCGGGTTGCCGTGCAGCGCCTTGAAACCCAGTTCGATCAACGTCGGACCGAGGGTGTACCCCCGGCTTCCGCTCCGGACATAGCCCTCGTGGACCAGCAACTGGACGAGACGGTGCGCGGTGCTGCGCCCCAGCCCGGTGCTCTCGACGACCGCGCGGAGATCCTGCGCCCCGTCGGAGACGGCGCGGATGACCGCCAGCCCCCGGGCGAGGGTCTGCGTGCCGGGTGGAATGTCGTACGGAGGATTCGCCACACCCCACTGTCCCACATATAGGGACCATGTTCGTCATTATGGGATTCGCGTCCGATAGTGGTTCGCGTGATCCAGAACACCCCCGACCCCTCGACACCACGTCTGATCGCTCTCGACTGGGGCACGTCGTCACAGCGCGCCTGGCTCCTCGGCGACGGCGGCCGCATTCTGGACGTTCGCCGGCCGGACTTCGGATTGCTCGGCACCACCGGCGACGACCCCGCGTCGCGCACTCGTGACTACGAAGCCGCCTTCGACGAGGCCTGCGGCGACTGGATCGCGGCCGCCCCCGATATCCCGGCGATCGCCTGCGGCATGGTCGGCAGCGCCCAGGGTTGGCGTGAAGCCGGCTATCTGACCACGCCGACCGATCTCGCGATCGACGCCGACGACCTCACGACGGTCCCCCACCCACGCGGAGTGCTGCACCTCGTACCCGGCCTGCGCGTCGCCTCCGCCGCCGACGGCACCGTGGCCGGCGACGTCATGAGGGGCGAGGAGACGCAGATCATCGGGGCACTGGGCCTGCTCCCGCCGACCGACCGCCCACTGACGATCGTGCTTCCCGGAACACACAGCAAGTGGGCACGAGTCGAGAACCGCAAGATCGTCTCGTTCGCGACGTCGATGTCGGGCGAGTTGTACGGCCTGGTGACGCAGCACGGCATCCTCGGCCGCACCGCCACCGCCGCCGTGCGCGACGACGCCGCGTTCGAGCGGGGCCTCGCCACGGGAACGTCGACGCCGTCACGCGGGCTGCCCGCGGAGC
The DNA here is from genome assembly GCF_042671975.1 of Rhodococcus sp. NPDC127593. Taxonomy (NCBI): domain Bacteria; kingdom Bacillati; phylum Actinomycetota; class Actinomycetes; order Mycobacteriales; family Nocardiaceae; genus Rhodococcus; species Rhodococcus sp. NPDC127593. The sequence goes on along the minus strand of NZ_JBHXWI010000010.1, from coordinate 15,912 downwards.
TGTTCGGAGCACGAGCGCTCGTGCTCGACGGACTCCTCGATCCGGCGTCGCTTCCCGACTACGTCTCCGGCGTGATCATCGCGGACGAGATCCGGCATCTCCTGCCCCACTACGCCGACGGAAACCGAATCCTGTTGTGCGGAAACGCCGATCTCTGCAGACGCTACGCAGCCGGACTGCGCGTTCACGGCGTGGTCGCCGACATCGTCGCCGAGGAGGCCGCAGCACAGGGTTTGTGGCGCGTGGCGATCGATGCGGGGCTGGTCGACCCGGCGCCATCCACGAATCCCGAGAAGGAGTCCCTATGAGCACCACAGCCACTGCCACCACGACCGGACTGATCGCCATTCTGCGCGGCATCACCCCCGACGAGATCGTCGCCGTCGGTTCGGCCCTCGTCGACGCCGGGTTCACGGCGATCGAGGTCCCACTGAACTCGCCGCGACCGTTCGACTCGATCGAGCGGTTGGCGGCGGCCGTCGGCGACGTCTGCGTCGTCGGAGCCGGGACCGTACTGAGCGTCGGCGACGTGATCCGATCCGAAGCGGCCGGCTCCCGGATCATCGTCTCCCCCAACACCGACGTCGAGGTCATCGGCGCCGCCGTCGCCCGAAACCTGCACCCGTACCCGGGAGCGGCCACTCCCACCGAGGCGTTCCGTGCCGTCGGTGCGGGAGCGCGCAGCATCAAACTGTTTCCCTCCGACTCGGTCGGGCCAGCCGGGATGCAGGCGTGGCGGGCCGTCCTGCCGACGGAGGTCGAGTTGCTCCCCGTCGGCGGCGTCGATCGCACCAACCTCGCCGAGTGGGCCGCCGCAGGTGCGGGAGGCGCGGGACTCGGAACCTGCCTGTACCGGCCCGAGGACGGCGCCGACACCGTCCGCGACCGCGCCCTCACCTTGATGAACATCTGGTCGGCCGAAGCCGCCTGATCGACACCTACGACCACCGGGGCCACCACCACAGCCCCACACAGGAGGACTCCATGAAGATCAAGTCACTCACCACGTACGCCGTACCCCCCAGGTGGCTGTTCCTGCGAATCGAGACGGACGACGGCGTGGTCGGCTGGGGCGAACCGGTGCTCGAAGGCCGGGCCGCGTCCGTCGCCGCCGCAGTGGAGGAACTGTCCGACTATCTCGTCGGACAGGATCCGACGCAGATCGAAGACCTGTGGACGGTCATGTACCGGTCGGGGTTCTACCGCGGCGGCGGCATCCACATGAGCGCGCTGGCCGGCATCGACCAGGCCCTGTGGGACATCAAGGGCAAGGCCCTCGGCGTGCCGGCATACGAACTTCTCGGCGGCCGCGTCCGGGACCGGATCAAGGTCTATTCGTGGATCGGCGGCGACCGCCCCTCGGACACCGCGAAGGCGGCGCGCGAGGTGGTCGACCGGGGGTTCACCGCCGTGAAGATGAACGGCACGGAGGAAATGCAGTACCTGGACTCGTGGGACAAGGTGGACCAGTGCCTCGCCAACGTCGCCGCGGTACGGGATGCAGTGGGTCCGAACATCGGCATCGGCGTCGATTTCCACGGCCGAGTGCACAAACCCATGGCCAAGGTGCTGCTGAAGGAACTCGAACCGTTCCGGCTGATGTTCGTGGAGGAACCGGTCCTCTCCGAGCACGTCGACGGTTTCGTCGACGTGCTGCGACAGTCGCCGATCCCGATCGCACTGGGTGAGAGATTGTTCTCCCGTTGGGATTTCAAAACCGTCCTGGCGTCCGGAGCTGTGGACATCATCCAGCCCGACCCGTCGCACTGCGGCGGCATCACCGAGGCGCGGAAGATCGCGCACATGGCCGAGGCGTACGACGTGGCACTCGCTCTGCACTGCCCCCTCGGGCCGATCGCCCTGGCCACGTGCCTGCAGATCGACGCGGGCTGTTACAACGCGACGATCCAGGAACAGAGCCTCGGCATCCACTACAACACGTCGAACGATCTTCTCGACTATCTCGTCGACCCGGCCGTGTTCACCTACGCGGACGGTCAGGTCCGAATCCCCACCGGTCCGGGGCTGGGCATCGAGGTGAACGAGGAGTACGTCATCGAACGGGCCGCCGAAGGACATCGCTGGCGAAACCCGGTCTGGCGCCACAGCGACGGATCCTTTGCGGAGTGGTGAGGGCAATGGTGCAGACCCAGAAGATCGGCAAGTCCACGCCGGTCGCCGCGCAGGCGTCGAAGGCGCGCGTTCTCATCGCGGTAATGCTGTTCGTGACCGTCGTCATCAACTACATGGACCGCGCAAACCTGTCGATCGCGATGCCCGCGATCGCGGACGAAATGGATCTCTCCAAGGCGCAGCAGGGACTGCTGCTGTCGGCGTTCGGCTGGACGTATGCGGCGCTGCAGATTCCCGGCGGATGGCTCGTCGACCGGATTCCCCCGAGACTGCTCTACCCCGCCTGCCTCATCCTGTGGTCGGTCGCGACCGCGTTCATGGGGGTCATCGGCGGCTTCGTGGCACTCATCGCGTTGCGCCTGCTCGTCGGCGTGTTCGAGGCGCCCGCGTATCCGATCAACAACCGGGTCGCGACGGCCTGGTACCCCGAGCGCGAACGTGCGACGGTGATCGGCTTCTACACGTCCGGACAGTTCATCGGATTGGCCCTGCTCACTCCCTTCCTCTCCTGGCTGCAGTCCGTGCTGTCCTGGCACTGGGTCTTCATCGTGACCGGAGCGGTCGGGGCGCTCTGGGGTGCCGTGTGGTACGCGTTCTACCGCGAGCCACGCGACTCGCGGGCGAACGACGCCGAGATCGACCTGATCCGCGACGGCGGCGGACTCGTCGACCTCGTGGACGAGCAGCAACCCGAACGTCCGGCCGTGACCCGGAACGATGTCGCCACCGTTCTCGGCCGGCGCAAGCTGTGGGGAATCTATCTGGGGCAGTTCTGTCTCACGTCGACGCTGTGGTTCTTCCTCACCTGGTTCCCCACCTACCTCGTCGAGTACCGGGACATGGACTACATCAAGTCCGGATTTCTCGCCTCGCTGCCGTTCGTCGCGGCGCTCGTCGGCGTGCTGTTCTCCGGAGTGTTCTCCGATTTCCTGCTGCGCAAGGGAGTGTCTCTCGGAGTCGCGCGCAAGGGTCCCATCATCGTGGGACTGTTGCTGACCGTCGCGATGATCGGCGCCAACTTCACCGACTCGACCGCGATGGTGATCGTGTTCCTGTCCATCGCGTTCTTCGGCAACGGACTCGCGTCGATCACGTGGTCGCTGGTCTCGGCACTCGCACCGGAACGACTGCTCGGGCTCACCGGTGGAATGTTCAACTTCATCGGCAACCTGTCGTCGATCGCGACACCCATCGTGATCGGGTTGCTCGTCACCGACGACAGCTTTGCGCCGGGATTCGTCTACATGACCGTGGTGACCGCGGTCGGGATCGCGTCCTACGTCCTCCTGGTCGGACGGGTGGAGCGCGTTCGGAGCTGACCGACCCGCCGGCGGGGTGACCGGGGTGAGTGCCCACAGCACTCACCCCGGTTCCTCGTCAGTACAGCGCGGCGGCGAGTTTCCGGCGCGCGGTCATGACGACCGGCTCGGCCGGGTCGAACAGTTCGAACAGTTCCAGCAGACGAGTCCGTACCCGCGTCTTGTCGTCGCCGGCGCTGCGGGCGACGACACCGATGAGGCGGGCGAATGCCGCGTCCGAGGCCTGGGAGTAGAGCTCGACGTCCGCGGCCTGCAGCTGGGCGTCGATGTCGTTCGGGGCGGCATCCGCCGCGGCGACGGCACCGGGATCGGCGGACTGGACGCGGGCGAGGAAACGCACCTGACGGATCGCGCCCTGCGCCTCGGCGTTGGCCGGTTCCTCGTCGAGGATCTTCTGGAACTCGGCTTCGGCTGCCGACAGGTCGCCTTCGTCGAGCGCGGCCTCGGCGGCGACGAAACGCGGGTCCTCCGGCTCGGGCTCGTCCTCGTTGCCGTCACCGGCCGGCGGTCCGGACAGCTTTCCGGCAGTTGCCTGCTGGACGGCGGCGAGCCACTGACGCAGTTGCGGTTCGGGCTGCGCACCCTGGAAGTCGGCGAGCGGCTGTCCGCCGGCGATGGCGACCACGGTCGGGACGGACTGGACGCCGAAGGCCTGCGCGATGCGCGGGTTGGCGTCGACGTCGACCTTGGCGAGCACCCAGGTGCCGCCTGCCTCGTGTGCCAGCTTCTCGAGCAGGGGTGAGAGTTGTTTGCACGGCTCGCACCAGGTGGCCCACAGGTCGACGACGACCGGGACCTGCTGGGACCGGACGAGCACGTCCGCCTCGAACGTCGCCTCGGTGACGTCGATGACGGATGCGAGTCCGGTGCCGCCGGGGTCGGCCGGAGCGACGGCACCGTCCCCGGAGGGTGCGGGTGCCGGCGGGGGCGGAGCGGCCGCACGCTCCTTGAGGGCGGAGAGATCGACTGCTCCGCTCATGGCTGCGGCCACTGCTGAGGAACGCGCTGACGGACGAGAACCTGGTCGAGTCACGTCCACCAGTTTGTCACGATTTGAGCGCGCACCGGAATGCGGGCCGTGCCTACCGCGGTGCGGATCAGACGAGCAACGGTTCGCTCTTCGCTGCGCTCGACCGGGACAGTTCGCCCATCCGGCCGGTGCGGGCCGCCCAGACCTCGAACACGACGGTGCCGAACGGCGGGACGCTGGCGACGAGCGCCCAGAAGGTGGTGACCAGATTCCAGCTCAGCTTGCGCGCGGTCCACAGCGAGATGAGCAGGTACAGGACGAAGACACCGCCGTGGATGGGCCCGAAGATCTTCACGCCGATCTCGTTGCCGTCGGCAGGCAGGTACTTGAAGGCCATGCCGATGAGGAGGCCGAGCCAGGTGAATGCCTCCAGAATTGCGACAAATCGGAAGCGCTTGGCCGTGGTGCTGAGATCGAAGACGTTCGCCATGCCGACCATTGTGCCCGACCATCTACGACAGTCCGTAGTGGTGTGAGATACACCACCGCGGACTGTCGTCCTGTCAGGCCTTGGGGACGCGCACGATCAGGGCGTCCCCCTGACCGCCACCACCGCACAGTGCCGCGGCGCCCACACCCCCACCACGACGACGCAACTCCAACGCCAGATGCAACGCGATCCGCGCCCCGGACATCCCCAGCGGATGCCCCATCGCGATCGCCCCGCCGTTGACGTTCACGATCTCCGGATCCAGCCCCAGCTCCCGCGTCGACGCGATCCCCACCGCCGCGAAGGCCTCGTTGATCTCCACCAGATCCAGATCCTTCGGCTCGATCCCCTCCTTGGCGCAGGCCTTCGCGATGGCCCGCGCCGGCTGCGACTGCAACGTCGAGTCCGGACCCGCCACCACCCCGTGCGCGCCGATCTCCGCGATCCACGACAACCCGAGTTCCTGCGCCTTCGCCTTGCTCATCACCACGACAGCGGCCGCGCCGTCGGAGATCTGCGACGCCGACCCGGCGGTGACCGTGCCGTGCTTGCTGAACGCCGGCCGCAGCCTGGCCAGCGATTCCACCGTCGTATCGCCGCGCACGCCCTCGTCGGAGCCGACCAGCACCGGATCGCCCTTGCGCTGCGGCACCGGCACCGGAACCACCTCGTCGTCGAACACCCCGTCCTTCCAGGCCCGCGCCGCCTTCTGATGCGACGCCGCCGCGAATGTGTCCTGCTCCTCGCGGCCGATCCGCTGCCCGTCCTCCGCGTTCTTCGCCTCCGTCAGACTCCCCATCGCCTGGTCGGTGAAGATGTCGTACAACCCGTCGAAGGCCATGTGATCGCGCATCGTGACGTCGCCGTACTTGAAACCCTCCCGCGACGTCTCCAGCAGGTGCGGGGCCCGCGACATCGACTCCTGACCCCCGGCGACCACGACGTCGAACTCGCCGGCCCGGATCAGCTGATCCGCCAATGCGATCGCGTCGATCCCCGACAGACACACCTTGTTGATGGTCAACGCCGGCACATCCATCCCGATGCCCGCGGCCACCGCGGCCTGCCGCGCCGGGATCTGCCCCGTTCCCGCCGTGAGCACCTGACCCATGATCACGTACTCGACCTGCTCGGGAGCGACGCCCGCCTTCTCCAACGCACCCCGAATCGCCACCCCACCCAGATCCGAACCCGACACATCCTTCAACGAACCCAGCAACCGGCCCATCGGGGTCCGGGCTCCGGCGACGATCACAGAACTGGTCACGATTTCCTCCGCGTGAGACGAGTTGGGCAGGTGCGGGGCGACGGAAGTCACATCCCGACGAGAACTACCGAAACGGTAGCGCTAACGTCGGGACCATGACACAGTCCTCCCCCACCCAGACCACGTCGCCGCTGTCCTCGGACCTGGTGACCGCCATCGACCACGTCGGCATCGCCGTTCCCGACCTCGACGCCGCCATCGCGTGGTACTCCGAACACCTCGGCATGGTGTCGACACACGAAGAGGTGAACGAGGAGCAGGGCGTGCGCGAAGCGATGCTGAGCGTCGTCGGCTCTCCCGAGGGCAGCACCGCGCTGCAGCTTCTCGCACCGTTGAACGAGAGCTCGACCATCGCCAAGTTCATCGATCGCAGCGGCCCCGGTCTCCAGCAGCTCGCGTACCGCGTCACGGACATCGACGCCATCTCCGCTCAGTTGCGCGAGCGCGGTGTGCGGCTGCTGTACGACGCACCCCGCCGCGGAACCGCCGACTCGCGCATCAACTTCGTCCACCCGAAGGATGCAGGCGGAGTTCTCGTCGAGCTCGTCGAGCCGTCGGCGACCCACTAGAGCTGTGGCCGGCCGCCGGGTACCAGGCGCAGAGACAAGTTCTACTTTGCCCAGGTAGATTGGCGGCCATGGTAAACGAGCAGGACCGTGGTTCGATCCCCCTTCCCTTTTCCACCGTGCGCAAGGGATTCGACCGGGACGAGGTACGTAACTACTTCGAGCGATTCGACGCGGAGCTCCGCGTCACTGCCGCCGACCGCGACGCCGCGGCGGCGCAGGCGCGGGATCTCGCCAAGCAGCTCGACGATGCGCGGGACGAGATCGACGATCTCCGCAAGGATGTCGACCGCCTGTCCGTTCCGCCGACCACCGCGGAGGGAATGAGCGACCGCATCTCGCGCATGCTCCGGCTCGCGTCGGACGAGGCGTCCGAGGTGCGCGCGAAGGCCGAGGCCGACGCCGCCGAGATGATCTCCGTCGCCGAGCAGGAGGGCGCGCAGCTTCGCGGCCAGTACGAGTCGCTGGTCGCGGAACTCGAAGACCGCCGCAGTGCTCTCGAAATTCAGCACGAGCAGACGATGGCGAAGGCCCGCACGGAGGCGGCGAAGATCGTCGAGGCCGCTCAGTCCGAGCGCGACCGCCTGGCCGCCGAGGCCGAACTGCGTCGGTCGCAGGTGCAGGAAGACTTCGACCTCGCGATGTCCGAGCGCCGCCAGAAGACGATCACGGCCGTCAACGAACTCGAGTCCACCAGCAAGGCCGAGGCGCATCGTCGTCTCGCGGATGCCACGCACGAGGCGGAGCGCAGGTTGCAGGCGGCCACCGACCAGTCGGAGCGCAAGATCGCCCACGCCAAGGAGCTCGCGGAAGAACTTCGTGTGCTACGCGGCCGGATCCTGGCGCAGCTCTTGGGAATTCGGGGGCAGCTCGATTCTGTTCCGGCGATGTTGGCGTCGGTCAACCGGGAGAGCGAACTCCTGGACGCGCAGCCCGACACCGCGGCGTCGAACTCGCAGAAGCGCTCGGACGAGAACACCAACAGCAAGTCGGCTCCGGGCGGTGCCGCGGACCGGAAGACCGCGCAGAACGAGTCCGGAAAGAACTCCGCGGACGAGACGGACAACTCGGACGAGGACACTGCGGTGCTGTCCACCGTCGAGAAGAACCCGGCGAACCGGCCGGCGAATCAGCGGACCGTGAAGACGGGAAGCTAGGACCACCTGCGCGTGAGGCCCCGAGTGCTGCGTCCCGACCAGCACCCGGTGTGCCAGTGCCGCCGGTCCTCGGCTCCGCCGTATTCGGCCGGCCAGGTGACGAGGTGGGCGACGCCCGGCCGGATGTCGTGATCGCAGCCGGGGCACCGGTAGGACTTGGTCGCCCGGGCCCCGGGGATCGTGCGGACGACGAAGCTCTCGTCCGCGTAGCCAGCGGGCCCGGATTCCTGCCGCATCATCGCACTGCCGAACAGCGACCCCTCGGAGTTGTCCGGGGGCGCACTGCGGCGTGTGTTCTTCCGCTGGGGTTTGCGACGGGGCACGGGTTCAGCCTAGGCCTCAGAAGAGCCGGAACTCGGTGCTCTCGGTGCCGCGCAGCGCTTCGTAGTCGAGCACCAGGCACCGGATCCCGCGGTCGGTGGCAAGGGTTTTGGCCTGCGGCTTGATCTGCTGGGCGGCGAAGACACCGCTCACCGGCGCCAGCAGCGGATCCCGGTTGAGCAGTTCGAGGTACCGCGTGAGCTGCTCGACACCGTCGATGTCTCCGCGGCGCTTGATCTCCACGGCGACGGAAGCCCCGTCGGCGTTCCGGCACAGCAGGTCGACGGGACCGATGGCCGTCATGTACTCGCGCCGGACGAGCGTGTAGCCGCTGCCGAGCGTTTCGACGTGTTCGGCGAGCAACTCCTGAAGGTGTGCCTCGACACCGTCCTTGATGAGCCCCGGATCGACACCGAGTTCGTGACTGGAGTCGTGCTCGATTTCCTCGAGGGTGATCCGCAGTTCCTCACCGGCCTTGTTGGTCACCACCCACAGCGCTTCGGCGTCTTCCACGGAGTCTTCGACGAGCCAGCAGGGCGGGCTCATCCAGTTCAGCGGCTTGTAGGCGCGGTCGTCGGCGTGGATGCTCACGGAACCGTCGGCCTTGATCAACAACAGGCGACGAGCGGTGGGCAGATGTGCCGTCAAACGGCCTACGTAATCGACTCGGCATCTGGCAATCACTAGGCGCACCCGCCCACCCTAAGGGATCGCGCCGACTAGTCTCGAATGACCATGCGCAGCCCCCGCCGATCCGTCGCCCCGATGGGGTCGTGGTTGCTCGGATCGCCGGACGAGAGTCCCCGCCGGCGCCGTATCCGCGTCCAGCTGCTGCTGACCGCCCCCCTGGTATTTACCAACCTGGTCGGCGCGGTGATCACTTGCCTGCTCGTCAGTGTCGTCGTCCCCGGCCCGAGTGTGTGGTCGAGCGAGTTCACGATCGCCAATTTCGTCGCGGTGCCCGTGTTCGTGCTGTGCGCGGTCCTGGTCGGTGTGACCTGGGGCACCAAGCGACTGGTGTCGGATCTCCGGTGGGCGACGGAGGACGACGCGCCCACCGACCACGACCGGTCGGCGGCGTTCCGCGCACCGTGGCGTCTGACACGTGTTCAGGCGGCGTTGTGGGGCATCGGGCTGGTCTTCTTCACGACGCTGTACGGCATCATCGATCCCCAGACCATTCCGAAGGTCGCGTTCACGATCGCCTTGGCCGGGATCACGGTATCCGCGTTCTGTTACCTGCTGACGGAGTTCGCGCTCCGCCCCATCGCCGCCCGGGCACTGGGATCGGACGGACCGCGACCCCGCCGAACCCTCGGCATCACCGGCCGCACCGCACTGGCGTGGATCCTCGGGACGGGTGTTCCCGTGCTCGGTCTGATGCTCATCGCGATCTTCAGTTTCATCCGGCCCGCGAGCCCGACCAGCCTCGCGGTATCGATCCTTGCACTGGGTGGTGTGATCCTGCTCTTCGGCCTGCTGCTGGTCGTGATCAGTGTGCGCGCCACCGAGGCGCCGATCCGCTCGGTGTCGCTGGGCATGGCGAAGGTGGCGGAGGGCGATCTCGACGCCGAGGTCGTCGTGTACGACGGCACCGAACTCGGCGCGCTGCAGACCGGGTTCAACCGGATGGCCGCGGGACTCCGCGAACGTGAGCGGATCCGCGACCTGTTCGGGCGCCACGTCGGGCAGGAAGTGGCGTCCCAGGCCCTCCGGCACAACTCCGAACTCGGCGGGGAGGAACGTGACGTAGCGGTCCTGTTCGTCGACATCATCGGGTCCACCACGATCGCGGCCACCCGGTCGCCCGCGGAGGTCGTGGACCTGCTCAACCGGTTCTTCAACGTGGTCGTCGACGAGGTCGATCGGCGAGACGGGTTCGTCAACAAGTTCGAAGGTGACGCCGCGCTGGCCATCTTCGGGGCACCCGTGGCGCTCGACGACCATGCAGGTGCCGCGCTCTCCGCTGCTCGGGCCCTCCGCGAACGGCTCACCGCCGAGGTACCGGAGTGCGACGCGGGGATCGGAGTGGCGGCGGGTCGCGCCGTGGCCGGAAACATCGGCGCCCACGAACGTTTCGAGTACACGGTGATCGGCGATCCGGTCAACGAGGCGGCGCGGTTGTCCGAGCTCGCCAAGAACGTGTCCGGACACGTCGTCGCGTCCGAGCGTGCGATCGACGCGGCAGCCGATGACGAACGCACGCGGTGGCAACTCACCGACACCGTCACCCTGCGCGGCCGCGTCGAGCCGACCACGCTGGCCGTTCCCGCCGAGCTACTCCCCGCCGGTTCCGCCGTCGACGATGAGGGCGCCGACTCCGTCGAGTAGCCGGGCGAGCCCGAATTCGAAGGCGTGGGCGGGCGCGTACGCGGCGTCGTGGTGTTCCCCCGCCGAGGCCCCCACCCGGGCCGCCAGCGGGAACCGGTCGGGGTCGAAGACCTTCTCGAAGTGCGGAGCGACGCGCTGCCACCATTCACTGTCCGCCTCCCCCTGGGCGGCGAGCGCGGCCGCGTCCACCGCGGCCCGCGCGGCGCCCGCGACGAAACTGTCGAGGAGCGTGACGACGGAGTCCATGTCGAGGTCCGACAGTCCCAGCCCCTCGACCGCGCGCAATTCCCGCTCGTACTTGGCCATCCCGCCGGGCCCCAGAACCGGCCGGCTCAGTGCGACGACGCCGAGCATCCACCGGTGGGCGCACAGCAGTTGGAAGTAGTCGTGAGCGGCTGCCGCGAGTCGCTCCCGCCACCCCACATCGGTATCCTCGGCCGGCTCGAGTGTGGACAGCGCGCGATCGAGCATCACCTCCACCAGTTCCGTCTTCCCGGGGACGTGCGTGTACAGCGACATCGCCCCGGCGCCGAGCTCGGCTGCCAGCCGGCGCATCGAGACGGCGTCCAGCCCTTCCGCATCCGCGACGGAGACGGCGGCCTCGACGATCCGGTCGAGCGTCAGGCCCGGCTTCCCGTTGCGGGGGCGCGAGATCGGCGTGCTGCCACCACCCCACAGCAGCTCCATGGTGCGGGCGGGGTCGCCCTCCGGTGTCGCGCTTCTACCCATGCCGAGATCTTCCCACGGCGCCCGGGAACAATTCCGTCCGCCGCCTCATTGACGTACGGCGTACCGTAAACCAGGCGAAAGGCGCAGTAGTGACAGCGGAGCCCATCCTCGCCACCCGTGCGGCCACCTTCGCCCCCTCCGATCCCCTCGCGACTCCGCCTGGCGTTCTGGCGCGACTCGCCGGACGGACCGCCGCCGCCGTCGACACGATCCCGCGGCTCGAATCGCCGGCCGACGCCGGGCCCTACCTGGACTGGAACGCCGAGACGTCCCCCGAACTCCGGGCGTGGACAGGCGCCCTGGCACCCGACGCGATCGCGTTGTCGTTGCGGATCGACCCCGTCGATCCCGGCGCGGTCGACCTCTCGGACAGCGAGTTCGACGCCACGGTCCAGGTGCACGGTCTCGCCCGGCCCGGGGTGGTGTGCGATGCCGTCGACCTCTGGCCGGCATCCGACGCTCGCCGAGCCCGCGTTCGCCTCCGACCCGCGGAACGCGGTGCTCGACGCCCTCCGCCGCGCGGCCCAGGACTGGGCTCCGCTCGAAGACCTGCTGCGAGCCGAGGCGCCGCACCGCATCCGACTCTAGGACGACGACCTGGCTTCCCTCACCGGGGACGCAGGCCGTCGGCTGCGCCAACGAGGAGTCGAGATCCATTGGCCGCGCAAGCTGGTGGCGCGTACCTCGACCCGCATGATCCTCGGCGAGCCCGGGTCCGGCGAGGGGGCAGCCGCTTTCGGTGGCGACCGCGCCTTCGACTTCGACTGGCGTGTCGCGGTGGGCGACGACGTGCTGACGCGGGAAGAGATGGAAGAACTCGTGTCGGCGGAGCGCGCCGTCGTGAAACTCCGCAACCGATACGTCTTGGCGGATTCGGCGTTGATACGAAAGACGCTGCAGCGGCGGACCGGAACGATGACGTCCATCGAGGCCCTGCGGTCTCGCTGACCGGCCGGGCCCGGCGCGGGGAGGAGGTCGCCGGACTCACGTCACGGGGCCTGGGCGCCTGTCTCGACGACATGGGTCTGGGAAAGACGTTGACCCTCATCGCGGTTCACCTGCACCGCCAGCAGGCACCCGTAACGGCAGGACCCACCTTGGTGGTCTGTCCCGCGTCGCTGCTCGGGAATTGGCGATGGGAGATCGAGCGCTTCGCACCGGGCACCGGTGTCCTCGTCCACCACGGTCCGAAGCGGCGTCCTCCCGGTGAGACGGTCGCGGGCGGCAGCGACGAGGCGCAACACCTGAAGAACCGCGCGGCGTCCGTCACCCGCGCCCTGCGCACGATCACTCCAGAGCTTCCGCCGAAGACCAGATCGACCTGGACGCCACGCTCACCCCCGAACAGGCGGGAATGTACGAGGCCCTCGTCCGCGAGGCCATGGAGCAGATCGAGAGGAGCGACGGCATCGGGCGGCGCGGCAGCATCGTGTCAATGCTGACCGGTCTCGAGCAGATCCGCAATCACCCCGCCCCGTACCTCGGCCAGGAGCACTCCGCGCTCGCCGGTCGTTCCCGCAAGATCGGCCTGCTCGACGAGCTGATCGACACCAACCTGTCGGAGGGCGGGCGTTCGCTCGTGTTCACCCACTTCACCACGATGGGACGGCTGCTGCTGCGGCACCTGACGGCGCGCGGGGTGGGCTGCGAATTCCTGCACGGGGGCACTTCCGTCGCCGCCCGGGAGAAGCTGGTCGAACGCTTCCAGAACGGCGACATGCCGACGCCTTCACCGAACTGACCCGCGGACTGGTCGGGCCGCTCACGTTCGCGGCCGGGCTTGTCTCCGCGGACGTGCACACGGACGAGGAGAGACTGCACGTGCGGATCCGGGTGGACCAGCTGGACGAGCGCCAGTGGCGCGAGGTGCTCGCGACACTCGCGTCCCGGAGCGGTCACGTCGCCCAGTTGTCGAGTGGGACGCTTCCCCGCGAACTCGACGACGACTCGCTGCCGTCGACGTGTCCCTAGTACCGTCGATGTTCGATGCCGATGCGACGTGCACCTGCGAGGAGTGGGATGTGCCTTGCCGCCACGCTGCCGCGGTGCTGTATCAGGCAGCGTGGGTGCTCGACGACGACCCGCTGCTCTTCTTCCTCCTGCGCGGACGGGTGGGGCAGGAGGTTCTCCGACTCAGGCACGGCGCGCACGAGGAGTCGTCCCAGTTCTCCTTCGACGCTTCGTACACCCCGGTGTCGGCGTCGGATGCCTACGCCGCAGTTCCCGGACCGCTTCCGACGCCGCCGCGCCCCGGCGGAACCCCGGTACGCCCAGGCTGGCCGGCCGACGCTCCCCCCGAGGTTCGGGCGGACGCCGTCTGTTCTGCGATCGTCACTGCGATTTCGCGATACGGAGACCGTGCCTGACGTCGTCGGACGGTCCGGGCACCAGGCTCGGTGCGACCACCCGGGCCCCGGTCGCCGGATACGGCGTGCAGATCTGGGCGTCGTGCACGAAGCACCAGCGCCAGTTGTCCCCCGGGTGGAGGGACTGGACGATCGGATGACCGCTGCGTTCGGCGTGGTGTCGCGCGTGCCGCATCGGTGATCCGTCATTGCATCCGACATAGCCGCACGTCAGGCACAACATCAGGTGCTCCCAGCGGGTACCGAGTGCAAGACAGCCCTCGCACCCGTCCGACGTGTGCGCGACGACATCGCGAATCATGTTCAGATCGGGATCGTGCCAATTATTGGATTGGGTCATAGTGCCACCCCTCAGTAACCAAGGTTGGCGGCTGATCCGTCTCTCCACATGGTCACGGCGGAACGAAAGAATCCCCCGAAATCCGGCCTCAATGGACAGCGTCCCGGTTTCGACGGCGCAAAACGGGGTAGTTCCAAGCCATGGATCTGGAAGCAGCCCCAGACCCGAGGGTGGATCACATGCCGCGGGCGACGAACCTGTCCGCGGTCGTGGCCGTCACCGCGCACATGCACGACTGCGGGAATCGGGACGAGATCCTGGCCCTGCTGGTCGAAGCCCTCCCCGAACTCGGTCCCTTCACAGTGGAACCCGTGTCGGCTCTGACGGGCGAACGCCACGACGACGACGTCTGGCGACACCGCGTGCTGCTCGACGATTCGTGGTCGAGGCCGGTGTCGCTCACCCTGCGGGCCGACTACCCGCCGACCCCGGTGCAGGCCACCCTGCTCGAGTTGTTGATTCAGCACACGGGGTCGGCCCTGCGCGCCGCATCGCTCCGCTCCCGGGCGGCCACACAGGAACGTCAGTTACGCGAGGCCGCGGACGGGATCACCGCGCTCGACGCAAGGGCCGTGCGACTCGAGGAGGAAGCGAAGATCCACAACACGTTCGGGCGCCTCGCCGCGACCGGCGCCGACGAGACCGCCATCGCCGAGACACTCCACCAGGTGACCGGACTCGCCGTCGGGATCGAAGACGCCTTCGGCAATCTCCGCGTCTGGTCCGGCCCGGACAAGGCCCCGCGGTACCGCAAGACCGGCGGCGGGAACCGAGTCGACGTCCTGCGCCGTGCCGCGATGGAAGGGCGCCCGCTGCGGCACGACAACCGGATCGTGCAGATAGTCCGGCCCGGCCAGACACTTCTCGGCGTCCTGTATCTGTCGGACCCGGAACATCGGGCCACCGACCTCGACACGGTCGCCCTCGAATACGCCACGACGATGCTCGCCGTCGACATGTCGCACCGCAGAGCGCTCGCCGAGACGGAGGCGCGACTGAGCCGCGACCTCGGCGCCGACCTGCTCGCCGGCACGGACGACGACAGCGCCTATTCGCGGGCCGACGCACTCGGCTACGACCTGCACACCCCGCAACGCGTTCTGGTGGTCCACTGGGGGCCGGACACACCCGTCGAGTCCGTCACGGAGGCCTTCCGGCGCCACCTGACGTCCACCGACTCGTCGGCCCTTCTCGTCCAGAGCAACGAGCACCGAACCGGGGTCCTCGCCGCCGTCATGGACGCAAAGACAGACGTGAACATCATCTTCACGGCATTGGAGAAGTCGCTCGGCCCCGCGGTCGGAGTGATCGGCGTCGGATCCGAATGCACCTCCCCCAGCGGCCTACCCGACTCGTACATCCACGCAATACGGGCGCTCGAGATCAGAAAGCAGTCGCTGTCGCCCCGCGGTGTGGCGCTGTTCGACGAACTCGGCGTCTACCGCATCCTCGACTCGCACAGCAGCACCGGAGACGTCGAGGCGTTCGTGCAGGAATGGCTCGGCCCACTGCTCGACTACGACCGGGAACACCGCAGCACGATGACGGCCACACTGGCCCAATACCTCGAATGCGGCGGGAAATACGACGAGACCGCGCAGGCGCTCAGGATCCACCGCAGCACCCTGCGATACCGGATGTCTCGCATTCACGAACTCACCGGGCGTGATCTCCGTAGCGTTGACACACGCCTGAATCTTCATCTCGCGTCCCGCGCGCTACAAGTCCTGGCCGGCGGTGCGCCGGGGTGAAAGGGTGTGCGGGGCACCGGTTGTGGTCGGTGAAGGGTGTCCGGGAATGCCGAAAGCCCCCCAACAAGGTTGGGGGGCTTTCGGTAACGGATGTTCGGCGGTGTCCTACTCTCCCACACCCTGTCGGGTGCAGTACCATCGGCGCTGGAGGGCTTAGCTTCCGGGTTCGGAA